>CAZICY010000012.1:0-44312 GCA_964537955.1 uncultured Actinomyces sp. | reverse complement strand
CCTGTGGATGTGGCAGGAGCACGGCTACATGCCCGAGGGCAGCGAGTGGAAGTGATCGAGCCGTGAGCTAGCTCGTGATCTCGGCGATGCGCACGCGGACGTCGAAGAGGTAGACGAGCGCCACGACGATGCCGGCGATCCCGATGATGCCGAGCGTGAGGCCCGGGATGAGGCCGGTGAGCATCGCGATGCCGGTGAGCAGCAGCCACAGCAGCTTGGAGACGCGACCCACCGCCGGGAAGGCCTGGGCGGGGCGGCGGACGCAGTCGACGAACGCCCAGATCTTCACCACCCCGAAGACGACCCACAGGACGGTGATGACGAGGTTCTGGGTGAGATCGAACATCCCTCCAACGTACGCGCCCCGCCTGCATTCCGCAGGCGGGGCGCGCTGTGCCGGTGGGTGATGCTGTGCCGGTGGGTGACTCGGTTGCCCGAGACCTAGATGCCGACGGCCTCGCGGACGAGGACGACGGTGCGCTCCGCACCGTGGGCGACGCTGGACGCGGTCGCCTTGGCCTCGGTGGCGACCGACGTAGCGGTCGACTTCGCCTCGCGAGCCAGGCGCACGGCGCGCTCGCGGGCATCGGCGGCCAGGTCATGGGCCTGCTCGCGGGCATCGCGACCAAGGTCGGTGACCTGGTGCCACGCACGGCTGGCCGTCTCGGGAACGGAGACGACGCTCTCCTGCACGGACTCGATGACATCTGCGACCACCGAGGGCGTGTCGAACTTCGGCATCTCAAAGGACCGGATCTCGATCGCCGGGATCTCGATGGAGGTGAAGGGGACCGTCCGCGGCGCGACATTGTTGACCGCCTGCTGGGCCGTCGTCGCAGCCTTGGCCGTGGTCTCCTTGGCCGTCGTCGCAGCCTTGATGGTGGTGGCCTTGGCGGACGTCGCGGCCTTGCTGGTGGTGTCCTTGGCAGTCGCGGCAGCCTTGGCGGTCGTCGCGCGCGCGGCGGCGACAGCGTTCTTGGGCTTGGCCTTCTCCGTCGACTTCTTGGCAGCGGGCTTCTTGGCAGCCGCCGTCTGGGCAGCGGTGACCTTGTGGGTCTCGGGCGTGCTCATGCGATGTCCTCTCGTGAGTCCCGGGGGGTCTCCCCGGCGCGGTTCTCGGCCTGGAAGGCCCGGTAGATCTCCAGCAGCGTGCGCCGCTGCGCCTCGGTCAGGCTGGTGTCGGCAGCGATCGCGTCGACCACGGAGAGACTCGCCTCCGGTCGATCGTCTTCGCTGAGGATCCCGGCCTGGACGTAGAGCGTCTCGGCCGAGATGCGCAGGGCGCCGGCAAGTCGATTGAGGATGTCAGCGCTCGGGCGACGCAGGCCGCGCTCGATCTGACTCAGGTAGGGATTGGACACCCCCGCCGCCGCGGCGAGCTGCCGGACGGACATCTGAGCCTGGTCGCGCTGCTCGCGGATGTAGTCCCCGAGCGCCTCGATGCGTGCCATGCCTCCATGGTGCTCCCAAGTGCTTGCAATTGCAAGCGGAACGCTAGCGGGAGCAAGCGTGACGTCGGTCACCCGGGGAGGAGGTCGCCCGCGGCCGCCAGGAGCCCACCCACGACGACGAGGCAGCCCGCGAGCCCCAGGGCCGACGTCACACCCAGGGCGCGGGGGAAGTCCCCCCTGCGGACTCGGGCCAGCACGGCCACGTGGGCCACGCCGTAGTACGTGAGGATGAGCGCGGCGGACAGGGCGAGGGCGAAGCCGATGCCGCCGACGAGGACGACCGCGGCGGCCAGTGCGGCGGCCGTGATCTCGGCCCGCGCGGGCACCCGGGTCCCTTCGGATACCCGATCCAATGCGCGCGGCGCATCGCCCCCGCGGCCCATGGCGAACAGGGTGCGCCCGATGCCGGCGATGAGCGACAGCAGCACGGCCCCTGCCGCGACGACCGCCCCGACACGCACGAGGACGTCGAGGGCGCTCGACCCGACCTCAGCAGCGATGCTCTCCAGTGGCGCAGCGGAGAGTGTCAGGCCGCCGGAGACTGCGCGCAGGACGACCACTCCCAGCACGGCGTAGACGACGATGATGATCGCGAAGCTCACGATCATCGCCCGCGGGATCGTGCGCGCAGGATCGCGCACCTCCTCCCCGAGCACCGTGATGCGCGCATAGCCGGCGAAGGCGACGAAGAGGATGCCTGCGGCCGCGATGACGCCCAGGCCCGAGACGGTCGGGAGTTGCGCCGATCCCGCGGCGGCCGACGGCGCAAGGGCAAGTGAGGCCACGGCCAGCGTGGCGAGCACCACGAGCACGAAGGCCACGAGGGCGGCCGTCACGCGGACCGACTTGACGATGCCGCGCAGGTCCAGGCCCAGGGCGAGCAGGACCGCGACCAGCCCGACGACGCGTGCTTGGCCGGGCCAGGCATATGCGCCGATGGTGAGCGCCGCGGCACCCGCGGAGGCGGCCTTGCCGAGGACGAAGGCGTAGCCGGCGAGGACTCCCGCCGGGCGGGAGAGGTAGGCGCGCCCGTAGGCGTAGGCCCCGCCGGACTGCGGGAGCACGCGCGCGAGGGACGCCGTCGAGGACGCATTGAGGGCCGCCACCAGCGCGGCCAGGCCGAGGGCGACCAGCAGTGCGCTGCCCGCGAGCCCGACCGCCGGGGTCCACGCGGCGAAGACCCCCGTGCCGAGCATGGCACCGAGCCCGACGACAGCCGCTCCCCGCACGCCGAGGACGCGGCGCAGCTCCGCCATGGTCAGCCGACCACCGAGACGATCTCTCCCGCGGGGCGCCCGCCGCCGAGGAGCACCTGACGCGACTGCTCGGCAATGACCTCGTTGTCGATCCCGATCGACCGGAGGATGCCCGCCATCGCGACGGGCCGAGCACGACCCGATCCGTCCTCGATCTTGAGCGAGATGGAACGCCCATCGGCTAGCACGACCAGGTAGACCGCCTCGGCGCCCTCCTTGACGAGCGAGCCGGCGAGGGAGCGCTGCAGGGCGGCGGCGTCGCGGCGGGTGCCGGCCACCCACTCGGCGTGCTCGCGCATGGCCGAGGAGACGCGACGGGCGGGCGCGTCATCCGCGGTCGCGACGCGGGCACCCAGGCGTGCGAGCCCGGTGACGCTCAGCCCGAAGACAGGCGCCCCGCAGCCGTCGACGGCCACCGCCCACGGCTCCTCGCCCGCACGCTCGGCGATCTCACGGCGGATCGCGACCTGGAGGGGGTGCTCCCGATCGGTGTAGTCCGCGAGGGACCAGTCGTTGACCGCGCAGGTGAGCAGCATGGCCGCGTGCTTGCCCGAACAGTTCATGAGCGCCGACGTGGGCTCCCCGCCGGACACCTGGACCCGCAGTCGCTCGACGTCGTCGATCGGCAGTTCCGGTGGAGTGAGCAGCCTCGACTCGTCGAGGCCGGCCTGGGCGAGGATGCGGCGTACCCCCTCGAGATGGAAGTCCTCGCCGCTGTGCGAGGCGCAGGCCAGCGCGAGGAGCTCGCCGTCGAGGGCGAGGCCCGCGCCCACCATGGCCGTCGCCTGCGCGGGCTTGTTGGAGGAGCGCGGCAGGATCCTCGCGTGCGGGTCCCCCCACGCACGCTCGACGGAGCCATCCGGTGCGAGCACGACCGCGTGGCCGCGGTGAACGCCTTCGACGACACCACCGCGGCGAACCTCGACCAGGACCTCGCTCACGCGCGCATCCTGTCAGGTCAGCGGTGGGGTGCCGTCGCGGGCACGTGCGCTCGCTACCGTGCGTGCATGCGAGCCGTGATCCAGCGCGTGGACGGGGCCGATGTCGTCGTCGCCGGCGAGGAGGTGGGGCGCATCGACGGCCCGGGCCTGCTCATGCTCGTGGGAGTCACGCACACCGACGATGAGTCCATCGCGCGCCGGCTCGCACAGAAGGCCTACGACCTGCGGATCTTCGATGCGAGCCGCTTCGAGGCGTGCGCGGCACCCGGCGGCGCCAGGGAGGTGTCCGCGTCCGACCTCGGACTGCCGGTGCTCGTCGTCTCGCAGTTCACGCTCTATGCCGACACTCGCAAGGGACGCCGCCCGACGTGGGATGCCGCCGCGCCCGGCCCGGTGGCGGAGCCGCTCGTCGCCGTGGTGGCCGACGAGCTGCGCTCGCGCGGCGCCCATGTCGCGACGGGCCGCTTCGGCGCGGACATGCGGGTGAGCCTGGTGAACGACGGGCCGACGACGATCATCATCGACGTCGACTGACATCAGCGGACGAGGACGACCGGCTCCTGGCCAGCGGCGATATCGCCGGACTCCGCGCGTACGACGAGGTCGGCCGCAGGGTCGACGGACCGCTTGATGACGGCGGTGGCGATGGGACCCAGCTCGAAGTGGCGGGCCGACGAGGCGACCCAGCCGATCTCGCGGTCGCCGAGCAGCACGGGGTCGCCGTGCGCCGGGAGAGCCTCCGCGCCGCCGTCGAGGTGGAGCAGCACCAGTCGGCGCGGTGGAGCGCCGAGATTGTGCACGCGCGCGACGGCCTCCTGGCCGCGGTAGCAGCCCTTCGCCAGGTGCACCGCGGGACCGATCCAGCCGACCTCGTGCGGGAGCGTGCGGTGATCGGTCTCGCTGCCGAGCCTGGGCACCGCTGCGGCGACGCGCAGGGCCTCGAGGGCCCACGTGCCCGCGGGCTGCTCGCCGAGTTCCGCGAGGAGTTCCTGCCAAGGGACGATCACCTCGCGACCGATGAGCACGTCGGGCCGACGGTCGACGTACTTCGACGCATCTCCGCCACGATCGCTTCCCGCGTCGGTCGCTCCGGCACCGGCCATGTCGGCGGGCACCAGCCAGGTGACGCGATCGGGGTGCGACTCGCGCACGGGCTGCCACACGACAGCCCAGTCGGAACTCGCATCGGCCACCTCGACGCGCAGCATGAAGCGCATCGACTCGAGGTAGGCCACGAGCGCCGGGGCAGTGCCGGGCTCGACAGTGATCCAGGTCGTGGTGCCGTCGTCGGCGAGGTGCAGCTCGTGCTCCACGTGACCGTGCGGGCTGAGGACGAGCGCCGTCGCGGAGGATCCGGGCGCGAGCGCCTCGAGGTGCTGGGTGGTGAGGCTGTGCAGCCACGTGAGTCGATCGGGACCGGTGACGGTGATGACCCCGCGGTGCGACAGGTCGACCGCCCCCTCTCCCGCCGCGAGGCGTCGCTGCTCGGCGTGCGGATCGCCGTAGTGCCAGGGCACGCCCTCGTCGGGGGAGCCATCCGGTGGGGGGCAGGCGCCGGGCAGGCCGAGCGCGGGGCTGGGATGGCGACTCACGTCCGCGACAACGTCAGCCATGTCGCGCGCCTTCCCGGCAGTCGCGGCAGACCCCGTGGATCGCCATGTGGCCGATGTCGGTCGAGAAGCCGTGCTCGCGGTCGAGGGCCTCGAGGAAGTCGCGCGCGACGCCCGCAGGGATGGACTCGATGCCGTCGCACGAGCGGCAGACCAGGTGGATGTGCACGTCGTCGTCGACCGAGTGGTACGTCGGAGATCCGTGACCGAGGTGGGCATGGGTGACGAGACCGACGTCCTCGAGCACCTCGAGGGTGCGGTAGACGGTGGACAGGTTGACCTTGGGCGCCTCCGCCTGCACGCGGACGAGGATCTCTTCCGGGGTGGCGTGGCCAAGGTCGTTGACCGCGGCGAGCACGAGGGTGCGCTGCGGGGTGACGCGATAGCCGCGGGCGTGGAGGCGCTCGTCCCAGTCCACGGGCCCGCCCCTCAGTCCGCCGGGCGCAGGCGCGCGGAGAGGTGGTTGGTCATCGGCTCGCCGACGGCCGCCATGTCGAAGGTCCACATCAGTTCATCGTTGACCAGTCCATAGAGCCGCTCCCCCGCGGCGTAAGGCTTGGCGCTCGGCGAGGCCGCGATCACGTCGGTGCGCAGCGTCGCACGAGCACTGGTGATGCGCGCGTCCTCGATGCCCAACACCTCATGACTGCCGAGCCAGAGCTCGGAATAGCCGGTCGGGTGCGCGAGCATCACCTCGACCTCGCCATCGGGACGCGGACGCCAGAAGCCCGTCTCGAGCGCGAGGGGGCGGACCTTCTCGCCGTCGTCGTCGAGAAGCCAGCTGCGCGATGCGTAGGAGAGGAAGGGGCGGCCGTCAGTGATGAAGGAAACCTCCTGGCCGAAGCGGAAGTCCTCGATCGTGGGGTACTGCCCGAGTCCGACCCCGGCCCAGCGGCCGATGAGCCAGGAGAGCGGGATCAGCTCCTCGGGGAGGTCCGAGATGGACACCTAGCCCTGTCCCTTGAAGAGCTTGTAGACGACGTAGCCCGAGAACCACGTGATGAAGATGATCGCGAGGACCAGGAGTCCTGTGAAGACGATCTCGAGCATGTCGCCAGCCTAGCCCGACAGGGGCGGCTGCGCTCGCCCCGCCCATGCGCCGATGCGCCGTACGAGCGACTCCTCGATCGCTCCCTCGGCATGCCCGAAGCCCGGCTCGATCCAGAGTTGGGAGCCGGGTGCCGCCTCGTGCAGGGCACGGGGATGGTCGAGGGGGAAGAAACCATCGGCATCACCGTGGACGATGAGCAGGTCGATCCCGTGGTCACGCACGCGTGCCGCGGCCTCGGCCGGAGGCATGGGCGGCGGTTCGGGCCATGGCTTGGGGTCGACACGCGTGCCGAGGACAGTGCGGATGTACGCGCGGCCCGCGGCCGTGGCGATGCCTCGATGCAGCCAACGCATGGGGGTCGTGCCGCGGTAGAACCAGTACCCCGGGCCACTCACCGCGACCACGGCATCACTGGACCCCGGGCCGAGGAGTGCCGCGTGACGCAGGACGACCGCGGCGCCCATCGAGAAGCCGATGGTGACGACCCGGTCGTATCCCGCCTGGCGCGCCCACTCGACCGCTGCTTCGACGTCGAGTGGCTCGCGATGGCCCAGCGTGGTCATGCCGTCGGAGTCGCCGTGGCCGCGCTGCGTCACCGCGACGACGGCGGCGTCATCGCTGAGGATGCGTGCGATCCGCTCGACGCGCTCCTGGTCGTGCGCACCGCCGAAGCCGTGCGCGACGACCAGTGCCGTGCGACTCGTGGGATGCGGCAGGTGCATGGCGACGAGCGCGATGCCGTCCGGGCTTGTCAGCGAGAGGGGCTGGGCCTGCGGCGGCAGCGGGATGCGGTGCCTGCCGACCCCTTCGGCCCCATCGGTCCCATCGGGAAGCACCTCGGTCACGGGTCGGTATCCTCCCGTAGTGCGCCTGCTGCTGCTCACCCAGGCGGTGGAGCCCTCCGTGGAGGTCCTGCCGGCGCTCAGCCTGCTCCCCCACGCCGTGCGCATCCTCCCCGCGCAGGCCACCGCACTGCTGGACGCACCCCCCTGCGACGCGGTGCTCGTCGATGGCCGGCGCGACCTGCCTCATGTGCGCAGCCTGACCCGCCTCATCCGCCAGACCGGCATCGAGCACCCCCTCATCGTCATCGTCACCGAGGGCGGGCTCACCGCCCTGCAGCGCGACTGGGGCATCGACGAGTTCGTCGTCGACACATGCGGGCCCGCCGAGCTCGAGGCACGCCTGCGCCTCGCGGTGGCCAAGCTCGACGCACAGCCCGAGGAGTCACCCGGCGAGATCCGCAGCGGCGACCTGTCCATCGACGAGGCGGGCTACGTCGCGAAGGTGCGCATGCGCACCCTTGACCTGACCTTCAAGGAGTTCGAGCTGCTGCGCTATCTCGCCCAGCATCCCGGGCGGGTCTTCAGTCGCGCGCAGTTGCTCCAGGAAGTCTGGGGCTACGACTACTTCGGAGGCACGCGCACCGTCGACGTCCACGTGCGGCGCCTTCGGGCGAAGCTCGGACCCGAGCACGAGGCACTCATCGGCACGGTGCGCAACGTCGGATACCGCTTCGTCCCGGCGCGACCGGACGACGCGACCGTCTCGACCCTGGATGCCGAGGATTCGGTAGACAGCCGGGCCGGCGGATGATCAAGATCGAGGTCCGCGACCGCCTCGAGCGCGCGGATGTCCTCGATGTCTTCGATCTCGTCGACGATGCGACGCGGCACGACAAGGTGACGCCGATCTCCGAGCACGTGATGCTCCACCTGCGCCACGGCGGGGATGCTCAGGTGCGGCATCTGCTCGCCCGCGCCGACGACGGCCGCCTGGTCGGCTACGCGCACCTGGACGTGACCGACCTCGTCGAGGGCCCCAGCGCCGAGATGGTCGTCGCGCCATCGGCCCGACTACATGGGCTGGGGCATGCCCTGGTGAGTGAGCTCGTCGTCGTGAGCGAGGGCGACGCGCCCGGCCGCGGCCTTCGGCTGTGGGCGCACGGCGAGAGCGACGCGGCGCGTGGGGTCGCCGAGGGTCTCGGCTTCACGCGCGCGCGCGTGCTGTGGCAGATGCGCCGCTCCCTGATGTCACCCCTGCCCGATGTGCCGATGCCTGAAGGCATGCGACTGCGGACCTTCCTGCCCGGCATCGACGATGAGGCATGGCTCGCCGTCAACGCAGCGGCATTCGCCGACCTGCCCGACCAGGGCGGCTGGACAGCGGAGGACCTCGAGCGGCGCATCTCTGAGTCCTGGTTCGACCCCTCCGGCTTCCTGGTCGCCACCGATGCGCGGGGCGACATCGCCGGCTTCCACTGGACCAAGGTCCACGGCGGGGACCATCCCCACGGCGATGACGATCACGCGCGCCTGCACGCAGAAGGCGTCGACCACTCCCACGGCCACGGACACGAGGCCCTGGGCGAGGTCTACGTGATCGGCGTCGATCCGGCGCAGCAGGGGACCGGGCTCGGCCGCGCCCTGCTCGTCGCGGGGCTGCGGCTGCTGGCCGCCCGCGGACTGCCCCAGGCGATGCTCTACGTCGACGCCGCCAACACTCCCGCCATCGCCCTCTACTCCAGCCTGGGCTTCACCCACTGGGACACCGACGTCCTCTACCGTCGCGCCTGATTCGCTCCACCGCACCCAGACGTCATCCGAAGGCCACGTGGGGCTCACCCGCCCTGTGGGACCATGGAGCCATGTCCACCGATGCTCCCCAGGCCCACCTTCCCCAGGCCGAGGTCGAGCTGGACGAGGCCGCTGTGGCCGCTGTCGAAGCGGAGGCGGGCCCGCTCCCGCCCGATCGCTTCCTCGACCGAGAGCTGTCCTGGCTCGCCTTCAACGAGCGCGTCCTTCAGCTCTCGGAGGACCCCGAGCTGCCCGTGCTCGAGCGCGCGAAGTTCATCGCCATCTTCGCGAGCAACCTCGACGAGTTCTTCATGGTGCGGGTCGCCGGCCTCAAGCGCCGCATCGCCACCGGGATCGCCGTACGCGCAGCCAGCGGGCTCACGCCCCGGGAGGTCCTCGAGTCGATCTGGAGCCGCGCGCACCTGCTTCAGCTGCAGCAGGCCACGATCTTCCGCGACCAGGTCCGACCCGCGCTCGCGGCGCACGGCGTGCAGATCCTCGACTGGGCGTCGCTCAGCGCAGACGAGCGGACCGAGCTCGACGCGTTCTTCGACCAGCGGGTGTTCCCGGTGCTCACGCCGCTTGCGGTCGACCCGAGCCATCCCTTCCCCTACATCAGCGGGCTGTCGCTCAATCTCGCCGTCGTCGTGCGCAATCCCGTCACGGGCACCGAGCTCTTCGCGCGCGTCAAGGTGCCACCGTCGCTCCCGCGCTTCGTCCGCGTGGACGCGCAGCGCTTCGTGCCGCTGGAGTCCGTCATCGCAGCGCACCTGGACGACCTCTTCCCCGGGATGGACATCCTCCAGCACCACACCTTCCGGGTGACCCGCAACGAGGACGTCGAGGTGGAGGAGGACGACGCCGAGAACCTCCTCAAGGCACTCGAGCGGGAGCTCTCGCGCCGCCGCTTCGGCCCCGCCGTGCGCCTCGAGGTGGAGAGCTCCATCGACCCGCATGTCCTCGAGCTCCTCATGGAGGAACTCGACGTCAGCGAGCCCGAGGTCTTCCGCCTCCCCGGCCCGCTCGACCTCACCGGCCTGTGGTCGCTCTACGGCGTGGACCGCGACGACCTCAAGCAGCCGAGCTTCGTGCCCCGCACGAGCCGCGCGCTCGCCGAGGTCGAGTCGGCGTCCGCGCCCGACGTCATCGCCGAGGTGCGCGAGAAGGACGTCCTCGTCCACCATCCCTACGACTCGTTCTCCACGAGCGTGCAGCTCTTCCTCGAGCAGGCCGCGGTCGACCCGCACGTCCTCGCCATCAAGCAGACGCTCTACCGCACGAGCGGCGACTCGCCGATCGTGCAGGCGCTCATCGAGGCCGCCCGCAACGGCAAGCAGGTGCTCGCCCTGGTCGAGATCAAGGCGCGCTTCGACGAGCAGAACAACATCGACTGGGGCAAGAAGCTCGAGGAGGCTGGCGTCCACGTCGTCTATGGCCTCGTCGGGCTCAAGACCCACTGCAAGCTATCGCTGGTGGTCCGCGACGACGGCGACCGCCTGCGTCGCTACTGCCATCTCGGCACCGGCAACTACCACCCCAAGACGGCCCGCCTCTACGAGGACTTCGGCCTCTTCACCTGCGACGACCAGGTCGGCGAGGACGTGTCGGACCTGTTCAACGTGCTCTCCGGCTACTCGATGAACACCGACTACCACCGCCTGCTGGTCGCCCCCCACTCGATCCGCACCGGACTCATCGAGCGCATCGATCGCGAGATCGAGCACGCGCGCGCGGGGCGCGCGTCCGGTATCCGATTCAAGGCCAACTCGGTCGTGGACGAGCGCACGATCGACGCGCTCTACCGCGCGTCCCAGGCCGGTGTTCCCGTCAAGGTGTGGGTGCGCGGCATCTGCGCCCTGCGGCCCGGCGTACCCGGCCTGAGCGACAACATCCAGGTGATCAGCATCCTCGGTCGCTTCCTCGAGCACTCGCGCGTCTACGAGTTCTGCAATGACGGCGACACCGAGGTATGGATCGGCTCCGCCGACCTGATGCACCGCAATCTCGACCGCCGAGTCGAGACCCTGGTGAGCCTGAAGAGCCCCGACCAGGTGGCAGAGATCGACGCACTCTTCGTCCTGGCCTTTGACCCCGGCACCGCCGCGTGGGACCTGCGCTCGGACGGCACCTGGCAGCGCCGCCTGACCGCTCCCGACGGCCAGCCGCTCCGGGACCTCCAGGAGACGCTCATCGAGGTGCACCGCACCCGCGGTCGTCTGGTGTGAGCAGACGAGTGTGAGCGCCTCCCATCGCGAGGTCGAACTGAAGTTCCGCGTGACCGGCTCCTTCACCCTGCCGGACCTCGCAGCACTGCCGGGCATCGCGCGCATCGAGACCCGCCCGACGTTCACGATGTCCAATGTCTACTACGACACCCCTGACCTGCGCCTGTTCCGCTGGGGCATCACGCTGCGCCGCCGCGAGGGCGGGCCCGACGAGGGCTGGCATCTGAAGCTCCCCGTCCAAGGAGCGGGCGAGGGCGTGCGCGACGAGGTGCGCGCGCCCCTGTCCGACCGGCTCCCGGACAGCCTCGCGCGACTGGTCACGGCCTTCGCTCGCGGAGCCGCGCTCGGACCGGTCGCGGCGCTGCAGACCGAGCGCACCCCCCGCGTCGCTCTCGATCGCGCCGGGTCACCCGTTGTCGAGGTCGTGGACGACACCGTGTCGGTCATGGAGGGCGAGCAGGGCGCCACCCGCTTCCGCGAGATCGAGGCCGAGGCGCTGACGGATCCCCCGGACATGGCACTGCTGCGGCGGATCGGCGATGCCCTGGTGGCCGCGGGAGCGGTGCCCGGCACCATGAGCAAGGCAGGTGCGGCCCTGGGCCCGCGGGCCGCCGTACCCCCCGACGTGGCCGAGATGGCCTGGCCCGAGCCGAGCGCACCGGCCGGGGACGTGGTGCGCGCCTACCTCGCCCTGCACTGCCGTCGCCTGCTGCTCGCCGACCTGCTCCTGCGGCGCGACCTGCCCGACGCCGTGCATCAGATGCGCGTGAGCGCGCGCCGGCTGCGCAGCGGCCTGAAGGCCTTCGAACCCCTACTCGATCGGGAATGGGCTCGCCATCTGCGCACCGAACTCGGGTGGATGGCGTCGGGGCTGGGCGCTGCACGCGACACCGAGGTGCTGCGCGAGCGCCTCGACGCGCACGCCACCGAACTCGATGAGGTCGACTCCGCTCGAGCGCGGGCCGTCATCGACTCCGCCCTTGCGCAGCAGATGACGCAGGCCGCCGGAGAGGTCAGGAGCGTCGTGGACTCCCCCCGCTACGTCGCGCTCCTTGAGTCCCTGGTCGAGGGCGTACGCCGGCCTCCGCTCGATGAGCGCGCCGCCCACCCTGCGGAGGACGCCCTGCCGCCGCTCGTGGCCAAGGCCTTCCGGCGCCTCGACCGACACGTGGCGGGGCTGGAGATCGACACGGCGAGCACCGTGTGGCACGAGGCCCGGATCGCGGCCAAACGCGCGCGCTACTCCGCCGACGCCATCGCGCCGGTCCTGGGCCACGACATGAGTCGTCTCGCCGATCGCCTG
Organism: uncultured Actinomyces sp.; assembly: GCA_964537955.1. Lineage (GTDB taxonomy): Bacteria > Actinomycetota > Actinomycetes > S36-B12 > S36-B12 > Mxb001. The sequence goes on along the minus strand of CAZICY010000012.1, from coordinate 31,899 downwards.
GCGGATGTCACCGAGGTCCTCGGGCACCACCAGGACGCCCACGTCGCGCAGGCGACGCTGCGCGCCCTGGCTCCTGACGCCGAACCCTCTGCCGCCTTCGCCCTGGGCCGTCTGCTCGCCATCGAGGAGACGGCGGAGATGGCCGATCGGCGGGCCTTCCTCGACCTGTGGCCGAGCGTGCGCAGGGCGGCCCACCGGGCCGGGGTTGCCTGAGGGCACGCCTCGCCCCAGCCTGCCGACCTGGGGGATTCGGCACTCCTGCCCCCCTGTTCACATTCGTAGGTCAGAATCGGGTCATGACCGACTCGGAGGTCGTGCGGGCCGCGGGCGTGGTCGTCGTACGCGACACCCCCCAGGGCCCGGAGATCGCGGTCATCCACCGGGGGCTTCGCGCCGACCTGTCCCTGCCCAAGGGCAAGCTCGAGCCCGGCGAGCATCCCGTCGTGGCGGCCGTGCGGGAGTGCGACGAGGAGACCGGCATCGTCCCGGTGCTCGGGCCGCCCCTGGCTCGCCAGGAGTACGTCGCCCTGGGGTCGCCCAAGGTCGTCGACTACTGGGCCGCCCGAGTGGGCTCCGACGAGGGCTTCGCACCGGACGATGAGGTCGAGGCGGTCGAGTGGCTTCCCGCCGACAAGGCTGCGGCCGCGCTCACCTACCCGCGCGATGCCGACCTCGTGCGCGAGGCCGTCGCCCTGCCGCCCAGCAGCCCCCTGATCCTCCTGCGCCACACCCAGGCCCTCAAGCGCGCGGACTTCAAGGGCAAGGTCGACGCCGACCGCCCGCTGTCGGGCAAGGGCCGCTCGCAGGCCAAGGCGCTGGTCCCCATGATCTCGGCGTACGGAATCGAGCGCGTCCACTCCTCCGATGCCACCCGCTGCCGCGAGACCGTCAAGCGCTACGCCAAGTCCGTCGACACCGAGGTCCAGCTCGAGCCCGCCCTGAGCGAGGAGTCCTACGCCGAGAAGCCCAAGCGCGCCGTGCGACGCATGCAGGAGCTGCTGCTGGACCCGCGTCCCCTCGTCGTGTGCACCCACCGCCCGCTCCTGCCGGCGCTCGTCGAGGCGATCGCCGGCCTGCGCATCACGGGGCCGCTCGACCTCGACCCCAAGCTCTCCCCCGGGGGATTCCTCGTCGTCCACCGCCACTTCGCCGAGGACGCCGAGGAGCCGACCGTCCTCGCGGTCGAGCACCACGCCGTCTCGCGCGACTGACCTGGCAACGATTCAGTCAGCCGTCAGGATTCGTTCACCTGGAGTTCACCTTGGCCCCGCTCCGGGGTCATCCTGGTTTCCTAGGTTTCGAGTCGTCCGGTCATCGAGACCATGCAATCGACTCACAGGAGGACCAGGGTGACTCGCACCCGCACCGCCGCCATCGCGGCACTCGCCATCTCCAGCGCCCTCGTGCTCGCCGCCTGCGGCGGTGGCTCCAGCAGCGACTCCAGCGCCTCGGGCGACCCCAATCTCACGGGATCGGTCCGCATCGACGGCTCCTCGACCGTCTACCCCCTCACCGCGCTCGCGGCCGAGGACTTCATGGCCGCCAATCCGGGCGTGCAGGTCACCGTCGGCTCATCGGGCACGGGCGGCGGCTTCGAGAAGTTCTGCCGCGGCGAGACCGACGCCAACGACGCATCCCGCGCGATCAAGGAAGAGGAAGCGGCCGCATGCGAGGCAGCCGGCATTCAATACGCACAACTGCAGGTCGCGGTCGACGCCCTCACCGTGGTCGTCAACAAGGCGAACACTTGGGCGACATGCCTTACCGTCGAGGAGCTCGGCGCGATCTGGGCACCCGGCTCGACGGTCAATAACTGGAACCAGGTCCGCCCGGACTTCCCCGATGTCCCCCTCCAGCTCTTCGGCGCGGGCACCGACTCGGGCACGTTCGACTACTTCACCGATGCCATCAACGGCGAGGAAGGTGCCAGCCGCACCGACTACACCCCGACCGAGGACGACAACGTCACCGTGCAGGGCGTGAGCGGCTCTGAGGGCGGCCTGGGATACTTCGGCTTCACCTACTTCGAGGAGAACGCCGACAAGCTCACCGCCGTGCAGATCGACAGCGGCGCCGGCTGCGTCGCCCCGAGCGTGGAGACGGCCCAGGACGGCACCTACACGCCGCTCTCGCGCCCGCTCTTCATCTACCCGTCCAAGCAGGCACTCGCCAAGCCCGAGGTCAAGGCGTTCTTCGACTTCTACGTCGCCAATGACGCCACGATCGCGGCCGATGCGCTCTTCATCCCGCTCAACGAGGAGCAGAAGGCCAAGCTCCAGTCCGACTACGCAGCCCTGCTGGGCTCCTGAGCGGCCCGGTCGAGCGATCGCTAGGTTTGCTCTATGAGCACGACGCTGGTCGAGTCTGCCGCAGGGGGCCTCAACCCCCTGCGGCAGACGAAGCCGCGCTACGGGGAGAAGATCATCCGCGGCATCCTCTTCGCCGCGGCCGCCGTCTCCATCCTCACGACCTTCGGGATCGTGATCTCGGTCCTCATCCCGTCGCTGGAGTTCTTCGGCGAGGTGGCGCTCACCGAGTTCCTCTTCACGACGACGTGGACCCCGCTCTTCGCGAATCCGCAGTTCGGAGTGCTCCCGCTCATCGTGGGCACGATGACGATCACGATCATCGCCGTCCTCATCGCCATCCCACTCGGCCTGGGCAGCGCGATCTATCTCTCCGAGTACGCCCGGCCTCGCGCCCGCAAGATCCTCAAGCCGACGCTGGAGGTCCTCGCAGGCATCCCGACGGTGGTCTTCGGGTTCTTCGCCCTCGAGTTCATCACCGTGTTCGTGCTCAAGCCCATCTTCCCGGGCATCCAGGTCTTCAACGCGCTGTCCGCGGGCATCGTCATGGGCATCATGATCATTCCCACCATCGCCTCCCTGTCCGAGGACGCGATGTCAGCCGTGCCCGCGGGCCTGCGTGACGGTGCCTACGCCCTCGGCGCGACCAAGCGGCAGGTGGCCCTGCGCGTCATCGTGCCCGCCGCCCTGTCCGGCATCGTCGCGGCGTTCGTCCTGGGCATCTCCCGCGCGATCGGCGAGACGATGATCGTCACCGTCGCCGCCGGCCTGCAGCCCAACATGACGATCAACCCGCTCGAGGGCATGCAGACCATGACCTCCTACATCGCAGCGGCCGGCGCGGGCGACGTCGCCACCGGCAGCATCGAGTACAAGTCGATCTTCGCGGTCGGCCTGCTCCTCTTCGTGATCACCTTCTTCATGAACATGATCAGCATCCGCCTGGTCCGCAAGTATCGGCAGGCCTACCAGTGAGCGCGACCCTGGCCCCAGCTCCTGAGTCCGCACCCGTCGACCTGGAGGGCAAGGGCCAGCCCCTCGCCGACAAGACCTTCCGCTGGATCCTCTTCATCTGCCTCGCCATCGGCATCATCTTCCTCTTCGTCCTGCTCGCCTACGTCACCATCAAGGGCTGGCCGCGCCTCACTCCAGCCCTGTGGGAGAACATGCCGTCGCTGCGGCGCCCTGAGCAGGCGGGAGCGCAGTCCGCGATCACCGGCACCCTGTGGGTCATCGCGTTCACGGCGCTCTTCGCTCTCCCCGTCGGCTTCCTCGGGGCCATCTACATGGAGGAGTACGCCAACCCGGCCAGCCGCTTCACGCGCTTCGTCGAGATCAACATTCAGAATCTCGCTGCCGTTCCGTCAATCGTCTACGGCATCCTGGGCCTGGCGATCTTTGCCAGAGCCTTGGCCCTCGGCCAAAGCGTGATCACGGCGGGCCTCACCCTTGCCCTGCTCGTCCTGCCGGTCATCATCGTGTCCACCCGCGAGGCCCTGCGCGCGGTGCCCCAGAACATCCGCCACGGCTCCCTCGCGCTGGGCGCGACCCTGTGGCAGACCACCTGGCGCCAGACGATGCCTGCCGCCATCCCCGGCATGGCCACGGGCACGATCCTGGCGCTGTCCCGCGCCATCGGCGAGGCGGCGCCCCTGCTTCTCCTCGGGGCCGTGACCTTCATCTCCTTCAACCCCACGGGGCCCTTCTCCGCCTATACGACCCTGCCCATCCAGATCTTCAACTGGACCCGGGACTCCCGCGAGGAGTTCCAGGTGCTCGCCTCAGCCACGATCGTGCTCCTCCTGGTGATCCTCCTGGCCATGAACGCCGTGGCGATCCTGATCCGCAACCGCACCCAGAAGCGCTGGTGACATGATGAGTGAGACGACAAGATGAGTGAGACGATGAGCGAAATCCACGAGCCCGACGCCCCCCAGTCGACCAGCGACATGGCCATGACCGGTCGCATGGACGTCTCCGCCGTGCTCGAGGGAGCCGAGATTCCCGAGGCCGTCTCCAACCTCGTCTTCGACCTCGCCAACGTGCGGGTCTTCTATGGCGACTTCGAGGCCGTGCGCGACGTGACGATGCAGATCGGGCGCAACGAGATCACGGCCTTCATCGGCCCGTCCGGCTGCGGCAAGTCGACCCTGCTGCGCAGCTTCAATCGGATGAACGATCTCATCCCCGGCGCAAGGGTCGAGGGCCTGCTGGCCTACCACGGCTTCGACATCTACGCCCCCGAGGTCGATCCCATCGAGGTGCGCAGGCGGATCGGCATGGTCTTCCAAAAGCCCAACGTCTTCCCCAAGTCGATCTACGAGAACGTCGCCTACGGCCCCAAGGTCAACGGCATGAAGGTCAACATGGACGACCTCGTCGAGGAGTGCCTCACGCGCGCGGCCCTCTGGGACGAGGTCAAGGACGACCTCAAGAAGAGCGCGTACGCACTCTCAGGCGGCCAGCAGCAGCGCCTCGTCATCGCCAGGTGCATCGCGGTCAAGCCTGAGGTCATCCTCATGGACGAGCCCTGCGCCTCCCTCGACCCCATCGCCACGGCCAAGATCGAGGACCTCATGAAGGAACTGGCGAGGGACTACACGATTGTCATCGTCACCCACAACATGCAGCAGGCCGCTCGCGTCTCCGAGCGCACCGCGTTCTTCACGGCCGACGTCGATGCCAACGGCGTGCGCCACGGCCGGCTCGTGGAGTACGGCCCCACCCGCCGAATCTTCACCGCGCCGCACGACCCGCGCACCGAGGACTACATCTCCGGCCGCTTCGGCTGATCGGCAGCGGCGTCGCCTGCCGCTCTAGTCCTGCAGGGTGTAGCCCGCCTCGTCGATGGCCTCCCGGACCTCATCCAGGTCTAGGGGGCCATCGCTCGTCACGGTCACGGCGCCCCCGGCAAGATCCACGTCGACGCTGCGCACCCCGGGCAGCAGGACCAGCTCGGTCGTCACCGCCCGCACGCAGTGATCGCACGTCATGCCCGAGACCTGGTAGGTGGCCGTGGTCATTGCCCCTCGCTCTCGGCCAGGGCGGCGAGTCGCGGCAAGGTCTCCTCGATCGCACGTGCATTGCGGTTGTAGGCATCCATCAGCTTCAGGGCCCGGGCTGAGCGCGCAGTGGTCGCATCGAAGGTCTCGGTGACGAGCGTGCTGCCGTCGGGCATCGGCTGGAGCTCATAGCGCCAGCGGTGTCCGCCGATATGGGCCCAGGCAATCCGCCGCCCCTCCTCGAACTCCTTGACCTGGCTGCTCACGCGGTAGGGCACGAGGAGCCGCATGTCCATGCCGAACTTCGCGCCCAGGGAGAGGCGCTCAGGTCCGGAGACGGCGCCTCGCACCGATCCGGACCCGTCGAAGTCCGAGTGGCGCCGCGGATCCGCGAGGAGGTCGAACACCCGCTCCGCAGGCGCCTGGACCACGATTGAGCGGGAGACGATCCACGGGGATCCGGTGTCCACGATCTCGACCTCTGGCATGCCATCACGCTACGACAGCCTCCTTTCGCCGGCCCCGAGAGGTCGTTCACCGGCAGTTAAGTCCGTGATCACGGAGGCGTCATCACCGTGGCCTAGCGTGCTCCCGTGATCGGGACTCGACCGCCACTGCACCAGGTTTCACTCGCGTGGAACAACCGATTCATGCTGCCGACGTGCACGTGCGGCTGGGTCGGCACCGCCCGCCTGACCGAGGCTGCCGCGCGCGAGGAGGCACGCGACCATGCGCTGCTCTACGCCGACTCCGACATCAGCGTCGACCAGATCCGAGTGATCGCCTCACTCGATCCTGCTGAGCCCGACCCAGGCGCCTGAAGATCGGGGCAGCTCGGAGCACCAGGTCCGGCACAGCCCCGATGAGGCGCACCTGGGCACCCCGCCAATGCGGCACGCTCACCACCCGGCGTGGGCGGCGCAGTGCGCGCGCAGCCGCCTCCGCGACCTCCGAGGGCGTCACTGGCCGCAGGCCGGTGAAGGTCATGGCCACGGCGGGATCGTCGATGACGTCGGTGATCATCGGTGTGAGCATTCCGTCGGGGCACAGCACCGTGAAACGGATTCCTGTCACGCCTCGCGCCCGCAGGTCGCCCTCGAGCCCGAGGGTGAAGGAGAGCACGCCGGCCTTCGTCGCGGCGTAGACGCACTCGCCGGGAACAGGCACCCACGAGGCCAGCGACCCGACGTTGATGATGTGCCCGCGGCCCCGTCCCCCATCGCGCTCGCGCATCACCTCCACGGCCGCGCGAGTGCCGTGGATGACGCCGAGGAGATTGACCGCGACGACCGAGGCGATCACGTCGTCAGGCTGCGTTGCCGCATCCCCCGCCCCGAGCACGCCGGCGTTGTTGATCCACACATCCGGGTCCACGGCACGCGCAAGGGCACGACAGGCATCGGCATCGCGGACATCCAGGTGCACATCGGCACCGGACACGTCCGTGGCGGTGACGTCGTAGCCATCCGCACGAAGCTGCTCGACGATGGCAGCACCGAGCCCGCGGCCGGCGCCGGTGACAACAGCACGCGCCATCAGCTGCCACCCATCAGGTGACCGCCGTGAGGCCCTTGCCGAGAACGACGATGCCGCCCTCGCTCACGGTGTAGAGCTCGCGGTCGCGCTCGATGTCGACGCCGATCTGAGCACCGTCGGGAACGATGACATTCTTGTCGAGGATCGCATGGCGGATCACGGCATTGCGACCGATGCGCACGCCGGGGAGGATGACCGAGCCCTCGATGTAGGCACCGGCCTGCACCTGCACGTCGAAGGCGACGACCGAGCCGCGCACATGCGCTCCCGAGATGATCGATCCCGTGCCGACCATGGACTCGTGGGCATTGCCGCCCTCGACGAACTTCGCCGGGGGAAGCGTGAGGTGGTTGGTCAGGATCGGCCAGCGACGGTTGTAGAGGTTGAAGATCGGATGCACCGACACGAGGTCCATGTGGGCGTCGTGATACGCGTCCAAGGTTCCGACGTCACGCCAGTAGCCGCGGTCCCGATCGGTCGCCCCGGGCACCTCATTGAGGGCGAAGTCGTAGACGCAGGCACGCCCCTGGTCGACGAGCATGGGGATGATGTTGCCGCCCATGTCGTGCACCGAGCCCTCGTCCGCTGCGTCGGCGCGCAGGGCCTCGATCAGTGCGTCCGTGGTGAAGATGTAGTTACCCATCGAGACGTAGGACTCGTCCTCGGCGCCGGGAATGCCCGGCGGATCGGCAGGCTTCTCGAGGAAGCGCCGGATGCGCACCCCGTCCTCGGCCGTGTCGATGACGCCGAACTGGTGCGCGAGGTCCCGGGGCTGGCGGATGCCCGCCACCGTGACGGCAGCACCCGTGTCGATATGGGCCTGGACCATCTGCATGGGATCCATGCGATAGACGTGGTCGGCCCCGAAGACGGCGACGTAGTCAGGGCGCTCGTCGTTGATGAGGTTGAGGCTTTGGAAGATCGCGTCGGCGCTCCCGGTGAACCACCTCGGTCCCAGGCGCTGCTGGGCCGGGACCGCCGTCACGTAGTCGCCGAGGAGCGGTGACAGGCGCCAGGTCGTGGTGATGTGCCGGTCGAGGGAATGGGACTTGTACTGGGTGAGCACCGCGACCCGGCGCAGGCCGGAGTTGATCAAGTTGGACAGGGCGAAGTCGATGAGGCGGTAGCTGCCGCCGAAGGGGACGGCAGGCTTCGCACGATCGGCCGTGAGCGGCATGAGGCGCTTGCCCGCGCCTCCGGCGAGCACGATTCCTAGGACGTGCGGGCCTGTCTCCACGCTCGCCAGCCTAGACCTCGGCGCCACCGACCGCAGGCCCTACGCTGCACTCGTGAAGGTCGGCATCCTCACCCGCGAGTGGCCCCCCGACATCTACGGAGGCGCGGGTGTCCACGTGCGCGAACTCGTCGCGCACCTGCGGCCGCTCGTCGAAGTCGACGTGCACTGCTTCGGTGCTCCGCGACCGGATGCCCAGGCCCATGCCGTGCCCGCGGAGCTCACCGGGGCCAACGCGGCCCTGCAGACACTCGGTGTGGACCTGGAGATGGTGCAGGACACCGACGGCGTCGACCTCCTTCACTCGCACACGTGGTACGCCAACCTCGCCGGGCACGTCGGTGGGCTGCTGCACGGCATCCCGCACGTCATCACGGCGCACTCCCTCGAGCCACTGCGGCCGTGGAAGGTCGAGCAGCTCGGCGGCGGTTACCGCGTGAGCTCCTGGGTGGAGGCCACGGCATACGCGCACGCACAGGCGATCATCGCGGTGAGCGAGGGCATGCGCCGCGACATCTTGACGGCGTACCCTCAGGTCGCCCCCGCACGCGTGCACGTGGTCCACAACGGCATCGACACTGACGTCTACCGTCCTGACCCCGCGACGGATGCGCTTGAGCGGCATGGCATCCCACTCGATAGGCCCTACGTGCTCTTCGTCGGGCGCATCACGCGGCAGAAGGGTCTGCCGCACCTGCTCGCCGCGGCACGCGACTTCGACCCGGGGACCGTGCTCGTGCTCTGCGCCAGTTCGCCTGACACGCCGGAGATCGGCGACGAGGTCGCACGTGCCATTGCGCTCCTGCGCGCTGAGCGCGGTGAGGACTCCGTGATCTGGATCCAGGAGCAGGCCTCGCTCGACGAGATCCGCCAGCTGCTCACCCACGCCCGGGTCTTCGCCTGCCCGTCCGTCTACGAGCCGCTCGGGATCGTCAACCTCGAGGCCATGGCGTGCGAGGCTCCCGTGGTCGCGAGCGCCGTGGGCGGGATCCCCGAGGTGGTCGTCGATGGCGTCACCGGACTGCTCGTGCCCTACGACCCCCGCGATCCCCAGGCGCTCGAGTCCGGCCTGGCCCAGGCTGTGAATGCGCTGATCGCAGACCCCGCGCGCGCCCGCGCCATGGGCAAGGCGGGGCGCGAGCGCGCGGTGGCGGACTTCGGCTGGGACGCGATCGCGCATCGCACGGTGCAGGTCTACCGCGCGGCCGAGGAGGCGATGGAGGCGTGACGTCCCCTCCTCCCGGAGGGACGGCGCAGCCGCCCCTGCCGGTCGCCCCCGCGTCACCCAGCAGCCATCGGGCTGTGGTGGGCTACGCGCTGCTGCTCACGGCCACCGTGATGTTTGCCCTCAACGGCACCGTCGTGAAGTCGATCCTGCTCAGCGGCATCTCGGCCACCACGCTGTCGGAGACGCGCGCGATGGGCGCGTTCGTCATCCTCTTCGTGGCGGTCGCGGTGACCAAGCCGGCCGCCCTGCGCATCCGCCGAGACGAATGGAAGCTGCTCGTCGCCTACGGCGTCATCGGCGTGGCGATGACGCAGTTCCTCTACTTCGTGGCCATCGAGCGCATGCCCATCGGCATTGCCCTCATCATCGAGTTCACGGCGCCCATCTGGGTGGTCCTGTGGGTGCGCTTCGGCCGCCGCCAGGCCGTCAACGGGCTGGTGTGGGTGGGCCTGCTGCTCGCCATCATCGGGCTCGCCCTCATCGCCCAGGTCTGGCAGGGGTTCACCCTCGACGGACTCGGCGTGGCCGCCGCATTCGGGGCGGCGTTCGCCCTCGCGCTCTTCTACGTCCTGGGCGAGCACCAAAGGCGCGGGGATCACGCGCGCGACGCCCTGTCTCTCACCATGTGGGGCATGGGCGGGGCGGCGCTCTTCTGGCTGCTCGTGCCCCCGTGGGGGTTCTCCAACTGGGGTGGCTACGCCGGATTGAGCGAGCCTCTCGCGGGCAGCGGTCCCCAGGTGCCGCTGTGGGTGCTCACGGCCTGGATGGTCGTGATGGGCACCGTGATCCCCTTCGCCCTGGCCATGAAGTCGCTGGCCTACATCACCGCCGCCCAGGCATCGACGATCGGCATGACCGAGCCGCTCATCGCCTCGATCATCGCGTGGATCGTGCTGGCAGAGGTGCTCACGCCCGTCCAGATCGTCGGAGGCGCGATCGTCCTCGCGGGCGTCTACCTAGCAGAGAGATCGCGATGAGCGCCCCCGATCCCATCGAGCCGCTGACACCGGTGGTCGTGCCGCCATCCTCCACGCGCACGCAGGCCATCGGCGTCGCGATGTACCTCATCGCCGCGATCCTCTTCGCGCTCAACGGCAGCGTGGCGAAGGCGCAGATCGAGGCCGGCCTCAGTCCCGCCCAGGTGACCGAGATCCGCACGCTGGGCTGCGCGCTCCTGCTCCTGGCCTTCATCGGCGTGACCAAGCCGAGGTCCCTGCGCGTGCGGCGCCAGGAGATCCCCTTCCTGCTTCTGTTCGGCGTGCTGGCCTACGCGCTCACGCCCTTCCTGTACTTCCTCAGCGTGGAGTTGCTGCCCGTAGCCATTGCCGCTCTGCTGGCCTTCCTCGCCCCGGTGCTCGTCGCTCTGTGGCTGCGCTTCGTCAAGCGCGAGCCGGTGGGGGGCGGGATCTGGGTGGCGCTCGCGCTTGTCATCGCAGGGCTCCTGCTCGTCTCCCAGGTGTGGTCCGGGATGACCTTGAACGCGCTCGGCGTCTTCTACGGTCTGCTCACCGCGGCCGCACTCGCTGCCTACCTCCTCCTCGGCGAGGAGGGCGCGAAGCGGCGCGACGTGATGAGCCTCGCGTTCTGGGGGTTCGCTATCGCGACGGTGACGTGGAGCATCCTCGCGCCGTGGTGGAACTTCCCCTGGGCCACGCTCAGCGCAACGACGTCGATGTTCGACGGGGCCGTGACGGGCATCCCGGTCTGGTCGCTCGTGGTGCTCATGATCGTGGTGTCGGTCGTGCCCTTCGTGCTCGTGCTCATGTCGCTGCAGCGCATCGGCGCTCAGCGCGGCGGCATCATCGGCACGACCGAGCCCGTCTGGGCGGCGATCATCGCCTTCGTGCTCCTGGGCGAGGTCATCTCTCCCATCCAGGGCCTGGGCGGCCTCATCGTGCTGGCCGGCGTCATCGTGGCCGAGCTCGCCTCCCAGCGGGCCCATCGGGCAGGCGCGCTCACGCGCTGACAGGGCCCTAGTCACCCGGCTAATGTGACGCCATGGAGGTCACCCGGCGCGGGCTGCTCGCGGCTGGCTTGACCGTCCCCGCAGCGCTCAGCCTGGGCGCCTGCGCATCGACCCCCGCCACCGGCGGGCGGCCGGTCCCGGTGCGGGGCGCCACGGCACCCGAGGGGTCGCCCAACCTCCTGGTGATCTTCAGCGACGACCACCGTGCTGACCACCTCGGCATCACCGGGGAGATCCCCTTCCTGCAGACTCCCGCCCTGGATGCCCTGGCTGGCGAGGGCGTGCGCTTCGACCGCGCTTACGTCACGACCGCGCTGTGCAGTCCCTCGCGGGCCACGCTGCTCACCGGGCAGTACGCCTCGCGCCACGGAGTGCAGAACAACCTCTCAGCCTGGATCCCAGGCACCCCGAGCTTCTTCGACGCGCTGGCCGCCGCCGGGTATCGCTGCGCCTACATCGGCAAGTGGCACATGCCCGGCGACCTGCCCGACCTGCCGGGCGTGGAGCGCTTCGTCACCTTCACGATCGAGGAAGGCCAGGGCGTCTACCGCGACTGCCCGCTCATCGTCGACGGGGTCGAGACGCCACGACCGGGGACCTACGTGAGCACCGACCTCACCGACTACGCCCTGCAATGGCTCGCGGAATCCGATGACGGTCGCCCCTTCTGCCTCGTGGTCGCCCACAAGGCCGTGCACCACGAATTCGAGCCTCCCGACGACCTGCTCGGCACCTACGACGACATCGCGATCGACCTGCCCGACGAGGCCTTCACCTACCAGACGCTGCTCGACCGCAATGTGTGGGAGGGCACGGCGGGGCGGCTGCAGACGAGCTACCGGCGCTACTGCGAGACGCTGCTGGGGATGGATCGCGAGGTCGGCCGACTGCTCGAGGCGATCGCCCCGGTAACCGACAACACCGTCGTGGTCTACACGAGCGACAACGGCTACTCCTGGGGCGAGCACGTGCTCACGGGCAAGCGATGGGCCTACGACGACAACATCAAGGTGCCCTTCATCGTGCGCTGGCCTGACGGCGTGGCCGAGCCCGGTTCGGTCATCGACGAGCCGGTGCTCAATGCCGATATCGCGCCCACACTGCTCGACATCGCGGGCGTGGCGATCCCTGCCGCCATGCAGGGCCGCAGCATCGCGCCGCTCCTGCGAGGCGAACCGGTCGAGTGGCGTGACGAGGTCTTCTACGAGTACTTCGCGGATTTCCCCTACCAGGTGCCCCCCTCTCAAGCCGTGCGCAACGACCGCTGGCTCTACGTCGAGTACGACCGCGGCCTGGCCCCCGAGCTCTACGACACCGTCGCGGACCCCGCGCAGCAGGTCGACCTCGCCGAGGATCCGGCGTACGCCGCGACGCGCCAGGAGCTGGCTCAGCGCCTGGCCGAGCTGCGCCAGGAGTTCACGTGAGCGCGGCCTCGATGCCCGGGCAGGGCGCGGTTCGCGAGCCAGCGCACCCGAGATCGGCGGGGGCGGCCCGTGCGTGGCACCTCGCCGTTCCCGCCGTCATCTCGGTGGCAGCCTTCCTCGCCATCGATCTCGTGCTCGCGGCCCTGGTGGGCCGGCCGTGGGGTCCGGCGTACCCGCTCACGATGGACGCGCTGGTGCTCGCGCGCCTCGGCCCGCTCTTCTTCTCCGGCCTCATCGTGTGGCCGGCCATGCGCGCGCGCGGCGCAACTCGCGGGCAGGCGATCATCGGCATCCTCGCGACGCCGCTCGCCTTCGCGATCGTGAGTGGCCTGCGTGCGGTGGCGTTCTTCCCCCCGCTCGAGGCGGCGTACTACGCGACCAATCCGATGGTGGTCGGTGCCATCGGCGCACAGGTGTCCAGCGCGGGTCTGGGTGCGCTGGCCTACGGCATCTGGCGCGCGCGGCGTGCACGTGCGAGCGCGTCTGCGTCGCCGGCGTCGGTCCATTCCCCATCAGCGGGCTCGACCTCGCCTCCGGCGGGCTCCGGCTGGTCGTGGGGACCGGTCATTGCGATCGTGGGCGGGACAGCACTCACCGTGTACGCCGTCATCTGGGATGGAGGGCAGCACCTGTTCTATCCGTGGGTGCTGCTCTACGGCCGACTCTTCGGCTAGCCCCGGCCTACGCCCGAACTTCGAGCAGGTCGTGCGGAAAAGTGACACGCTGCGCTCGACGTTTGGCGCTCAACGCCGGATGGGCGCTCGGATTCGCTCAGCCGGTCGCGAGACGGATGAGCGCAGGCTGGAGGTCGGACCTCGCGGCTTCCAGGGACTCAGGACCGAGTCCGGCCGATGACAGCAGCCATGGCTCGAGGATGAGCCACCCGACCATGAGGGCCACCGCCTGGGAGGCGCGCAGCGCGGCCGTCTCGCCGTCCATGCCCAGCGTCTCGCGGCCGATTCCGCTCAGGTAGGCCACGATGGGGAAGCGCGCCTGGTATCCCTCGGGAGCCGCGTCGTCGAGCACCACCCGGGTGAGCACGCGCACGTGACGGCGGACGCGACCATCGGCCGGGTCGATGACCGCCTCGACCCCGCGCTCGCGGATCGCCGCCGCACTCTCGTCGGCGAGTCGCTCCAGCACGGCCTGCACCAGGCCGGCCTTGCTGCCGAAGTAGTGATGCACGAGGCCGTGGTTGACGCCCGCGCGCTCGGCGATGGCGCGCACGGACACGGTGTTGGGGCCGACATCCTCGAACAGGTCAGCAGCAGCGCTGATGAGAGCGTCCTCGCTCGAGGCGCGTCCCCGGACCGCGGTGCTCATGCGACGCACTCTAGACGCAGGTCAGACGATGTTCCGCTCGGGTCGTAGCTCACCGCTGGCGAAACGCTCGACGTCCAGCGGGCTCACGTCGATGAAGGGCGGCTGTCCGAGGTAGAGATCGCGCAGGATCTCGCCCACGGCCGGCCCCTGGAGGAATCCGTGCCCGGAGAAGCCGGTCGCGTAGAGGAATCGCGCGACCTCCCGTGACTCCCCGAGAAGTGCATTGTGGTCGGGAGTGACCTCGTAGAGCCCCGCCCATCCGCTGCGCACCCCGAGGTCCAGCAGCCCCGGCGCCCGGTGCTCGGCGAGCTCGGCGAGGCGCTCGGGGAAGTCCGCGTCACGCGCGGTGTCGAAGCCCGGCTCGGCATCCTTGCGGGAGAAGCCGGTGAGGATCCCGGGGCCTTCGCGGTGCCAGTAGAGGCTGGTGGCGTAGTCGATGGTGAACGCCGTGTCGAAGGGCTCGGCGAGCGGCTCGGTGATGAGGAGCTCGCGCTTGTACGGCGTCACGGGGAGATCGATCCCGACGTACGCCGCGATCTCGGGCGACCAGGCGCCCGCGCAGTCGATGACGCACCCGGTGGCGATATCGCCGTCGGTGGTCTGCACCGACATGATCTGGCCACCCGACGACGAGATGCCCGTCACGGCGACCCCCGTGCGCACGGTCGCGCCGAGGCGACGGGCCCCGGTGGCATAGCCGAGGACGACGGACTCCGGCGTGCAGTGTCCGTCGTGCGGTGACCACGCAGCGGCGAGGACCCCCTCGGGATCGAGCAGTGGCGAGAGCTGGCAGGCCTCGTCGACGTCGACCATCCGCGACTCGACGCCCAGGGAGTTCTGCAGCGCGACAGAGGCGGTGAAGAGCTCCACGTCCTCGGGCCGGGTGAGCACGAAGAGATAGCCGCTGCGGTGAAGGTCGATCTCCTGGCCAGGGCGCTGCGGGAAGTCGGCGAAGAGGTCCAGCGAGCGCTTGCCGAGCATGATGTTGAGCTCGTCGGAGAAGTTGGCGCGCACGCCACCGGCAGCCTTGGAGGTCGAGCCGCCCGAGAGCTCGCCGCGCTCCACGAGGACGACCCCCACTCCCGCCTCGGCGAGGTGAAAGGCCGCGGATGCTCCCATGACGCCGCCGCCGACGACGACGACATCGCTGGACTGCGGCAGGCTCACAGCCGGAAGTCGGGGTCGAAGGGCAGCTCTGCGACGTCCATCTGGGCCTTCTGGAGCTTGCCGCTGTAATCCCAATTCATCGACTGCCAGCGGGTGAACTGGTCAAGCACCCAGATCCCACTCTGGCGCGAGCCGTTGCCGCTGAGGCCGTTGCCGCCGAAGGGCAGGTGCGCCTCGGCTCCGGACGTGGAGTTGTTGACCGACACCATGCCGGCCGAGATGCCCTGACGGAAACGCCAGACCGACTTCGGGTCGGAGGTGTAGATCGCACTGGACAGCCCGTAGCCGTGGCCATTGGCGAGCGCGATGGCCTCGTCGAGAGTGTCGAAGACGCCCATGGTGACGAGCGGGCCGAAGGTCTCCGTGTCGTAGAGAGCGTCCCCGGGGCGCACGCCGTCCACGATCGTCGGATGCGCGAACCAGCCGGCGTCGGGGTCGCCGACGAAGTCCGCTCGCGGATTGTGCGAGGTGATCCGCCCGACGCCCGTCGATCCGTAGACGCTCTGGTGGTCCTGGATGAGGGCGAGGTGCTTCTCGTGGGTGAGGAGGTACTTCTCATCGATCATCGGGCCGTAGAGCACTCCCGCGAAGGGGTCGCCGATGACGGCACTCTCGACCGCGTGGACGTAGCGCTCGCGGACCACGTCGTAGATGTCGCGGTGCACCCACAGCGTGCCGAGCGAGGTGCACCGCTGGCCCGCCGTGCCGAATCCCGCGAAGAGCGCACCCTCGACGACCAGGTCGATGTCGGCGTCGGGCATGACGACCATGGGGTTCTTGCCGCCGAGCTCCAGGCACGGCGACTGCAGGTGACGGCCTGCGAGCTCGCTCAGGCGACGGCCGACCTCGGTCGATCCCGTGAATCCGATCTTCTGCACGAGGCGTTGCTGCAGGGCGGCCTCGAGCCCGTCGTAGGTCGCAGGACCGTCGGCGATGACCACTTTGAGGACGTCCCGAGGCACGCCTCCGGCGTAGAAGATCTCCGCCATGGCCTGTGCGATGGCGGCGGTCTGCTCCGCGGGCTTCCACACGATGGTGTTGCCGGTGACGAGCGCGGGCACGATGTACCACGAGGGGACGGCAGCGGGGAAGTTGCCAGCGGTGATGATCATGGCGGTGCCGACCGGCACGCGGAAGGTGAAGAGCTGCTTGTCGGGCATCTCGCTCGGCACCGTCTGGCCATAGAGACGGCGCCCCTCGCCGAGGAAGAAGTCGCAGGTGTCGATGACCTCCTGCACGTCACCGAGCGCCTCGGCGTACACCTTGCCCATCTCGCGCGTGACGAGTCGCGACAGCGCCTCCTTGTTGGCCTCGAACAGACGCCCCACCTGAGCGATCACGCGCCCGCGCGCAGGTGCTGGCACCGCGGCCCACCCGGCCTGAGCGGAGTGGGCGGTCTCGCAGGCGGCGAGGACATCGGCACTCGTGGCGAGCGGCACTTCGGCGACGACATCGTCGAACCGGGCGGGATTGCGCGAGATATAGGTCGGCATGCCCGCATCCTGCCACTCGCGTCCGCATCACCGGAGGCGAGCCTGCCTCGACGCACGCGCCTCATCGCCAGGCACGTGCCCTCGTCTGGGAGAGTTGCCCCGTGAGCGAGCAGCGCACCGTCGGGACCGCGATCCTGCAGATGCTGGCGGCGCAGGGAGTGGACACCGCCTTCGGCCTGCCGGGGGTGCACAACCTGGCGTTCTGGAGCGCGCAGACCCCGGTGAGGATCGTCGGCGTCCGGCACGAGCAGGCCTGCGTGTACGCCGCCGACGGCTACGCACGCGCGACAGGACGCCTCGGCGTGGCCCTCACCACGACAGGTCCGGGCGCGATCAACGCGCTCGCGGCCTTCGGCGAGGCCGCGGTGAGCGGAGTGCCCGTCCTGCTCATCTCGAGCGACGTGTCGACCGCCCTGCGCTCTGCTGAGGGTCCGCGCGGGATCCTCCACGAGATGGGTGACCAGTCCGCGCCCTTCGCTGCACTGGGCCGCCCCGCGCGCACCGTGTCCTCTCGCGAGGAAGCCCTCACCGCCGTGGCCGAGGCCATCTCACTGGCCATGACGGCGCCGCGTGGCCCCGCCTACGTCGGGATCCCCTCGGACATCCTCAACTCCGCGTGGGAGGGGCCCCTGCCCGCGGTGCCGCCTTTGTCCACCACGCCTGCCCCACAGGCGCAGGTGGAAGCACTCGCCGAACTCCTCGACGCGTCCCCGCGCGTCGTGATCTGGTCAGGTGGCGGAGTCGCGCAGAGCGGCCAGGCCGGCGAGACCGCGGTGCGCTCCCTCGCCGAGCGGCTGGGTGCGCCCGTCGTCACGACGTACGCCGGCCGCGGCGTGATGGCAGGAGACCCGCTCGCCATCGAGACCTCCACGCACGAGCCCGAGGTCGAGGCGCTGATCGCCAGCGCGGACCTGCTGCTCGTCATCGGTAGCGGATTCGACGCGATGCACACCAAGAACTGGAAGATGCCGCTTCCCGCTCGTCGCGCGGCGATCTCGCTCGGCGAGGAGATCGGCCGCACGGTCGACTGGGATCTGCTGATCCAGGCGGATCTGGTGGCCACGATCGACGCGGTGCTACCCCTGCTGCCCGCAGGATCGCGGCCGCCGTGGGCGCCCACCGACCTGCGCGATCGCGTGCAGGCCCGGCTGCGCGCCGACGAGCGCACGGCACCCGCCGTCGCCTTCGTCTCGGCTATCGACTCCTGGCCTGAGCAGGGCGCGATCGTCACCGACATGTGCATACCCGGCTACTGGACGAGCAGCCACGGGCGCCAGCCCCGGGCAAGGCGGCTGCTCAACCCCGTGGGTTGGGGCACCCTCGGCTACGCGCTACCGGCGGCTATCGGCCCTGCGGCTGCGGGCGTCCCTACCCTGGCGGTGTGCGGCGACGGCGGCCCGATGTTCGCGCTGGGCGAGCTCGCCTCCCTCGTGCAGGAGCAACTGCCCGTCACGCTCCTCATCGTCGACGACGGCGGCTACGGGATGCTGCGCTTCGATCAGCAGGTCTTCGGACACCCGGAGCGCGGCGTCGACCTCGTCACGCCGGACTGGGAGTTGCTGGCCCGCTCCTTCGGCATCGCCTTCGCCGAGGTGGGCGACGCGCAGGAGCTCCGCGCGGCGCTCGCTGACGCCGCCGCGCGCTCCGGTCCCACGCTCATCCTGCAGCGCACGCTCTTCTACCCACCCGCGTCGACGAGTCCGCGCTGGTTCGAGTCGGCCGCGGGCACCCGCGAGACCGCCTAGCCCTTGCGGCCGATGATGAGGTCGGCGACCAGGCCGGTCCAGCCGGTTTGGTGTGAAGCACCGAGCCCGGCACCGTCGTCCCCGTGGAAGTATTCGTAGAACAGCGGGTCATGCCAGCGGGGGTCGGACTGGAAGCGGTCGGATCCGCCGAAGACCGGCCGCCTGCCGTCCGGTCCCTCCTCGAAGATGGAGACGAGGCGCCGCCGGATCTCCGCGGCCACCTGCTGGAGGTTCATCATCACCCCGCTGCCGGTCGGGCACTCGACGGTGAAGTCGTCGCCGAGGTAGAGGTGGTAGCGCTCGAGCGCCTCGATGACGAGGTGGTTGATGGGGAACCACACCGGCCCGCGCCAGTTGGAGTTGCCGCCGTAGATCGGCGTCGTGGACTCCGCGGGCTCGTAGTCGATTCCGTACTCCTGGCCGTCGACGTTGATCTGGTACGGCGCGCCCTCGAGCCTCTTCGACACCGATCGCAGGCCGTAGGGCGACAGCATGGAGTCCTCGCTGAGCACCTCGAGCAGCACGCGCCGCAGGCGATCGGGATCGACGACGGTGAGCAGTGCCTTGTTGCCCTTCTCGTCGTGGCGCATCTGCAGGAAGCCCGTGGCAGGGGCCGTGCCGTCATCGTCCCGTCCCGCACCGCGCCGGCGGAAGAAGTCCGCGAGGCGCTGCTGGTAGCGAGGCGAGGAGGCGAAGCGCGATCCCTGGTCGATGTAGGCACCCGCGAGGACAGGGATCACGCCGACGAGCGAGCGCACCCGGATCGGCTCCCGGCTGCCATCGGGGCGCACCAGCTGGTCGTAGAAGAAGCCGTCCTCGGCATCGAAGAGCCCCACGCTCGCCATCCCGTCGGTGATGGTCGCGAAGTGCTCGAGGAACTTCAGCGCCATGGGCGCGTAGGCGTCGTCGTGGGGAGCGAGACGGATGGCCATGCGGAGCATCATGAGCGCGTAGAAGGCCATCCAGGCGGTGCCATCCGCCTGCTCGATGACATAGCCCTCAGGCAGGTGCGACCGGTCGATCGGACCGATGTTGTCGAGTCCGAGGAAGCCGCCCTCGAAGACGTTGTTGCCCTCGTGGTCGACCTTGTTGACCCACCAGGTGAAGTTGATGAGCAGCTTCTGGAAGACCCGCGCGAGGAAGTCGATGTCACGCCCACCGTCGATCTCGAACACGCGGATCGCCGCCCAGGCGTGCACGGGCGGGTTGACGTCGTCGAAGTTCCACTCGTACGCCGGGAGAGCGCCATTGGGGTGCATGTACCACTCGCGGAGCATGAGCAGGATCTGGTACTTCGCGTACTCCGGATCGATATGCGAGAAGACGACCGTGTGGAAGGCGAGGTCCCACGCGGCGAACCACGGGTACTCCCAGGAGTCCGGCATGGACATGACGTCGTAGGCGTCGAGATTGCGCCAGCGGCCATTGCGGCTCAAGGCGTGCCCCGGCGGAGGCGGCGGCTCGCCCGGATCGCCGTCGAGCCATCGGGAGACGTCGTAGCGGAAGAACTGCTTGCACCAGATCATGCCGGCGAAGGCCCGGCGCATGATGTCCGCCTGGTCGGCCGTGGCGTGCGCGGGCGTCAGGTCGGCGTAGAACTCATCCGCCTCGCGCTCGCGCAGGGCCATGAGGTCGTCGAAGCGCGAGGCCGCCCAGCCGGGATCGGGGTGGTCACCGTCGCTCGGCGACCACAGCCGCAGGCGCACCTCCGCGGTCTGGCCGGGGGGCACGGTGAGCGCGTAGTGCCACGAGCACTTCGTGCCGTGCTGGTCGGGGTTGACCGTCGCGGCCCCGTGAACGATGTGGTCGTTGATTCCGTCCTTGGGATAGGGCCTGTCGAGAGGGGTGCCGAAGACGCGCTCGGTGTTGGTGCGGTTGTCGCAGAAGAGCGCCTGCGGAGCAGTCCCGTCCGACGCGGGCGCAGCATCGAGATGGTAGGTGCCCAGTCGCCAGTGATCGGCGACGATGCTGCCCGCGTCGAGAGAGAACTGCGGCACGGGGCGGCCCTTGCTCCAGGACCAGGTGTCCCGGAAGACCGCGGTGGGCAGCAGGTGCAAGGTCTGCGTGTCGGGCCCGGCATTGGTGACGCGAATGCGGATCGACGTGTCGGTGGGGTCGTTCTTGGCATACGCGACGTCGATGACCCAGTAGCGGTCGCCGTCGAAGGCCCCGGTGTCGAGGAGCTCGAACTCGGGATCCTGCCGCGTCCGCGCGCCATTGACCGTCACGAGCTCGTCGTAGGGGAACGCCGTCTGCGGGTAGTGGTAGTGGGCGCGCAGCCATGCATGCGAGGGCGTGGCGTCGTCGTACCACCAGTAGTCCTTGGCGTCCTCGCCGTGATTGCCCTGCCAGCCATCGAGCCCGAAGAAGCGGCCCTTCAGGTGGTCGTCGCGGCCATTCCACATGGCGAGGGAGAAGGCGAGATCCTGATGGAGGTCGCACAGGCCGAGGATGCCGTCCTCGCTCCAGCGGAAGGCCCGCGAACGAGCCTGGTCATAGGGGAGGTAGCGCCAGGCGTCGCCGTCAGCGGAGTAGTCCTCCCGGACCGTTCCCCAGGCACGCTCGGCGAGATAAGGACCCCAGAGGTACCAGGGACCTGCCTCCTCGGGCCCGAAGCGATAGTCGCCGCACTGGGCCATGCGTGCCGCCTCGCCGGGTGTGCCCGACCCCTGACCTGAGTTCACCCCCCGATCCTGCCTTGCCCCCCGGTAGCGTGTGCCCACGACCTGCAGGATCGACCAGGAGTGACATGAACCGCCGCATTGCCAGCGCCGCCGGCGCCTTCGCCGCGCTCATCCTCGGCGTGGGCCTCGGGGCGGGGCCAGCCCACGCTGCCAAGACGGATCTGCCTGCAGGCCTACCCCTCGTCTACGGCGATCGCGGTGACGCGGTGCACAAGGCCCACTACCGCCTCGACTGGCTCGGCTACGACCTGCGCACAAAGGAGATGGACAAGGACTTCTACGGTCGCTCGACGAAGGCTGCCGTCAAGGAGTTCCAGAGGAAGTTCTTCCTCCCCATCAACGGCAAGCTCAACAAGGACACGTGGAGGATGCTCGACAAGGTCGGCGACGACGTCGGTGACCTCCCCAAGGCCTGCCTGAAGGAACGACAGGCCCTGTGCATCGACAAGACCTCGAAACTGCTGCGCTACGTCCTCAAGGGCAAGGTCGTGCAGACGCTCGACGTGCGATTCGGCGTACCCGGACTCGAGACGCCCACCGGCTCCTATCGCGTCTACTACAAGGACCGCTACGCGACCTCGGGCATCAACGGCCCCGATACGCCGCGCGTTCCGATGCCCTACGCGATGTTCTTCAACGGAGACATCGCGGTCCACTACTCGCCCACGTTCGCCGCAAGCGGCTACTACCCGGGCGGCGGGTCGCACGGCTGTGTCAACGTCGCGGACCTCAAGGGCGTCAGTTGGCTCTTCGACCAGATCCCGGTCGGCACCCTCGTGCACGTCTACTGGGGCTAGCAGCCAGTGCCCCTGACTTCACCCGCGCGCGCCGTCCTCCTCGGCTATGGTCTCGCCGGTCGCGTGTTCCATGCCCCCCTCATCGGCGCGGAGCCCGGTCTCGAGCTCATCGGGGTCGTGACCTCGGATCCCGAGCGGCAGGCACAGGCGCGGGCCGACCTGCCGGGGGTCGCCATCTTCGAGCGCGCCGACGAGGCCTGGGCGAGCGACGCGGAGGTCGCCGTCGTGGCCACGGCCAATTCCGCGCATGTCCCCCAGGCCACCGCGGCACTCCAGGCCGGCATGCATGTCGTGGTCGACAAGCCCCTCGCAGGCTCGGCGAAGCAGGCGCAGGACCTCGTCGACCTCGCTGCGACGCAGGACCGCCAGTTGCATGTCTTCCAGAACAGGCGCTGGGACTCCGAGATCCTCACCGCGCGGCGCGCCATCGCCGACGGCCGCATCGGCACCCCGCATCGCCTCGAGTCGCGATTCGAGCGCTGGCGCCCGACACCCAAGGGAGGCTGGCGCGAGGAGGGCCCTGCCGAGGACCTGCCGGGCCTGCTCTACGACCTGGGCGCGCACGTGGTGGATCAGGCGCTGCACCTGCTCGGCCCGGTCGAGCGGGTCTTCGCGAGCGTACGCCGGGTCCGACCGGGAGTGGTCGCCGACGATGACACGCAGGTAGTCCTCGAGCACGTCTCGGGAGCCGTGAGCATCCTCAGCGTGAGCGCCGCATCCGCCTTCACGGGCCCGCGCCTGCGCCTCCTCGGCACGGGAGGTGGCCTATGGATCGACTCCCTCGACACGCAGGAGGATGCCCTACGCGCCGGCCGCACGCCCGGCGACGACGACTGGGGCCTCGAGGCCGATGATGCTCAGATCGTGACGGACTCGGAGCCTGCCCGCTCGCTCGCACGCGAGCGCGGCGACTGGCCCGCGTACTACCGGGCCGTCGCCGCCGCGCTGCGCGGGGAGGGACCGCCACCTGTCGACCCGCGCGACGTGGTCCAGGACCTGCGCGTCATCGAGGCAGCGCATGAGTCAGGGCGCCTCGGCGTGGCCGTCGAGCTGGATCCCCCCGCCGGCCACATGCGTCAGGGCTAGCCGGCGGCGCTCGCGCGACTAGCTGGCTGCGCTCTTGCGCAGCAGGCCGACGGGATCGTCGAGCAGCAGGCCGAAGGCGACCTCAGATGCTCCGACCAGCGTCGCGTCCCCGCCGAGCTCCGAGGACGTGATGCGCACGAGGTCCCGAGCGGCCGGCAGTGCCCCGTGGAGTTGCGCGAGCACCCGATCACCGGCGACGGCGTACACCGCACCCAGGTGGCCGCCCAGGACGATCGACTCCGGATTGAGCATGTTGACGAGATTGACCAGCCCCATGCCGAGCCAGTCGGCCACGGTCTGGAACGCCTCGACCACGGCAGGGTCTCCCCTGTCCACGGCCTCCAGGAGCCCCGCGATGCCACCGGAAGACGCACCTCCCGCGGCACGAGCGAGGGCGGCGTAGCCGATCTCTGTCTCCCAGCAGCCGCGAGCGCCGCACCGGCAGGTATGACCCCCGGGGTTGATGCGCATGTGGCCGACCTCGCCGCCGTAGCCGCCCGCGCCGACGAGCGGGCGCCCGTCGACGAAGACGCCGCCGCCGACACCGATGTCGCCAGCGAGGTAGACGACGGTCCTGCTGTCACGCGCACTGCCACGCAGGTGCTCGGCGAGCACCCCGAGATCCGCGTCATTGCGCACGCACACGTCACCGCGTCCAGCGCCGACGCGATCGCGCAGGAAGTCTCCGAGCGAGACGTCGGTCCAGCCGAGGTTGGGCGCGAAGCGGACCAGACCGTCGGTCGCGCGCACGACACCGGGGACTCCCGCGCACACCCCCACCAGGGAGGCCCCGGGGGGCAGGGCGTCCAGCACCTCGCGGCACGCCTGGACCACCTCGTCCATCAGCGCGTCACGGTCAGCGCCCCCAAGCCGACGCTCGGCCCGCACGAAGACCTGTCCGCCCAGACCCACCAGGGCGGCCACCGTGCGCTCGACGCGCAGGTCGAGGGCCAGCACCGCGACGGACGAGGGCACCGGCTCCACGACGAGCGAGGGGCGCCCCACGCCACGGACATCTCCGGCGCGCTCACGCACGAGGCCGAGGGCCGCGAGCGCGCTCACAAGGTCACCCACCGTGCTGCGATTGAGCCCGGTCACCGCGGTGAGGTGTGACCGCGACTGCGCCCCGCCGAGGTGGAGCAGGCGAAGCACCGTGGACAGGTTGGAGCGGCGCACCTCGTCCTGTGTTGCTCCGGCTAGGGAGGTCACAAGTGGCCTAACTGCCGGTGGCGGAGGCGCGCCTGCGTGAGATCGCGTCGACGCTGGCGGCAACGAGGAGCACCAGCCCCGTGACGACGAACTGGATGCCCGACTGCTGCGTGATGAGCGGCAGGCCGTTGGCGATGACGGCGATGACCAGGCCACCGATGACCGCGTCGCGGATCTTGCCGCGGCCGCCGAAGAGACTGGTGCCGCCGATGACTGCCGCGCCCACGGCGAAGAGCAGGGTCTGCGCGCCACCTGTGGTCGGCGAGACGGAGTTATCACGTGAAGCGAGGAGGACACCTGCCACCGCTGCCAGTGTGGAACAGAAGATGAAGCAGGTGATCATCAGGCCCTTGACGTTGATGCCCGCGCGTCGCGCCGCCTCGCGATTGCCGCCGACGGCGTAGACGTGCCGGCCGAAGCCCGTGCGCTGCAGGATGAACGTGAGGCCGACGAGCAGCACGAGGATGACCACGACGACCCACGGGACACCCTGGATCACGACCTTGGCCGTCGCGAGTTGGCGCTCTTGATTGAGCAGGTACGTCGCCACGAAGATGAGCACTCCGAGGGCGATGACCTTGGCTGCCCAGACGCTCATGGCCTCGGCCGGCAGGCCCGCCTTGCGACGTCGACGGATGGCGAGAAGGGTCGTGAGGGCGAAGCCGCCCACGACGATGACCGCAAGAATCCAGCCTGCGATCACCGGCATGTTGCCGTTCATCACGACGAGGATGGCCTCGCTGCGAATCGGGATGGTGCCGCCTTCGCCGATGATGAGCAGCATGGCGCCCTGGAGGGCGAGGAACATGGCCAGCGTCACGACGAAGCTGGGAATCCCCAGGCGGGCCACGAGCGTTCCGATGGTCAAGCCGATGATCGAGCCCGTGAGGAGTGCGGCGAGGAGGGCCACGGGCCACGCGAGGCCCCAGCTGTTCAATGCCACAGCGAGGATGGCCGCCGAAGTGCCAGCCGCGAAGCCAGCCGACAGGTCGATCTCGCCGAGGAGCAGCACGAAGACCAGACCCATCGCGAGCACGATGATCGCCGCGCTCTGATTGATGAGGTTGGCGAAATTGAAGATGGACAGGAAGGTCGATCCCTCGAGTGCGCCGAAGAGGATGACGAGCGCAATGAGGCCCAGTACGGCGGGAAGGGACCCGATGTCACCGCCGCGGACACGCGCCCAATAGTCGCGGACCGCCTGCCCTATGCCACCGGTGTCACCCGCAGCCGGCACATCGACGTCCGTCACCTGCGCGCTCATGCGGCACCTCCCATCGCAGCCTCAGGCTGCAATCCGATCTCCCCGGATCGACCGGTCGTGATGAGTTCGACCACCTGCTGCGATGACACCGTGGACTTCTCGACCTGCGCGGCCAACTGGCCGAGGTAGAGGCAGGCGATGTCGTCGGCGACGGCCTGGACGTCGTTCATGTTGTGCGAGATGAGGATGACGCCGAGGCCGTTGTCGGCCAGCCGGCGCACGAGGTTGAGGACCTGCTCGGTCTGGGCGACACCGAGGGCAGCGGTGGGCTCGTCGAGGATCACGAGCTTGGAGTTCCACAGCACGGCGCGTGCGATGGCCACGGTCTGACGCTGTCCTCCGGAAAGGCTCGAGACCTGCTGGCGCAGCGACTTGAGGGTGCGCACCGACAATCCCTTGAGGGTCTCGCCTGCACGCTTCTCCATTTCGGTCTCATTCAGAGTGACGCCGGACTTGATCTCACGGCCGAGGAACATGTTGTGGACCACGTCGAGGTTGTCGCACAGCGCGAGGTCTTGGTAGACGACCTCAATGCCGAGGTCATTGGCCTGCTTAGGGGCGCCGATGGAGACGGGCTTGCCCTCAAAGCTGACCTCGCCACTGTCGAAGGGATAGATGCCCGCAATCCCCTTGATGAGCGTGGACTTGCCGGCGCCGTTGTCACCCACGAGTGCGGTGACTCGGCCGGCGCGGACGTCGAGATCGACATCGCGCAGCACGTGGACGGGGCCGAAGCTCTTGTTGATTCCCCTCAGGGACAGGAGGGGTGCACTGGTATCGGTCATCGCTCCTCGCAGGGTCGACGGTGTGCCGCGGGCAAGTCTGACAGGAAAGCGACGGGGGCGGGCCGGATTCCGACCCGCCCCCGCTGCTTCTTCATGGCGTGCGTGATGAAGTGCTACTGCGTCACGGGGTGATGCCGTACTCCGCGCACTTCTCCTGGATCGCGGGCGTGGTGCAGACGCGATCGTAGGTGGTGAAGCCGTCAGCGATGACGTCCTTGACGTTCTCCGGGAAGACCGAGATCGGCTCGAGGAGGACAGCCTTGACCGTCCCGCCCGTCTCCGTGTCAGTCACGGAAGCGGTCGCGAGGCCGTCAGCGGTGGGGATCTCGCCCTTGGCGAGCGCCACGGCCAGGGCGGCAGCGGCGTCAGCCTCAGCCTTGATGGCCTTGTAGACGGTCATGCACTGGGTGCCGAGGAGCACGCGCTGCAGGCCCTCGTCGGTGGCGTCCTGGCCGGTGACGGGGATCTCGCCGGCAACGCCGTTGCGCTCGAGGACCGCGATGGCAGCGCCGCCAAGGCCGTCATTGGCCGAAGCGACACCGATGATGTCGCCACCGGTCTCGGTGTAGATCTGCTCGAAGATCGTGCCGGCCTTGGTGTTGTCCCAGTCCGGAACGCTCTGGTCGGCCGCGATGGTGTAGCCCGCGCCCTCGATGACCGCCTGGTAGCCCTCCTTGAAGAGGGTGGCGTTGTTGTCGGTCGGCGAGCCGTTGAGGAGCACGACCGGGCCCGAGTCGTTGCCATTGTTCTGCATGCAGGTCACGAGACCCTCGCCGATCTTGGTGCCGACGGCGACGTTGTCGAAGGAGACGTAGTACTGCGCGCCGCCACCGAGGGTGAGACGGTCGTAGTCGATCGTGGGCACGCCCTGGGCGTCAGCCTTCGCGATGACCGCGGCAGCCGAGGGGCTGTCGAGGTTGACGATCATGAGCACGTTGATGCCCGAGGCGAGCATCTGATCGGCGATGGTGGCGAACTTCGCCTTGTCGCCATTGGCATTCTGGATGTCGTACTCGACGCCGGCCGCCTGGAAGGCCTGCTCGAGGAACGGACGGTCCGCGGTCTCCCAGCGAGCCGAGGAGGCTGCGTCGGGGAGGATCACGCCGACCTTGGCAGCCACGGGCGCGGGAGCCGCGGAGCTGCTCTCGGGAGCAGCGGAGCTGCTGGCGGGTGCGGCGCTGGACGATGCGGCGTCGCCACCGCTGCCGCCACAGGCGGCAAGGAGGAGACCAGCGGCGGCAAGGCCGGCGATGGCTCCGAAAGTGCGCTTGGACATCTGGGTCCTTTCTCAGCAGGGCGACCCTGCATGTGTCGGATACTGCCGTGCGGTTGTGCGCTTCAAGGGTGGTGCGGTCGTGGTGCGGTGCGGTGACCGACTCGGCTAGGCGCCGAGGATCGTGTCGATCACCAACTGGTCCAGCTGCTCATTGCGGTAGCCGCGGCTGGCCAGAGCTTCGGGGTCGAACTTCTCGGAGAGAAGTGCGTCGGCGGAGGCCGTGGAATACGGCCCCACCGTGGGCTGCGCGAGTTCGGGCACACCGGCATCGGCGAAGGCCTGCTTCACGCGGGGATTGGCGTCGAACTCGCGCGCCTTCTCCTTGAGGATGAGGTAGGTGCGCATGCATCCGCGGGCGAAGTCCCAGATGCCGTCACCGGCCTCGTTGCGATAGGGGCGCGCGTCGAAGTGCTTCGGGCCGGCGTAGCCGGAGTTCTCGAGCAGGCGGACGAGGAAGAAGTCGTCCTTGATGCCCTCGGAGCCGAAGCGCAGGTCCTGGTCGTAGCGACCGATCTTCTGGTCATTGAGGTCGATGTGGAAGAGCTTGCCCTGCCACAGCGTCTGCGCGACGCCCTGGTAGAAGCTCAGGCCCGCCATCGTCTCGTGCGCGACCTCGGGGTTGAGGCCCACCATCTCGGCGTTATCCAGGGTCTCGATGAAGGCCAGGGCATGGCCGACGGTCGGCAGGAAGGTGTCGCCCCGTGGCTCATTGGGCTTGGGCTCGATCGCGAAGCGAATGTCGTAGCCCTTGTCCTTGACGTATCCGGCAAGGAAGTCCAGCGCCTCGCGGTAGCGCTCGAGGGCATCCTGCGGCTCCTTCGAAGCAGCGGTCTCCACGCCCTCGCGGCCACCCCAGAAGACATACGTCGGAGCACCGAGCTCGGCGGCCACATCGAGGTTGCGCATGGACTTGGCGATCGCGTAGCGGCGTACATCACGATCATTCGAGGTGAAGGCGCCGTCCTTGAAGAGCGGATGCCAGAAGAGATTGGTCGTCGCCATGGAGCAGACGATCCCGGTCTCATCGATGGCCTTCTTGAAGCGGTCGAGCTGTGCGCGGCGCTCGGACTCGGGCGCACCGAAGGTCATGAGGTCGTCGTCGTGGAAGCTCACACCCCAGGCGCCGATATCGGCGAGGCCCTTGACGTAGTCGACCGGGTCGATCGAGGGACGCGTGGAGTCACCGAAGGGATCACGACCGGGATGGCCGATGGTCCACATGCCGAAGGCGAAGCGGTCCTCGGGAGTCGGGGTGTAGTCGGCCACGCAGTCCCCTTGCCTCAGCCCGGAGGGAGCCCCCCGGGAATTGTTGCCAGGGGGAACATATGGCCGGGGGGTGGCCTGCGCAATACCGCGGAGTAGCCGAATGGATAACGAATTCGTCACGCCCCCGGGGGGCGAGGACTCAGGCTCCGTGGACGGTACGCCGCGCCGCGACGTAGGCCTCCCGGATGGCGGTCACGGGAGCCGGGTCCCGCACGACCTCACCCGCGAGGACCCAGGCCGGGGGCTCGGCGCCGCCGAGGAGGGCCCAGGCCGCCTGGCGCGCGGCGCCGTCGGCGACGTACTCCCCCGGCGGCGGCACGACGACCGGAAGGTCGAAGACAGTGGTGGCCACCTCCTGCACCGCGGGATTGGCCGCGGCACCGCCGACGAGCATGATGCGCGCGGGCACGACCCCCTGCGCGCGCAGCGCGTCGACCGCGTCGGCGAGCCCGCACAGCATGCCTTCGATGGAGGCGCGCGCGAGGTTGGCCGGCGTCATCGCGTCGCGCGTGAGCCCCAGGATCGACCCGGTCGCCTCCGGCAGGTTGGGGGTGCGCTCCCCGTCGAGGTAGGGCAGCAGCACCAGGCCGCCGCTTCCGGGCGCGGCCTCGAGCGCGGCGCGCGTCGCGCCGTCGATATCGGTGCCGATCATGGCGGCGGCGGCGGACACGACGCGAGCTGCATTGAGCGTGCACACGAGCGGCAGGAAGCGCCCGGTCGCATCCGCGAAGCCCGCGACCTGCCCGCTGGGATCGGCGGTGGGCGCGGCGGCCACGGCAAACGCCGTGCCCGAGGTGCCGAGCGACACCACGACGTCCCCGGGACGGGCGCCGACGCCGAGGGCAGCGCCCATGTTGTCGCCGGTGCCGGGGGCAAGGGCGATGCCCCCCGCGGTCTCGCCGACGACCTCGTGCGGCGCCGCGACGCGGGGGACGTCGTACCCGCGCCCGAAGGCGAGCTCCAGCAGGTCCCGTCGGTAGTCACCCGCGGCCGGCGACCAGTAGCCGGTGCCCGAGACGTCGCCACGGTCCGTCGTCGCCTCCGCGGGCCGCCCCGCGAGCCGCCAGGTGAGCCAGTCGTGCGGCAGGAGCACACGCGCGACGCGAGCCGCGAGCTCGGGCTCTTGCCGCGCCAGCCAGCGCACCTTGGAGATGGTGAAAGATGCGACGGGCACGCTGCCGACGGCATCGGCCCACGCCTGCGGGCCACCCCATTCGGCGACGAGATCCGCCGCGTCCTGCGCCGACCTCGTGTCGTTCCACAGCAGTGCGGGCCGCACGACCTCGCCCGTGTCGTCCAGGGCGACCATGCCGTGCTGCTGGGCCGCGACGGCCATGGCCTCGACGCCGTCGAGGAGTCCCGCGCTTGCCTCCTCCAGCGCCGACCACCAATGATCGGGGTGCACCTCGGTGCCGTCGGGGTGGACGGCGCGTCCCTCGCGCACGAGGTCTCCGGTCTCGGCATCGCGCACGACGACCTTGACGGACTGCGTGGAGGAGTCGACTCCTGCGACGAGCGGCATGGGCAGACGCTACTCCCGCGAGCCCTTCTCGCGATCCCGGAGGATCTGCACGTCCATCTCGAGGGCATCGAGTGCCTCGCGGATGTCGTGGATCCGCGCCACGGCATCACCCGTGATGCCCGACTCCTTGGCCTCGCGCAGCGCCTCGCGCTCCCGAGCGCTCTCCATCGAGCTGATGATGATGCCGATGAGCAGGTTGAAGATCACGAATGCTGCGACGAGCACGTAGGAGACGAAGTAGACCGTCGCCCATGGGGTGACGGCGAGCGCCTCCTCGAGGTACGTCGGGAAGTTCTCGAGCGTGAGCAGCACGAAGAGGGTGAGCATCGCGCGCGTGATGGTGCCCCACGACTCGGGGAGGGCCTCGCCGAAGAGCGCCCAGCCGACCATGCCGTAGAGGAAGAGGATGAGGAAGGTGAGGATCACGATGCTGCCCAGGGGCGGCAGCGACCTCACCACCGTGGCGATGAGCACCCGAGCGTCGGGCAGGAAGCGCAGCAGGCGGGCGATACGCGCGAGGCGCAGGATTCTCAGGAGGGTTGCGTTCTCCCGCACTCCGGGGATCCAGACCCCTCCGATGATGATGAGGTCGAAGATGTTCCAGCCGCTCTTGAAGAAGTCCTGCGGGCGCCGGCCGTAGGAGGCGAAGCGCAGGACCAGCTCGACCACGAAGATCGCGTAGCAGACGTTGTTGGCAGCGATGAGCGTGTCCCCGTAGGAGGACATCACGGCGGGGAAGGTCTCCAGGCCGAGCACGACGGCGTTGGCCACGATGACGCCGGCGATGACGAGATTGAAGGCGTCTGAGTCGACGAGGCGAGCCAGACGGCCGGTGCGGGGGGAAGGCGGGGTCACGCAGGGATGCTAGGGGTGCCGGGCGCCGGGCACTAGACCCCGAAGCGTGCTGCTTCGAAGCGGGCGACCGCCTCCTCGGAGCCTTCGACGTCCACGACGCATTCCTGCCGGCCGTAGAGCCTCAGCACCAGCTCCAAAGGCTCGCCGATCAAGGTGACGGCCGGAGTGCCGCGCTTGGCCACGATCAACTCCCCTGTGTCGCTGCGCCGCAGCGCGACGCCGACGGGGCTGGTGCGGGCCAGCAGCCGGCCCGCGCGCGCCAAGCGCTGCCAGAGCAGGTCCTGCTCGCCCGCCGGGAGCAGGCGCGGCTCCCATCCGGGTCGGGCGCGTCGGACATCCTCGTGGTGGATCGTGAACTCGAAGGGGTCGGCGAGGCCCTGTGCGCCCGGCAGGCGGAAAGGCGAGAGCAGCGGCGGCCCGGTGCGCACGTCGCGCACGAGCTCGGCCCAGGGGCGCATCGCCACCTTCGCCTGGACGGCGTCGGCGTGCCCCGCAAGCGGCTTGATGACGATCCCCAGCGCGGCATCGGGGCGCGACTCGCGCACAACGAGATGAGCGGCGAGGTCGCGCGTGGTCCAGCCGGCGCACAGGGTGGGGGCATCGGGTCCCACCTCGAGAAAGAGGTCGCAGAGCTCCTGACGCTCGCGGCGCGCGACGTCGATGGCCTTCACGCCCGGATCCTCGCACAGCTGATGCCCATCGACCGTGAGTCGCTCCTCCCGTTGCTTGCG
>CAZICY010000011.1:0-44992 GCA_964537955.1 uncultured Actinomyces sp. | reverse complement strand
TGTGCTGTGGGTCCAACATCTTCGTGATCCGGGCGAGCTTCGAGGACTACGAGATTGCCGCATGGTTCCTGGAGGGCACGTGCGCGGGGTGTGGCTGTCCGGTCACGGTGCCGTGCCCGGCAGACGACCCCGAGCGGATCTAGTCTCGACGCCAGCGTCACCCGTCTGCGTCAGCAGGCGGGAAGGCGCTCTGCCAGCCAGCCTTCGATCGCAGCCAGCGGGATGCGCTCTTGCTCCATGGAGTCGCGCTCGCGCACGGTGACCGCATCGTCGTCGAGGGTGTCGAAGTCGACGGTGATGCAGAAGGGCGTGCCGATCTCATCCTGGCGGCGGTAGCGCCTGCCGATGGCCCCGGCATCGTCGAACTCGACGTTCCAGCGCTTGCGCAGCGCGGCCGCGAGTTCGCGCGCCTTGGGCGAGAGCTGCTCGTTGCGCGACAGCGGCAGGACAGCGGCCTTGACGGGCGCTAGGCGCGGGTCGAGGCGCAGGACGGTGCGCTTGTCGACGCCACCCTTGGCGTTGGGCGCCTCGTCCTCGTCGTAGGAGTCGAGGAGGAAGGCGAGCACGCAGCGGGTGAGGCCTGCTGCGGGCTCGATGACGTAGGGCACCCAGCGCTCCTCCGCCTCCTGGTCGAAGTAGGACAGGTCGGTGCCGGAGTGCTCCGAGTGGGTGCGCAGGT
Source organism: uncultured Actinomyces sp. (assembly GCA_964537955.1). GTDB lineage: Bacteria > Actinomycetota > Actinomycetes > S36-B12 > S36-B12 > Mxb001. The sequence continues at coordinate 44,313 of CAZICY010000011.1, read as the reverse complement.
CGAAGTCGGTGCGGTTGGCGATCCCCTCGAGCTCGGCCCACTCCGAGCCCGCGAAGCGGAAGCGGTACTCGATGTCGACCGTGCGCTTGGAGTAGTGGCTGAGCTTCTCCTTCGGGTGCTCGAAGAAGCGCATGTTCTCCGGATCCAGCCCGAGATCGACGTACCAGTCCCAGCGCTGCTGCATCCAGTACTCGTGCCACTCCTCATCAGTTCCGGGCTTGACGAAGAACTCCATCTCCATCTGCTCGAACTCGCGCGTGCGGAAGATGAAGTTGCCCGGCGTGATCTCGTTGCGGAAGCTCTTGCCCGTCTGGCCGATGCCGAAGGGCGGCTTCTTGCGCGCGGCGTTCATGACGTTGAGGTAGTTGACGAAGATGCCCTGAGCGGTCTCCGGACGCAGATAGTGCAGGGCGCCGGCATCCTCGACCGGCCCGACCGTCGTGCGGAGCATGCCGTTGAAGTCACGCGGCTCGGTGAAGTCGCCCTTGGTGCCGCAATTGGTGCACACGATGTCGGCAAGGCCACCCTCGGGCGCCCGCCCGTGCTTCTCCTCGTAGGCCTCGATGAGCTGGTCGGCACGCCAGCGGCGGTGGCAGTTGCGGCACTCGGTGAGCGGATCGACGAACGCGGAGACGTGACCTGACGCCTCCCATACCTGCGGGGCGAGGATCACGGAGGAGTCGAGGCCGACGACGTCGTCGCGGCCGCGCACCACCGCCTGCCACCACTGACGGCGGATGTTCTCCTTCAGCTCGACTCCGAGGGGGCCGTAGTCCCAGGCGGAGCGAGTGCCGCCGTAGATCTCGGATGAGGGGAAGACGAAACCCCGGCGCTTGCTGAGGTTGACGACGGCATCGACGCGATCGGCCATGGATCCACTCCGGCTGGTTGTCGGCGGACAGGCCCGGCAGGACGGCTGTGCCGCACCACCGAGCAGGGAGCTTCACCCTAGCGAGCGTCGAGCCGCTGCCTCGCCTCGGCCTCGTCGATCGTGTCGAAGTCGGCGTAGTGCCAGCGCAGGTCGCGCCGGGCAAGAGGACGCGTCAGCGCAAGGATCTCGTCGTAGATCCTCGCGAGTCCCGGCTCGGCCTGACGCGGGCAGACCGGGACGGCAAGGACGAGGCGCGCAACTCCAGCATCGCGGAGGGCGAGGCCGACGAGTGCGGCCGCGGTGCCGGTCTCCACACCGTCATCCACCACGATCACAGTGCGACCGACGACCTCGGGGATGTGCGTTACATGGGGCTCACCCTCGCGGTCGAGGCACGCACCCGTGAGCGGCAGGCCGAGCGCATCGGCAAGCGGCTCGGCAACGGGCACGCCATTGGGGAGAATCGCCACCACGAGCGGATCGCTCAGGGCGCTCATGCTCTCGCCCGCGACCACGACGAGTTGCGCGCCGGCATCAGCGAGGTTCGCGAAGTCCGTCATGATGGCGCGGGCGGCACGACCTCAGCGGAGGCACTGCCCAGGCTCACGGTCGTGGCGTCAGCGGCCAGGGCACCGCGCGCGTCCACAGCGCCGCCGGCATCGCGGAAGTGCAGGACCTCGAAGGCCGTCGGCTCGTCGAGCGCCTGCGAGATGACGGGGACCACCTGGACCTTGACGTCGTAGGAGGACAGGGCCCGTCGGTAGGAACCCACGGTGTCCCAGCCGAGCTGGAGAACGATGAGCTCAGGCTCGTCGATCGCCCGTGCCATGTGCGCGTTGATGAAGCCCACCTTGGTGGACAGCAGGGCGACGGATGCGCGCAGGTGCGCCATGAGCGCCGGGACATCGTGGGAGCGGAAGCGAAGCAGGGCGACGAACCCGGGGGTCGAGCCCGGCTCTGGTGCTGGCAGCATGCCCACCACCGTAGTTAGGGTGGGAAGGCGATTGACCGACCCGACGGGTCCGACAGGCGAGGAGAGCCATGGCCGCACGCGACAAGCGCCCCGGCGTGCGCGGGCCGAGGGGCCCCCAGGGCTCAGGTCAGCAGGGGGCGGGCCAGCCGGGTCCGTCCGCCTCGAAGCCGAGCCCCCGATCCCCCCAGGAGCTCACGCCCTTCCAGCGCGTGAGCCTGCCGTTGCTCACCCGCCTCACACGACTGCCCAAGTGGCTCCTCGTGGTCGTGCTCTCGGCCCTCATGGTGCTCGGCATGATCCAGACCGGGGACCTGGCCTGGCTGGGCGCCCTCATCCTGGGACTGCTTGCGCTGTTCTTCCTCTGGCTCCTGCTCCTGAGCTGGCCGGCAATCCCCGCGAGCGGGCGGATGCTGCGCGGCATCGTCGTCGTGGCCCTGGCCGGCGCCGCGGTCCTCAAGGCCATGGGCCGGCTCTGACTTAGTCGTATTGACAATCATGTTCATTTAGGCCAAGGTGGGGTTATGCGTTCCTCCCTCGCCGCCCCGGTCCTGGCCACCCTCGCCCTCGTCCTCGCCGCCTGCGGCGGCGCGACGCCGGATGCCGCCGACTCCACGCCAGGCACGCCCCTGCGCGTGGTGGCGGGCTTCTACCCCCTCGCCTACGCCGCGGAGCAGGTCGGCGGCGACGCGGTGGAGGTCATCAACCTCACTCCCCCCGGCGGCGAGGCGCACGACCTCGAACTCAGCCCGCAGCAGGTGGCCGAGGTGAGCGAAGCCGACCTCGTGCTCTACATCCCCGGATTCCAGCCTGCACTCGACGAGGCCATCGCTCAGGGGGCAGCCGATCGCGCCCTCAACGTCACCGAGGCGCTGACCCTGCTCCCCGCCGAGGATCACGCCCACGAGGGTGAGGCTGATCACGGCCACGAGGGTGAGGGTGATCACGCCCACGAGGACGAAGGCGATCACAGCCATGACGAAGGTGCGCTCGAGGGCGATCCCCACGTCTGGCTCAATCCGCTCAACATGGCGACGATCGGCGACGAGATCGCTTCGCGCCTGTCGGCACTGAGCGCTGACGGGACCTTCACCGAGGGTGCTGCAGCGCTCACGGCAGCAATGAGCGCGCTCAACGACGAGTGGGCCCAGGGCACCGCCGAGTGCCGTAGCCGTGACCTCGTCGTCAGCCACGAGGCATTCGGCTACCTCGCGCAGCAGTACGACTTCGACCAGATCGGCATCGCGGGCCTGTCCCCCGATGCTGAGCCTTCGCCGGCACGCATCGCGGAGGTCGCCGATCTGGTCCGTGCACGCGGCGTGACGACCATCTACTACGAGACCCTGGTCGATCCGTCCGTGGCCGAGACGCTGGCCGCGGAGACCGGCGCGAGCACGGCTATCCTCGACCCCCTCGAGGGCCTCCTCGAGGGCTCCACCGGCAACTACGTCACCGTGATGCAGGCCAACCTCGCTCAGGTGCAGGCCGGCCAGGGGTGCGCCTGAGCGATGTGAGGGGAGACGTGCCGTGAGCACTGCCCTCGACTGCCGCGATGTCTGCATCGACATCGAGGCGGCCTGCATCCTCAGCAACGTCAACCTCGTCGTCGAGCCGGGCGAGTTCGTGGCCGTGCTCGGCGCCAACGGCTCCGGCAAGACCACGCTCATGCGCGCGATGCTCGGGCTGCTCCCCATCACCAGCGGCCAGATCGACGTCTTCGGCAAGTCGATCAATGGCTTCCGCGAATGGGCTCGACTGGCCTACGTCCCGCAGCGCCTGCACTCGGCGGGAGCCGTACCCGTCTCCGTCCACGAGGTCGTGGGCGCGGGCCTGATCTCCCCACGCCAGCGTCTCCCCCGGCGAGGCGACGGCCAGCGCGTCGCAGCGGCATTGGCACAGGTGGGACTGCAGGATCGCCGGCGAGACCGCTTCGACGCGCTATCCGGTGGGCAGCAGCGGCGCGTGATGATCGCCGCCGCGCTGGCCAAGGACGCCGACCTCTACGTCCTCGACGAGCCGACAGCGGGCGTCGACGCGGAGAGCCAGGAGCGCATCTCCGAGACCTTCGGCCAGCTGCACGCCGAGGGGCGCACCGTCGTTCTCGTGACGCACGAGCTCGGCCCCTTCTCCGCACTCGCCTCGCGCATCGTCGTGCTCGGCTCGCCCCGCGGCGAGACATCGACCGTGCTCTACGACGGCCCGCCCCCCGTGCCCGACCACCTGCTCGATCGCGTCTGGCACCACAGCGAGGACGTGGTCATGCGAGCGACCGAGCCAGGCGTACTCGACGCAGGGACCGGCTGACATGGGCATGCTCGGATACGACTTCATGCAGCGCGCGCTGATCGCGGCTGCGCTCATCGGCCTCATCGCGCCGCTCATCGGCATCTTCCTCGTGCAGCGACGCCTGGCCCTGCTCGGCGACGGCATGGGTCACGTCGCCCTCACCGGCGTCGGTCTCGCTTTCCTCACTGGCCTTGCGCCCGTCCCGACAGCCCTGGTCGTCGCGGCACTCGGCGCCCTGGTGCTCGAACTCGTGCGTGCCAAGAGCCGCACGGCCGGCGACCTTGCGCTTGCCCTGGTCTTCTACGGTGGCATCGCAGGCGGCGTGATGCTCACGTCCCTGGCATCGGGCAAGGCGTCCACGGCCCTCAACCAGTACCTCTTCGGCTCCCTGTCCACCGTCGCTACCGAGGACATCGCCTGGCTCGTCGGCGCCGGAGTCGTCGTGGTGCTCGTCCTCGCGATCTTCGGCCGCGAGATGTTCGCGATGACCTTGGATCCCGATGTCGCGCATGTGCAGGGCATCCGGACGACCCGGCTGGGCATCCTGCTCACCGTGCTCGCGGCGGTGACCGTGGTCATCGGCATGCGCACAGTCGGCCTGCTGCTCGTGAGCGCCATCATGATCGTGCCCGTGGCAGCTGCTCAGCAGTTCACCGGCTCCTTCCGCACCACGGCGATCGTGGCCGTGGGCCTTGGCCTCGCCTGCTCGCTCGCCGGGCTCACCACGTCCTTCACCCTCGACGTGCCTCCGGGTCCGACCATCGTGCTGCTGGCCCTTGCCGTCTTCCTCGTGGCCGCGATCACTGCGTATCCGGTCCGGCGCCGCCGACAGCGCCATCCGCACCCCGTGGAGGAGCACAGTCATGGCTGAGGCACCGGCTCGCCGCCAGACCAGGCAGCGCACGGCCGTCGCGGAGGCCCTGGAGGCCCAGGGCGAGTTCCGCTCTGCCCAGGAGATCTACGACATCGTGCGCCAGCGCGGCGACAGCGTGGGGCTCACGACCGTCTACCGAACGCTGCAGGCCATGGCTGAGGACGGCCAGGTGGATGTCATTGTGCGAGGCGACGGCGAGTCGGTCTACCGCCAGTGCAGCCCATCGCATCACCACCACCTCGTGTGCCGGTCATGCCGCTCGACCATCGAGATCGATGCTCCCGACGTGGAGCGCTGGGCCGTGGACGTCGCCTCGCAGCACGGTTTCCGCGACGTGACCCACACGGTCGAGGTCTTCGGCGTGTGCGCGCGCTGCGCCGACTGACCTCGAGCGGCCTCGCCTCTATTCGTAAGGATTCCGCGGCTGCGGAACCTCCACGAGGGTGTCCACCTCGATGAGCGGAATGGCCGTGTCATTCTTCGTGCCCCCGCCCGGCACCCAGCGACCGGTGATCGTGACCCAGGTGTCCGCCGGCAGGTCCGGTGCATTGAGCACCTTGACCTTCGACGCGATCGCGTCAGCAGCACAGCAGGCGACCGCCATGCGGCTGATCCACCAGCCGCCCGCCGGATCGGGGGTGACGAATCCGGTCATCTCCACGGTGCGGTCGATGAGGGTGAGCCCGTCGTCCCATACCGCGCGGCCGACGTACTCCGCCACCGTGACCTGCGCCGGATCGCCGGGGGGCAGGGGCGGGGCCTTCGCCTCCTGGGGTGGCGCGGAGTTGGCCACGTCGCGAGCGGCGGCGAAGGCACCGAGCGCGGGCGGCGCGATGAGGAAGATCGCGAGCACGGGCAGCAGGAGGAGCCACGCGGCCCTCGGACCGCCGGAGCCGTGGCCGTGCCCGTCGTCGTGCTCATGGGGCTCGTCGTGAGGCGTTGCCTCATCGTCGGCCGACCGCCCCTTGCGCAGGACATCGATGAGCGCGAGGACGCCGAGCACGATGAGGATTCCACCCGAGAGGAGCAACCAGGGGCGCATCGGCTCCTGGACATAGTTGAGGAAGGTGTCTCCGATGGTGATCCGCAGCACGGCGCCGCCGACGAGAATGAGCACCACAGCCTGGACGTCGCGCCTCATGTGAGCAGCCACCAGCCAACGAGCATGCTGAAGAGCACCGCGAGCACGAAGGTCGCCGGCGCGAAGCGCGTGGCGAACTTGCTGCTGAAGGTCCCCGCCTGGAGCGAGATGAGCTTGAGGTCGACCATGGGGCCGACGACGAGGAAGGCGAGCTTGGCGGTGAGGGAGAACTCGGTGAGGCTGGCCGCGACGAAGGCGTCGGCCTCCGAGCAGATGCTGAGCACGACCGCAAGAAGGGCCAGGACGAGCACCGAGAGGACCGGTTGATCGGCTACGGCGGCGAGCCACTGCTGCGGCACGATCACGTTGAGCGCGGCGGCAAAAAGTCCGCCGATGACGAGGAATCCGCCCGCGTGGAGGAAGTCGTGCGTCGCCGTGAGGCGGAAGGTATGCCAGGGATTCGCGCCGACGAGGTGGTCGCGTGGCCCGATGCGCAGCCACTTCGCCTTGCCGAAGCGCAGCCAGAGCCAGCCCATGATGACCGCGGTCGCCAGGGATGCGATGAAGCGCGCGACCACCATCATGGGCTCGCCGGGGAAGGCCACGAAGGTCGAGGCGAGAACGATCGGGTTGATCGCGGGCGCGGAGAGGAGGAATGCGAGCGCCGCCGCGGGCGCGACGCCGCGCGACATCAGGCCGTTGGCCACGGGGACCGAGGCGCACTCGCAGCCCGGCAGGACCGCACCGGCGGCGCCGGCGACCGGCACCGCGAGAGCCGGGTTCTTGGGCAGCGCCTTCTTCCAGAACGACGCGGGCACAAAGGCCGCGATGGCCCCTGAGAGCACGACGCCGAGCACGAGGAAGGGCAGTGCCTGGACGACGATGGAGACGAAGATCGTCGCCCCGGTCTGCAGGGCAGGGTCGTCGAACAGGCCCACCAGCCAGCGCTGGCCCACGATGAGGACGACGAGGCCGACGGCGAGGATCTCCAGGCTGCCCGGCCGATAGCGCTGGCGCTGCTCGGAGGACGGCGTCATGGCGTCACCTCAGACTGGGGAACCTCGGGATTGGGCACCGCTCCACCGTAACGCCGATCGCGCGACGCATAGGTCTCACACGCCTGCCACAGGTGGCGGCGGTCGAAGTCAGGCCAGAGCGTGTCGAGGAAGACCATCTCGGCGTACGCCGACTCCCACAGCAGGAAGTTGCTCGTGCGCTGCTCGCCGGAGGAGCGCACGAAGAGATCGACGTCGGGCATGTCGGGCTCGTAGAGGTGCCGGGCGATGAGGCGCTCGTCGACCTTGTCCGGGTCGATGCGGCCGGCGGCCACTTCGCGCGCGATCGCGGCAGCCGCATCTGCGATCTCCGCGCGCCCGCCGTAGTTCACGCACATCGTGAGGGTGAGCACGTCGTTGTCGCGGGTGAGCTCCTCGGCGTACTCCAACTCCTTGATCACGCTCTTCCACAGCCGCTTCGGGCGCCCTGCCCAGCGGACCCGCACCCCCATGTCGTGCATCTCGTCACGCCGACGATGGACGACGTCGCGGTTGAAGCCCATGAGGAAACGCACCTCGTCGGGCGAGCGCTTCCAGTTCTCGGTCGAGAAGGCGTAGGCCGACAGCCAGCGGATGCCCATCTCGATGGCGCCATGGACGCAATCCAGGAGCGCGAACTCGCCGGCCTCGTGGCCGGCGGTGCGGGGCAGGCCGCGCTCCTTGGCCCAGCGGCCATTGCCGTCCATGACCACCGCGACGTGGCGGGGCACGAGATCGGCCGGGATCGCCGGTGGCCGAGCACCGCTGGGGTGCGGTGTCGGAGCGGCATACGTCGGCACTCCCCCATCCTCGCACCGGCGCCGTGCCGAGCCCGGAGGCGGCGCGCCTAGCCGCGGTCCACGAGCGGGAGCGATCGCAGGCCGCGCTCGATGTGCCAGGTGACGAGGGCGGCGGCCAGGCCGCTGGCCTCGCGGCGGTGACGTGGATCACTCGCGTCGGCGACGGCCCAGTCGCCCGAGAGCAGCGCCCCGAGGAGCTCGAGGGTCTCGACTGCGGGGCGCGCACTGCCCGGCGTGCGGCACTCGTCGCACAGGGCGCCGCCGCCGCTCACAGCGAAGGCGCGATGCGGGCCGGGTGCACCGCAGCGCGCGCACTCGGAGAACGACGGAGACCACCCGGCGATGGCGAGCGAGCGCACGAGAAAGGCATCGAGGATGAGCGAGGGATCGTGCGTGCCGGAGACGAGCGTGCGCAGCCCGCCGATGAGCAGGAGGTACTGCTGAACCGCAGGCTCGCGCTCGACGGGCGTGAGCCGCTCGGCCGCCTCGAGCATCGCCGTGCCCGACGTCCACCGCGGATAGTCGCCGGACAGGGTCGCCCCGTGAGCCCCGAGGGACTCAACCTGCGTGACCGTGTCGAGCGAGCGCCCCTCGTGAAGCTGGATGTCGACGTGACCGAAGGGCTCCAGTCGAGCCCCGAACCTGCTCCCGGTGCGTCGCACTCCCTTGGCCACGGCCCGCACGCGTCCGTGGGAGCGGGTGAGCAAGGTGACGATGCGATCAGCCTCGCCGAGACGCTGGGTGCGCAGGACGATCGCCTCGTCACGGTACGTCGGCACGGCTCACTCTCCTCGCGCCCATCCTGGCAGCACTAGAAGCCGAGGCGGCGCAACTGCCGCGGGTCACGCTGCCAGTCCTTGGCCACCTTGACGCGCAGGTCGAGGAAGACGGGCGTGCCCAGGAGGGCCTCGATGCCGCGGCGCGCGGTGGTGCCGACCTCCTTCAGCCGCGCACCCCCCTTGCCGATGACGATGGCCTTCTGGCTGTCGCGCTCGACGTAGACGATGGCGTGGATGTCGATCAGCGGACGGTCCTCGGGCCTGTCCTCGCGCAGTTCCATCTCCTCGACGACGACGGCGAGCGAGTGCGGCAACTCGTCGGAGAGTCCCTCGAGCGCGGCCTCTCGGATGAGCTCCGCCACGAGTGTCTCCTCGGGCTCGTCGGTCGACTCACCGTCCGGATAGAGTGCGGGCCCCTCGGGCAGCTGCGCGACCAGCAGGTCGGCGAGCAGCCCGACGTTGTCGCCGGTCACGGCCGAGACCGGCACGATCTCCGCCCACTCCATCTTGGCGCGCTGCCCCAGTGCGGCCGCTTCGGCGAGTCGCTCGGCAACCTGCGCGGGCGATGCCGCGTCCGTCTTGGTCACGATGGCGAAGGTCGTGCGCCCGCCCCCGCGTCGCGCCTTGGCGAGTTCGCTCGCGATGTAGGTGTCTCCCGGTCCGACCTTTTCGGTCGCGGGCAGGCAGAGGGCCGCGACGTCGACGCTCGACCACGCCTCGCGGACGAGGTCGTTGAGACGCTCGCCGAGGAGGGTCCGCGGCTTGTGCAGTCCCGGGGTGTCGAGGACGACGAGTTGCGCATCCGGGCGCGTGAGGATGCCGCGCACGACGTGACGGGTGGTCTGGGGCCGGCGGGAGGTGATGGCGACCTTGGTGCCCACGAGCGCATTGGTGAGCGTGGACTTGCCCGCGTTGGGTCGGCCGACCAGGCAGGCCAGGCCGGAGCGATGCTCGGTCATCCGGTGCTCCTTCCCTCGGTCAGCCCGAGCACGCCCAGGCCCACGATGACCAGGGCACAGCCCAGGACCCCGAGGAGACCGAGGGTCTCGCCGAGCACGAAGACTCCGAGCAACGTGGCGAAGACCGGCTCCGCGAGGTTGAGCGTCGCGATGTGACCTGGCTGCAGCACGCGCAATCCCATGCCGAAGAGGATGTAGGCGATGGTCGTCGTCGCGAGTCCGAGCCATAGGATGAGCAGCATCGACGACCAGGACATCCACCAGGTCCCCGACGCCAAGAAGACGGGGATGAGCAGCACCCCGGACACCGCGAAGGATGCAGCGAGGACATGCGTCGGCTGCTCGCCGGCACGCGCGAATCTCACGCCGAAGACCGTGTAGAAGGCGTACGACGCGCCCGCAAGCAGGCCGAAGACGATGCCGAGCACGTCACGGCTGTCACCCGCCCCCACGGTGAGGAGCGTGACGCCGCCGATGGCCAGCACGGTGGAGACGAGCCAGACGTAGCCCGGGGCACCCTCGCGCATGACCCAGCCGAGGATGCCGGCCATGAAGGGAGTGAGCGCCAGGCTGGCGAGCGTGCCCACGGCCACGCCCGTGCGGCTCATCGAGAGGAAGAAGAAGACCTGGTACGCCGCGACCGTGACGCCCATCGCCCAGATGATCGGCTGACGCCACAGGCGCAGGAGCGCCTTGCGTCCCTCAGGGGTGCGCGACGCCCAGGCGACGAGGCCGGCCGCGCCGACAATGAGCCGCGCTGCGGCAGCGCCGGCGGCGGGCGCGGCTGGCTGGAGCAGGACGCGAGCCGTGCCGGAGGTCCCGAAGAGCGCTGCCGAGCCGAGCACGGCGACGGCGGCCGTGCGTCGCTCGGACGCCGTCGCCACGGCGGCGCTCATGCGCCGGCGGCCAGTGTGGAGACGACCGTGCCATCGGGCGCGCATAGGTGCACGACGACGTCTGCTCCACCGAGGTCGACAAGTGCCAGTCGCCCGGCACGGTCATCGGGATCGTCGCCGATGACGACGGCGGCCTCGGCGCCGCGCGCACCCGAAGCGACCGCCTGCGCCACGGCCAGTTGCAGGGCGCTGATCGACAGCGAGGGCAGCGCGACATCGGCAGCGGCGTAGGTCCGTCCGGTCTCATCGCGGACGGCAGCTCCGCGAGCAGCGCCCACGCGGCCGCGGGCCCCTCTGGCGAGGGTGACGAGCTTGGCGTCCTCCTCGGAGAAGGGCTCAGTCGTCATCATCGACTCCGATCCACTCCGCGGTATCCGAGTCGGCGCCGGCTTCGACGCGCTCGGCCAGCACGCTTCCGATGCGGTTGCGGCGACCCATCCCCTGCTCGGCGGTGAGGCGCCAGCCGTCGATATCGATCGTGGCGCCGGGGATCGGCACGCGCCCGAGCCGCTTGCCCATGAGCCCCAGCACGGTGTCGACGCCTTCGTCCTCGGACTCGACGTCGACGTCGATGAGGTCCGCGAAGTCATCGACGTGCATGCGAGCGCTCACGCGGACCGATCCGCCATCGAGCTGGGAGACCTCGGGAGCTGCCGTGTCGTATTCGTCGTCGATCTCACCGACGATCTCCTCGAGGACGTCCTCGATCGTCACCAGGCCTGCGGTGCCGCCGTACTCGTCGACGACGATGGCCATGTGGGTGCGGGCGGCCTGCATGTCCTTGAGCAGTTCATCGGCCTGCTTGCTGTCCGGCACCATGAAGGCCGGGCGCATGAGCGACTCGACCGTCTCGGTCTGCTCAGCATCGCGTCGGTCGAAGACGCGGCGCACGACGTCCTTGAGGTAGACGATGCCGATGACGTCATCGGAGTTCTCCCCGATGACGGGGATGCGCGAGAAGCCCGAGCGCAGACCGAGCGAAAGTGCCTGGCGCAGGGTCTTGTGGCGCTCGATGAAGACCACCTCGGTCCGCGGCACCATGACTTCGCGGGCGTAGGTATCGCCGAGTTCGAAGACGGAGTGGATCATCTGCCGCTCGTCGTCCTCGATGAGGTCCTCGGCCTCGGCCATATCCACGAGTTCGCGCAGTTCCGCCTGGCTCGCGAACGGACCCTCGCGATAGCCCCGGCCGGGCGTGAGCGCGTTGCCGATCACGATGAGGAGGGTCGCGATGGGACCGAGGACCCCGGCCAGCAGGATGGCGGAACTGGCGGAGCGCAGCGCGATGCGATCGGCATGCTGACGACCGAGGGTGCGCGCGGCGACGCCGAGCACCACGTAGTTGACAACCACCATGACGGCGACGACAACCAGCATCGCCACCCATGCCGGCCAGCCGCGGGCATCTTGTAGTCCGGCTACGCCCACATAGGCGACGAGCACGATGGCCGTGACCGAGGCGATCGTCGACAGGAAGAGCAGGACGTTGACGTAGCGCGGACGGTCCATGATCACGTCGAGCAACCGCGGGGCGCCGCGCACCCCTTCGCGCACCAGGTCGTCTACACGCGTGCGCGAGACGCGGCCGATCGCGGTCTCCGCCATGACCAGGAGCCAGGCGAGCACGACGAGCAGGACCGCGACGACGAGAGGCCAGACCTCGTTCATCTGCCCACCCCCTCGAGCCAGGCGTCGAGCAGCTCAGCCTGCAGGGCGAACATCGTCTCGTGCTCCTCGGGCTCGGCGTGGTCGTGGCCGAGCAGGTGGAGGACGCCGTGGGTGAGCAGGAGGGCGAGCTCGACCTGGGCGGCGTGACCTGCCGTCTCTGCCTGTCGCGCGGCCACGGAGGGGCACAGCACGATGTCGCCGAGGATCCCCTCGACGCGGGGTCCGGCGGGGTCTCCCGGGCGCAGGTCGTCCATGGGGAAGGACAGCACGTCGGTCGGGCCGGGCTCGTCCATCCACTCCACGTGCAGCCGCTCCATCTCATCCTCGGTGACGAGGGCGATGGACAGGTCGGCGTCAGGGTTCAGGTGGAGTCGATCCAGGAGGTACGCCGCCTGCGCACTGATGAGGGCGGTGTCCACCCAGGTCGCTCCGGAGGAGTCGTCGATGTCGATAGCCATGGCTCACGCCCTGCGCGGGCCGCGATGCGGCGCGGCGGGGCGCAGGCCCACGGTGGCGTCGTAGCGGCCGTAGGCCTCGACGATCTCCCCGACGAGACGGTGGCGCACGACATCGGCGGAGGTGAGGGTGCAGAAGGCCACGTCGTCGATGCCGCCGAGGATGTCCTGCACCACCGCCAGGCCTGACGTGGTGGACGAGGGCAGGTCGACCTGGGTCACATCGCCCGTGACCACCATCGTGGAGGCAAAGCCCAGGCGCGTGAGGAACATCTTCATCTGCTCGGCGGTGGTGTTCTGCGCTTCGTCGAGGATGATGAAGGCATCGTTGAGGGTGCGGCCGCGCATGTAGGCGAGCGGGGCGATCTCGATGGTCCCGCCCGTGATGAGCCGCGGGATGGAGTCGGGATCGAGCATGTCGTGGAGCGCGTCGTAGAGCGGCCGGAGATAGGGATCGATCTTCTCCGACAAGGTGCCCGGGAGGAAGCCGAGCCGCTCCCCTGCCTCGACAGCCGGACGGGTGAGGATGATGCGCGTGACCTTCTTGGCCTGCAGCGCCTGGACCGCCTTGGCGACGGCGAGATAGGTCTTGCCCGTGCCTGCGGGACCGATGCCGAAGGTCACGGTGTGCGAGTCGATCGCCTCGACGTAGCGCTTCTGGTTGAGCGACTTGGCGCGGATCGTGCGGCCACGCGAGCTGAGGATGTTGGTGGACAGCACCTCCGCGGGCCGCGTGCCAGCGCGCAGCAGGGCGATGCTGCGCTCCACGGACTCCGTCGTGAGTCCCTGGCCCGTGCGCAGCACGGCGAGCATCTCGGCGACGAGGATCTCGATCAGGCCGACATCATCGGCCGAGCCGCTCATGCGGATCTCATTGCCGCGGACGTGGATGTCGGCGTCCGGGAAGGCCGCCTCCACGACGCGCAGCAGTTCGTCTCCCGGGCCGAGGAGGGCGACCATCGGCTGGGACGCCGGGACGGTGATGGTGGCCTGAGAGGAGGTGCTCATGTGGGGAAGATCCTACCGTCAGCCGGGCGGCCAGCCGAGCGGACGACCGCCCAGCACGTGGATGTGGGCATGCCCCACGGATTGACCGCCCTCGAGGCCGGTGTTGGCCACGAGGCGATTCCCCGACTCGGCGACGCCCTCCTGGCGCGCCACCTGGGCAGCCAGGGCGAGCATCTGCGCCGCGAGCTGAGGATCGGCCTCGGCGACCGCGGGCACGTCGGCGTAGTGCTCGGCCGGGATGACGAGCACGTGCACGGGCGCCTGTGGCTGGATGTCGCGGAAGGCGATCACGCGGTCGGTGCGCGCAACGACATCGGCGGGGATCTCGCCCGAGCTGATGCGACAGAAGAGGCAGTCGGTCACGCGGTCATCCTGGCATAGCGACCGGTCATGGCGAGGCCCCCCAGCGCGGGGTGCGGGCGAGGACCACGGCGGCGCCGACCGGGCCCGCCGTCGAGGTGCGCAGCACGCTGGGACCGAGGCGCACGCAGGTCGCCCCCCACGCCTGGAGTCGGTCGCGTTCGGCATCGGACAGGCCTCCCTCGGGCCCGACGACGAGCACGATCTCCCCGGACGCAGGCACGTCGATGCGCGCCATCGCCTGCTCGGCTGACTCGTCGAGGCACAGAGCGATCGCGGACGACGCGATGAGGCCCTCCAGGTCCTCGGTGGCATGCAGGGTCCGCACGTCGGGCACCCGCGACCGGCGTGCCTGCTTGGCCGCTGATCGCGCGGTGGCGCGCCACTTGTCCACGCCCCGCTGGGCACGCTCCCCCGACCAGCGCGAGACGCAGTGCTCCGCCGACCACGGCACGATGACGTCGACGCCGACCTCGGTCATCGCGGCGACCGCCTGCTCGCCGCGATCGCCCTTGGCCAGGGCCTGGACGACGGTGATGCGCGGGACTGGGTCGGGCTCCTCGACGACGCGCTCCACGGACACGTCCAGTCGGTCGCGGCCGACCCCGTGCACGACGCCTTCGAGTCGTCGACCCTCGCCATCGACGAGGTCGACCCGCTCACCCGCGCGCATGCGCAGCACCTGGGCGGCGTGACGCGCCTCGTCGCCGGTCACGCTCACGAGGCCATCGGCGTCCGGCTCGGTGCCGGGCAGGACGAGGAAGACGGGCGCGGCCATGGCTCAGCGTCCGCTGAAGGCACCGCGCAGGCGGGAGAAGAACCCGCCTGTCTCGTCCGCGGCGGCCTGCTCGGTGGCGCGAAGGGTGATGCCCTCCTCGCCGCGTGCCCGGGCAAGGCTGCGCAGGTAGCCCTCCTGCTCGTCGTCGAGCCGCGTCGGCGTGCGCACGTCGAGCTGGATATGCAGGTCACCGCGCCCTGATCCGCGCAGGTGGGGCACTCCGCGACCGCGCAGGGTGAGGACGGCGCCGGGCTGAGTGCCGGGGCGCACCTCGACCTGCTCGGTGCCGTCGAGTGTCTCGAGCTCGATGCCCGTGCCGAGAGCGGCGGCGGTCATGGGCACCTCCACGGTGCACACGAGGTCGTCGCCGCGCCGTTCGAAGACCGGGTGCTCTGCCTGCACGATCTCGACGTAGAGATCCCCGGCCTCGCCGCCGCCAGGTCCCACCTCTCCTTGGCCGGCGAGCTGGATGCGCGTGCCCGTGTCGACACCGGGAGGGATGCGCACGCCGATCGTCGTGCGGGTGCGCACGCGACCATCGCCAGCACACTCCACGCAGGGATGCGGGATGGTCGTGCCGAAGCCCTGGCACTGCGGGCAGGGCCGAGCGGTCATCACCTGGCCGAGGAAGGACCGCTGGACGTTCTGGATCTCGCCGTGGCCCTTGCACATCGGGCAGGTGGCCGGCTGGGTGTCCGGCGCGGTCCCCGCACCCTGACAGGCCTCGCAGCGCACGGCCGTGTCGACCTGCACCTCGCGCGTGGATCCCGTCATCACCTCGTCGAGGTCGACCTGCAGTCGGATGAGGGCGTCCTGGCCGCGACGCATGCGCGGGCGCGGACCGCGCCGCTGCCCACCGCCGAAGAAGGCGTCCATGAGGTCGCCGAAGTCGAACGTCGCTCCGAAGCCGCCACCTCCCGCCCGCAGCGGATCTCCGCCGAGGTCGTACATCTGGCGCTTCTCCGGATCGCTGAGCACCTCGTACGCAGCGGTGACCTCCTTGAAGCGGTCGACGCTCTCGGGGTCGGGGTTGACGTCGGGGTGCAGCTCGCGCGCGAGCTGGCGATAGGCGCGCTTGATCTCGTCGGGGCTCGCGTCGCGCGAGACGCCCAGCAGGGCGTAGTAGTCAGTGGCCACGTTGTCGGGTCTCGTCTGCTCTCGTCGCTAGTGTTCGTCCAGGATGCGGCTGAGGTACTGAGCGACCGCGCGGACCGAGGCGATCGTCCCGGCGTAGTCCATGTGGGTGGGGCCGACGACGCCGACTCCCGCCACCACCGAGTCCCCGCGGCCGTAGCCGGTTGCCACGAGGCTCGTGCCCTGCAGGTCCTCGACCGGGTTCTCGTGGCCGATGCGCACGGTCATGTCGCCGGAGACCTCCCCGAGCAGGCGCAGCAGCACCACCTGCTCCTCCAGGGCCTCGAGCACCGGCTCGAGGCTCATGGAGAAGGTGTCGCGGTAGCGAGCGAGATTGGCCGTCCCGCCGAGCATGATGCGCTGCTCGACTGTGTCCGCGGTGGCCTCGATGAGGCTCGCGACGACAGCGGCGACCGCGGGCCGCAGGCCCGGATCGACGGAGGCGACCACGGACTCGAGGCGATCGCCGAGATCCGAGCAGCGCTGCCCGATCGCCGTCGAGAGCAGTCGCGCGCGCAGCACGCTCACGTCGTCCTCGGCCATCGCCACGGGCAGGTCGACCGTGCGCTGCTCCACGCGGCCGGTGTCGGCGATGAGGACCAGCAGCAGGCGGGTCTCGCTCAGGCGCACGAGTTCGATGTGCAGGACCGTCGACTGCACGAGCGAGGGGTACTGCACGAGCGCCACCTGGCGGGTGAGCTGCGCGAGCAGCCGCACGCTGCGCGCCATCACGTCGTCGAGATCGACGGCGCCGGCGAGGAAGTCCGAGATCGCGCGACGCTCGGCTGACGACAGGGGCTTGACGCTTGAGAGTCGGTCGACGAAGGCGCGGTAGCCGAGGTCCGTGGGGATGCGCCCCGCACTGGTGTGCGGCTGAGCGATGTAGCCCTCCTCCTCGAGGACGGCCATGTCGTTGCGGATGGTCGCCGACGAGACGCCGAGGGCGTGACGCTCGACCAGGGCCTTGCTGCCCACGGGCTCGCGGGTGGAGACGTAGTCCTCGACGATGGCCCGCAGGACGGCGAGCCGACGGTCCTCGAGCATCGCCACCTCCTCCGGACGCCTCCCCTGGCACTCGCCTGGTTCGAGTGCCAATCCTACGCCCTCCGGCATCATGGGGCCTGCCGACGAGGAGGTCCGCGTGACGCAGCCCACCCCCGGGGAGCAGGAGCCGCAGCCGACGCCGCCCCTGATCGGACCTGCCCCCACCGGGCCGGCCTACCCCGGACCGCCCCCGCCCGGCTACGCGCCGCCACCCCCTCCTCCGGTCGACGCCCCGGCTCCGCCCGCCTACACGGGCTATCCGCCGGAGCTCCTGATGTATGCCGACCCGCTCACGAAGTCGCGGCAGACGGCCGGGCTGCTCGGGATCTTCCTCGGCGGTGTCGGCGTGCACCGCTTCTATCTCGGCTACACCAGCATCGGCGTGCTGCAGATCCTCGTCACGATCGCGACCTGCGGCCTGGGCGGCTTCTGGGGGATCACCGAGGGCGTCCTCATCCTCAGCGGCAAGGGCATCACCACCGACGCCGACGGCCGGCCCCTGCGGCCCTAGCCGTCGAGCCCGTCGGCCTCAGGGAGTGAGTCGGCGTACCACCGCGTCGGCGAGCAGCCGTCCCTGAGCGGTGAGCGCCACGCGATCAGCAGACTGCTCGACCAGTCCCTCCGCGACGAGCGCCGCCACCGCACCGTCGGCCAGGCCTGCACGCGGGATGCCCTCGCGGGTGCGCAGGCCGAGCATGACCTGCTCCAGCGCGCGCCCCTGCTCATCGACGGTTTCCTCTCCCGCCAGCGGCGACTTCCCCTCGGCCAGAGCTCGTGCGTAGGCCGCGGGGTGCTTGAGATTCCACCAGCGCCGGCCAGCCAGGTGGCCGTGCGCGCCGGGCCCCGCGCCCCACCAGTCGGCGTCGTTCCAGTAGCCGAGGTTGTGCCGGCATTCCGACCCCGGTCGCGCCCAGTTGGAGACCTCGTACCACTCCAGGCCCGCCGACGAGGCCATCGCATCGATCAGTCGGTAGCGATCGGCAGCGACGTCGTCGTCGGGGGCGGGCAGTTCGCCACGCTTCACGCGGGCCGCCAGTCGCGTGCCTTCCTCGACGATGAGGGAGTACGCCGAGAGGTGATCCACCCGAGCGTCGAGCACGGCCTGCACCGACGCCGCGAGATCGTCGTCGGTCTCCCCAGGCGTCGCGTAGATCAGATCGGCGCTCACGTGCGCGAATCCCGCTGCACGGGCCTCGCCGATGGCGTCGAGTGCACGTCCGGGCGTGTGCGTGCGCTCGAGCACCTCCAGCACGTGCGGGGCGAGGCTCTGCACGCCGAAGGACACGCGCGTGAAGCCGCCCTCGCGCAGCTCGTCCAGCATCTGCGGGCTCACCGAGTCCGGATTCGCCTCGGTGGTGACCTCCGCGTCGGCCTCGAGCCCGAACTCCGTGCGGATTGCGTCGAGGATGCGCACGAGATCGCGTGCGCCCAGGAGCGTGGGGGTGCCCCCGCCGACGAAGATGGTCGCCACCGACCGGTCGTCAGGCACCTGGCCGCGCGCCCAGCGGATCTCGGAGATCACCGTGTCGGCGTACGTCGACCTGGTCGCCCCCTCACCGAGTTCCTCAGCCGTATAGGTGTTGAAGTCGCAGTAGCCGCACCGCGTCGCGCAGAAGGGGACGTGGACGTAGAAGCCCAGGGGTCGATGCGACACCCGGTCATTGTGCTCCGCATGACCGCGCTTCCCCGTGGCGGGCGGCGTACCCTGACCTCAGGAAAGCTCGACCTCACGCCTAGGAGGGCCCGTGTCGACTACTCCCCCGCCTCCGCCGCCTATCCCGGCGGGTCCACCCCCTGCCATGTCCGATGCCGATGCGCGCCTGTGGGCCATGCTCGCCCAGCTCTCCGGCATCCTCATCAGTTTCATCGGCCCACTCATCGTCATGCTGGTCTTCGGCCCGCGCAACGCCTTCGTGAAGTCGCAGTCCACCGAGGCGCTCAACTTCCAGATCACCGTGATCATCGGATACATCATCGGGATCGTCCTGTCCTTCATCGTCATCGGCTTCTTCCTCGTCCTGGCTATCGCGATCGCCAGCCTGATCTTCATGATCATCGCCGGGGTCAAGAACAACCAGGGCATTGAATACCGCTACCCGATCTGCATTAGGTTCGTGAAGTGATCCGACGCGCCCTCGCCACGGTGGCACTCGCCGCCCTCCTCGTCCCCGTCGCTGCCTGCAGTTCCCAGCAGGCAGCCGAGGACATGGCCAACGATGCCCTTGGCGGCAGCGCCTCGGTCGACATGGGCGAGGACGGCGAGGTGCGCGTCGACACCAGCGACGGCAGCTACGAGATCGGCACGGGCGAGTTCCCCGAGGGCTGGCCCGCCGACCTCGAGGTCATCCCCGGCTTCGAACTCCTGGCCGGCGGGGCGGCCGCGGACGGTCTCAGCGCGCAGATGTACGCCGAAGGCGATCAGTCGGCCGCCGTGGACGCCTACGTCAAGGACCTCCAGGCCAATCGCGGCTGGGCCGTCGATCCGAGCATCCCCTTCGGCACGCCCAACATGTGGGCGCTCACCAAGGAGGGCAAGGTGGCGACGATCTTCTCCGCGCCGAGCGCCAACGAGACGATCGTCGTCTTCAGCATCACCGACCGCTGACGGACGGGTGATTCGGCCGCCCTACTTCTTGGCTGCGGTCTCCTCGCCCGTGGACAGTGCCGCGATGAAGGCCTCTTGGGGCACCTCGACGCGGCCCACCATCTTCATGCGCTTCTTGCCTTCCTTCTGCTTCTCCAGCAGCTTGCGCTTGCGTGTGATGTCACCGCCATAGCACTTGGCCAGCACGTCCTTGCGGATCGCACGCACCGTCTCGCGGGCGATCACGCGTGAGCCGATTGCCGCCTGGATGGGTACCTCGAACTGCTGCCGCGGGATGAGCTCGCGCAGCTTCGCGGTCATCGCGACGCCGTAGGCATACGCCTTGTCCTTGTGCACGATCGCGCTGAAGGCGTCCACCGTGTCGCCGTGCAAGAGGATGTCGACCTTCACGAGGTCGGCAGCCTGCTCCCCGCTGGGCTCGTAGTCCAGGGAGGCGTAGCCCTTGGTGCGCGACTTCAACTGGTCGAAGAAGTCGAAGACGATCTCCGCGAGCGGCAGGGTGTAGCGCAGTTCGACACGGTCCTGGCTGAGGTAGTCCATCCCGAGGAGCACCCCGCGCCGCGCCTGGCACAACTCCATGATCGTGCCGACGAAGTCCGATGGCGCGAGGATCGTCGAGCGCACCACCGGCTCGTGCACCTCTGCCACCTTGCCCGACGGGAACTCCGACGGGTTGGTGACGATCACCTCGGTGCCGTCGTCCTTGATCACGCGATAGACGACATTGGGTGCCGTGGAGATGAGATCGAGGTTGAACTCGCGCTCGAGCCGCTCGCGGACGATCTCCAGGTGGAGCAGGCCGAGGAATCCGCACCGGAAGCCGAAGCCGAGCGCAACTGAGGTCTCGGGCTCGTAGACGAGCGCGGCGTCGTTGAGCTTGAGCTTGTCGAGCGCGTCGCGCAGCGCCGGGTAGTCGGAGCCGTCGATGGGATACAGGCCGGAGAAGACCATGGGCTTGGGGTCGCGGTAGCCGCCGAGGGCCTCGGTAGCCCCCTTGCTCGACAACGTCACGGTGTCGCCGACCCGCGACTGGCGCACGTCCTTGACCCCGGTGATGAGGTAGCCCACCTCGCCCACGCCGAGGCCCTGGGCGGGCACAGGCTCCGGCGAGATGACGCCGATCTCGAGCAGGTCATGCACGGCTCGCGTCGACATCATCTGGATGCGCTCGCGGGTGGACACATGCCCGTCAATGACGCGGACATAGGTGACGACGCCGCGATAGGTGTCGTAGACGGAGTCGAAGATAAGGGCGCGCACGGGAGCATCAGGGTCGCCGACGGGGGCCGGCACCGTGCGCACGACCTCCTCGAGCAGCTCGGCCACGCCTTCGCCCGTCTTGGCGGACACCTTCAGGACGTCGTCGGGAGAGCAGCCGATGATGTGGGCGAGCTCGGCGGCGTACTTCTCGGGCTGGGCGGCCGGCAGGTCGATCTTGTTGAGCACCGGGATGATCTGCAGGTCGTTCTCCAGTGCGAGGTAGAGGTTGGCCAGGGTCTGCGCCTCGATCCCCTGGGCGGCATCGACCAGGAGGACCGCCCCCTCGCATGCAGCCAGGCTCCGCGAGACCTCGTAGGTGAAGTCGACGTGGCCGGGGGTGTCGATGAGGTTGAGCACGTAGTCGCGGCCATCGAGGGCGCGATAGGGCAGTCGCACGGCCTGAGACTTGATGGTGATCCCGCGCTCGCGCTCGATGTCCATCCGGTCGAGGTACTGCGCCCGCATCTGCCGGTCGTCGACCACCCCGGTGATCTGCAGCATGCGGTCCGCGAGGGTCGACTTGCCGTGGTCGATGTGGGCGATGATGCAGAAATTGCGGATCACCGCCGGATCTGTCCGGCCGGGCTGGGGGGCGGGCACCCCAGCATCCTGTCACGGCCCTTCCTGACCGGCAGGTCGCCGTCGGCGCCTCGGCAGCCGGCTCGGAAGGCGGATCCGAGGGCGATTTGGGTCCCGGAGGGCCCCCGGGTACCCTTGGTGCTCGGCCCAGCCCCCATGGCCGGGTCGATCGCATTCGAGAGGTAGAGGCTCACCCGTGGCGAACATCAAGTCGCAGATCAAGCGCAACCGCACCAATGAGAAGGCGCGGCTGCGCAATAAGTCCGTGAAGTCCTCCCTCAAGACCCACATCCGCAAGTTCCGCGATGCCGCCGAGGCCGGCGATGCCGGCAAGGCCCAGGAGTTCGCCCGCGAGGCCTGCCGCCAGCTCGACAAGGCCGTGAGCAAGGGCGTCATCCACCCCAACCAGGCGGCCAACCGCAAGTCCTCGATCGCCAAGCGCGCCGCGGAGATCTAGGCACAGACTTCGCTCGAAGGCCCGGTCCACAAGGACCGGGCCTTCGTCGTATCCGGGGGTGGAGCGGACTCGGAGTCGGGATGGACTAGGAGTCGGTGCGCGATGCGGTGCGCACGACGTAGGACTCCATGTCGTGCAGCTTCTGGTCCACGTCGCGAGACTCCCCCTCGCGCAGGCCGCCCTTGACGGCGACGTCGAGGTCGGCGAGTCCGACGGCTGCGGCAGCCAGCCGATCGGCGCGCCAGCGCTTGGCCCGGTTGCGGGCGTTGCGCAGCTGCCAGTCGAAGCGGATGCCGGTCTCCTGCATCGCATCGGCCTCGCTCATGGCCGGCGGCAGGCCCTGCACGCGGACGAGCGACCGCAGCCCGGTGCCGAGCATGGCCGTCACGGCGGGGCCAACCCCGGCGCGGCCGGACGACTCGGCCATCCAGCGCAGGTCGCGGAGGGCGTCGACGGGGCGGCGATCCCAGACGGCGTCGGAGACGCGGTAGCCCTGCACGTCGGCGACGCCGACGAAGTAGCGCGCCACGGCCTCCTCGTCGATGGGTCCGCTCTCGACGTCGCTGCACAGCTGGGCGATGGCCCCCATCAGGAGTGCGACGTCGTGGCCGATGGCCTCATAGAGGGCATGAATCGCGCCGGGCGTGGCCTTGCGCCCGCGGCGGCGGACCTCGGCCGCGAGGAAGTCCTCTGTCTGGCGCCCCTTCTTCAGCGCCGCGCACGAGATGTCCTTGGCTCCGGCGCTGCGCAGGGCGGTGAGGTACTTCTTGCCCTTGACTCCGCCGGGGTGCGTCACCACCAGGGAGACGCCAGGGGGCGGGTCGGCGATCGCTGCGTCGAGGACGCGCCAGAGGGCCTCGTCGATCTGGTCGGCGTCGGTGACGATCACCAGCGCCGGCTCGTCGAAGAGCGTGGGCCCGAGGGCTTCGGCCAGCGCCGGCACGGCGCCCTCGTCGGCCGCGGACACTGTGCGTCGATCAGGATCGGCGCCGTCGCGCTCACGTGCCTCGACGCGCGCCTGCTCCACCGCCTGCTTCACGAGGACCTCTTCGGATCCCGCGATGAGGGTGATGGGCAAGCTCACGCAGGCCAGCATGCCACGCGGGTCAGCCCGACAAGGGCGGCTTGGCCGGCCCGCCGGGCTCAACCCGCCGAGGTGCGCCGTGTCACCACGCCGAGCCCGGGGTCGGACCCGGGCGCGGGGGCCGTGACCGCCACGTCGCCGGCCAGGTCGGTGCGCGCCACGACGGCTCCGGCGCTTTCCCATGACCGCAGGGTCTCGGGGGCCGGATGGCCGTAGCGGTTGCCCTCGCCGACGCTCACGAGGGCGACGCGGCCGGCTGTCCACGCCGCGAGGGCGGGATCTTGGAAGCGGCTCCCGTGATGAGGCACCTTGACGATGTCGACTCCCGGGCCCGCAAGCGAGGTGCGCAAGGCGACCTGGGCGGCAACTTCGACATCGCCGAGCAGCAGCACGCGTGTGCCGCGCACGTCAGCGAGCAGCACCACGCTGGCGTTGTTGGGCGCCGACTCCGGGCCGCGGATGATCCGCTGCGGCCACAGCACGCTCAGCGAGATGCCGCCGACGTCCATGCGCTGGCCTGCCTGCGCCGCCGTGGTGGGGATCCCCACGAGCCAGGCACCGACCTTGTCGGCCTGCTCCACCGGCTCGCGCAGCGGGGAGACGAGGGCGGCAGCGACGACCCGGCCCTGCAGGACGCCCGGCACGCCGTCGACGTGGTCCGCGTGGTGGTGTGTGAGCACGAGCAGGTCGACGCGATCGACTCCGGCGTCGTCGAGGCAGCGGTCGATCGCTTGGGGATCAGGGCCGGCGTCGACCACCACCGTGCCACCGCTCTCCCCCTTCAGGATGAGGGCGTCGCCCTGGCCGACGTCGCAGGCCAGGGCGAGCCACCCCGGCGGGGGCCACCCCGCTCGCTCGGGGATCCTCAGCGCGAGCACCGCAACCGCGGCGAGCACCACCGCGGCGAGGACCAGGGTGCGGGGCCGGCCCGAGCGCTCATGTCGTCCGCGATGACGGCGGATCGCGTGCGCGAGTGCCGCGGCGACGAGTGCGGCCAGGGCCGCGCCGCCGAGTCCGCCGGGCCACGGCAGCGTCGACGCAGGCCACGACGATGTCGTCTGCGCCACCCAGGCGATCCAGGCCGCGAACGGCTCGGCGAACCGTGCGAGCAGGGCTGCCAGCGGCGCGGACACGGTGCCGGTGACGGCGGCGAGCAGGCCGAGGACCGTGACCGGTGCGACAGCCGGAGTGGCGAGCAGGTTGGCGGGGACGGAGACCAGACTGAGTCCGTCGCCGAAGGCGGCGATGAGCGGCAGTGTGGTGATCTGCGCGCCGACGGTGAGCGCAAGCGCGGCGACGACCGCTCGGCGGGCATGCCCTCCCTGCCCCCAGCGCGACACGATCGGCGCCGCCAGCACGATGAGGCCGGCCGTGGCTGCCACCGACAGGGCGAACCCCCACGATGAGGCCAGGGCCGGGGAGAGCACGACGAGCACGACGACCGCGAATGCCAGGGCATGCAGCCCCGTCCGGCGGGAGCCGGTGATGATCGCCAGCAGGGCCACCACCGCCATGACCGATGCCCGCAGCACGCTGGGCTGCGGGCCGACGATGACGACGAAGGCCCCCAGCGCCAGGGCTGCCGCGGTCACGCGCAGGTGGATGCCCAGTCCGATGACGGTCGCCACGAGCAGGACGGCGCCCACGACGATGGACGTGTTGCCACCGGACACGGCCGTCAGATGCGAGAGGCCGGCCACGCGCATGTGCTCAGCGAGCTCAGGCGGCTGGGCGGTCTCGTCGCCGACCGCGAGCCCCTCGACGAGCGCCGCGGAGCGCTCGGGTGCGCCGATGAGCGAGGCCCGCAGCGCTCCGCGCACGGCATTTGCCATCGACCCGAGGGCTCCGGGCGGCTCGATCACTTCGATCCGGTCCGCGTCGACGAGCGCGGCGAATCCGCGCAGCGGGTCGCCCTCGCGCAGGCTGCCCACCACGCTCACCTTCGCGCCGATGGGCGGCTGAGCCTCGGGCGGCATGCGCACGATGACGGGGGCGCCCAGTGCCCAATCGCCGCGCGCGCTGGACACGCGAGACGCGTGTGCGCGCACGTCGAGTGCGGGTCCGCCCAGGCCGGTGCGCATGCGCATGTCGCCGATGACGGCGGCCTCCACGGTCACGCGGGAGCCGATGGCATCGAGCGGCGCGGCCGAGATCGTCGCGGCGTACGACGCGGACGACAGCAGCGTCACCGCGGCCACCGACCCCAGGGCAGCCCAGGCGAGGCGTCGGCGCGCGACGGCAACGCAGATCAGGAGGCCGGCGGCCACCGCGGCGGAGGCCTGGCCGCGGATGACCGCCGCCGGGTCCACTCCGTGCGCGAGGAGGAGGGTGCCGGCCAGGGCCAGCAGCCACGCGGCCAGGGCGCCAGGGATCAGCCCGGTCATCCGACACGCACCAGTGGCCGCAGCTGGGCCATGAGCGCATCGCCAATGCCACTCACCTCGCCGAGCACCTCGACATCGGGGAAGGGTCCGTTGTCCACGCGCCACTGCACGATGCGCTGGGCGAGCACGGGGCCGATGCCCGGCAGCTCTTCGAGTTCCGCCGGGCTCGCGCTGTTGATGTCGAGCAGCGCCGGTGCACCGGGGTCGTCGGCGACGGCGGAGCCGGCCGTCGGGGCCGCCGCAGGATCGCGCGCGGGGCGCACGCCGACCGCGACCTGCTCGCCGTCGACGAGCAGGCGCGCGAGGTTGAGGTCGCCGATCGAGGCCCCAGCGCGCAGGCCGCCAGCGGCGTCGATCGCGTCGATGACCCGGGCGCCGGACGGCAGCGTGACGACGCCGGGTCGCGTCACGCGCCCGCGCACGTGCACGGTGACCTCGCCGAGTGGTCGGGCCGCAGGCGAGGGCGCGCTGGCCGAGGCGGCGGGCTCGGGCAGCGTGAGGATCGGGCGGGCACGCCCCTGCCACCACCAGTAGCCGACCACAAGCAGGAGCGCGCCCAGGAGCATGGCGAGGGCACGCAGGGTCCGCGGGCTCCAGGTCACCGGGTGACGCTAGGGACGCTCGGACGCCTCGGCCCGGGCGTGGCCACACGCGGTGGATGAGCGTGGCGCTGAGGCCCTGTGGACGCTAGTCGAGGATCGGGGAGACCACGGAGGCGACGATGCCCGGGCCGGTGTGGGCACCGACGACGGCGCCCAGCGGGCACAGGACGACCCGCGTGTGTGGGAGAGCCTCCTCGAGGGTCGCCGCAAGCGCGTGCGCGCGCTCCGCCGCGTCGAGGTGCTGCACGGCGATCTCCACCCGGCGGCCGAGGGTCGCGGCGAGGGTGAGCTCGGTGAGGCGGGCGAGGGCCTTCGATGTCGTACGCACGCGCTCGAGCGGCATCACCTCGCCGTCAAGGATCTGCAGGATCGGCTTGACCTGCAGGGCCTGACCGAATGCCGCGCGCGTCGCACCGATGCGGCCACCGCGGCGCAGGTATTCGAGCGTGTCGACGTAGAAGAGCGATGTCGATGCGCGCGCACGACGCTCGACGAGCGTGGCGACCTCATCGGCTGATGCTCCCTCGCGCGCGCGACGCGCGCCGGCGAGTACGGCGAAGCCGAGACCCATGCCCACTGTGCGGCTGTCGACGAGGTGGACGGGAATGTCGACCTCTTTGGCCGCCAACTCCGCGGATTCGTAAGTCGCCGACATGCGCGAGGAGAGGGTGGCGCACACGATCGCGTCCGCACCGTGCTCGGCGGCCTCCTGGAACGCCCTGCGGAATCTCTCCGGTGACGGCCTGCTCGTCGTCACCGGCTGCCAGGCGCGCAGCGCATCGGCGACGCGCGCGGGGCTCGCCTCGTCGGCCGTCTCGTCGTAGGGACGCCCACCGATCACGACCTGCACGGGCACGATCTCGATGCCGGAGCCCTCCAGGAGGTCGGCGGGCAGGTACGCGGTGGAATCGGTGACGACGGCGGCCGCGGACATCTCACCAGGCTAGCCGTGAGCCCTGTGCGACCGCTACCGCCGGTTCCTGCTGGTGACGGCTCACGGCCTACTCCGGGACGATGTTGACCAGCTTGGGCGGCCGCACGATGACGGTCTTGATGCCCTTGCCCTCGAGTGCCTTGGTCACTCCGGGGGTCGCGAGCGCGAGCGCGCGCAGGTCCTCCTCGCTGATCTCAGGAGACACCTCGAGGCGATCGCGTACCTTCCCGGCGACCTGCACCACGCAGGTCACCGAGTCCTGGACGAGCAGGGCCGGGTCCACCTCGGGCCAGCCGGCGCGTGCCACCGAGGGCGCGTGCCCGAGCAGCCGCCACATGTCCTCGGCGGTGTACGGCGCGGCGAGGGAGAGCAGGATCGCGACGGCCTCCGCGGCCTCGCGCACGGCCGGGTCGGCCGGACCGCAGCCGGAGTCGATGGCCTTGCGGGTGGCGTTGACGAGCTCCATGGCCTTCGCAACGGCGACGTTGAAGCGGTAGGTCTCCACCGCGAGCGCGGCATCGTGCAGCGTGCGATGGGTCATCTTGCGCAGTTCGAGGTCGCCCGCGGTGAAGTCGACACCGGGCTCACTCGTCACGTCCTGCGCCAGGCGCCAGGCGCGCGCGAGGAACTTCTTGGAGCCCGCGGGCGAAACGTCGGCCCAGTCGATGTCGTCCTCGGGGGGACCGGCGAAGACCATGGTGAGGCGGATCGCGTCGACTCCGTGGACGGCGAGTTCGTCCGACAGCTTGACGAGGTTGCCGCGCGACTTGCTCATGGCCGAGCCGTCCATGACGACCATGCCCTGGTTGAGCAAGCGCGTGAAGGGTTCGGTGAAGTCCACCATGCCCATGTCGTAGAGCACCTTGGTGAAGAAGCGGCTGTAGAGCAGGTGCAGGATCGCGTGGGTCACGCCGCCGACGTACTGGTCGACCGGCATCCACTTCTTCGCCGCCTCGACGTCGAAGGGACCATCGGCCTTGTGGGGGTCGAGGTAGCGCAGGTAGTACCAGGACGAGTCGACGAAGGTGTCCATGGTGTCGGCGTCGCGCTGGGCATCGGCGCGACCGCACCTGGGGCACGCGACGGTGGCCCACTCGGTCGCCGCACCCAGGGGTGATGTGCCCTTGGGCTTGAGGTCCAGGCCCTGTGCTGGCGGCAGCGTGACGGGCAGTTGATCCATCGGCACGGGGACCTCGCCACAGTCGACGCAGTGCACGATCGGGATCGGCGTCCCCCAGTAGCGCTGACGCGAGATGAGCCAGTCGCGCAGGCGGTAGTTGATCGACGCCTTGCCGGTGCCGCGCTCGCCGAGGATCTCGATGATCGCATCGATCGCCTCGGCCTTGTCGAGACCGTCGAGCGGACCGGAGTTGACGTGGGGGCCGTCATCAGCGGTGGCCACTCCGGTCTCGTTGGGGTCCTCCCCTGCATCGACGACGACCCGCACCGGCAGGTCGAACTGGCGCGCGAAATCCAGGTCGCGCTGGTCGTGCGCGGGCACGGCCATGATCGCGCCGGTGCCGTAGTCGGCGAGGACGTAGTCAGATGCCCAGACAGGGATGCGCTCGCCGTTGACCGGGTTGATCGCGTAGCGGTGCAGGAAGACGCCGGTCTTGTCGCGATCGGTCGCGAGGCGATCCATCTCGGAGGTCTGCTTGACCTTCTCCAGGTACGCCGCAAACTCAGCCTCGGCCTCGGTCCCCGCAGCGAGCTCCGCCGCGAGGTCGGAGTCGACAGCGACGACGAAGAACGTGGCGCCGTAGAGGGTGTCGGGGCGCGTGGTGAAGACCGTGACGGGCTCCTCACGGCCCTCGATGACGAAGTCGACCTCGGCGCCGGTGGAGCGGCCGATCCAGTTGCGCTGCATGAGCAGGACCTTCTCGGGCCACTGACCCTCGAGCTGCGCCATGTCGTCGAGCAGGCGATCGGCGTAGTCGGTGATCTTGAGGTACCACTGCGTGAGCTTCTTCTTGGTCACCGCGGTGTCGCAGCGCTCGCACAGTCCCTGCACGACCTGCTCGTTGGCGAGCACGGTCTGGCAGTTGGGGCACCAGTTGACGTTGGAGGCCTTGCGGTAGGCGAGGCCGCGCTCGTACATCTGCAGGAAGAACCACTGGTTCCAGTGGTAGTACTCCGGGTCGCAGGTGTTGAGCACGCGGTCCCAGTCGAAGGAGCAGGCGTAGCGGCGCATCGACGCCTTCTGCTGGGCGATGTTCTCGTAGGTCCACAGGCCCGGGTCCTCGCCGCGGCGGATCGCGGCGTTCTCCGCCGGCAAGCCGAAGGCGTCCCAGCCGATGGGGTGCATGACGTTGAAGCCGCGCTGCACCCAGTAGCGCGCGATGACGTCGCCGAGGGCGTAGGCCTCGGCGTGACCCATGTGGAGGTCGCCCGAGGGGTAAGGGAACATGTCGAGGACGTACTTCGTGGGACGGGGATCGCCTTCTACGCCAGAGCGGAAGGGCTGCAGGTCATCCCAGACGGGCAGCCAGCGCGCCTGGATCTCCTCGACGTCGTACGTCGCAATGTCCTCGTCAGCCATAGCGGGCTGACTCTACCGAGGGGTGCCCGTCGAGCCCTCGGAGGCGCCTAGATGGTGATGGGCAGGAAGTCCCCCGTGGCGGACAGGTCTCGGAAGCGGGGCGCTCCCCCCGTGAAGTCCGTCTGCGTGAGGTCGACGACGTAGACGGTGGGGTCGTCCAAGGCCCGGTAGGAGTAGCGCAGGTCGGTGAGGTTGGCGATCGTGTCGGCGTAGGTGATCTCGTCGACCGTGGTGTGGTCCGGTCCCGGCTCGCGCACTGCGCCCGCCGGCACATCGAAGGTGTTGAGCACGTGGAGGGTGAGCATCTCGGCCTCGCGTGCATCCCGTGGCGTCGTGGCGAGGGTGAGGAGCGCGACGGCACGCACGAACCGCGAAGGGCCGGTGTAGTCGCCGGGCAGTCCGTGCAGGCCCCATCCCACGCCGAGCGGTCGGATGTTCAGTCCTCCCACCCGTGTCCGCACACGCTGCCCCTTGGGATTCTCGGCCGAGAAGCCCACGTAGTTGTTGAGATTGAGCAGGTGCCATTCGAGGTAGGGGGAGTTCGTGCCTACGCCTGTGGGGTTTTCGACCACGACGATGCCCTCGGGCCGGAATTCGATAGCCGCGGAGCTGGTCCGGTCGTGGACGAGGACGTGTATGGGCGGGACGAAGGGCAGTCCGGCGTTCCATCCCCAGACATTCGTCTCAGCGAGCACGGCTCGGACCTCGTCGATCGTGGCGCAGGTCGATAGCAGGTAGGACGCGAGCTCGGCCTGGCTGACGTCGGAGCCATCGCCGCGATAGTCAGGTGCATGGAAGAAGCCCCCGACCATGTAGAGCACGTGTGCGGACAGCCCGGCATCGTTCATGCCGTCGAAGACCAGCGCGTCGTTGCCCGCAATGGATAGGCCTACGACGCCGTGCCGCGTGGTCCACGACTTCGCCGGCGCGCCCGGCTCGGGGCCCGTCGCCTGCCGCGACATCCCCGTGGGGGTGACGCACAACTGGAATCCCATGAGGGCGGGGTAGTCCAGGCTGCGGCCAACGACCACCGTGCCGTCCTCGGCGATGGGGGCCTTGAAGTTCGTGCACATGGACTCTCCTCGGACGGTCTTCGAGATGGCGTTGGCTCATTCGCCTTCGCGCTCCGGCGCCCGGATGGCGGCGATGAGCAGGGCGTTGGCGACCAGGGCCCAGCGGGCATGCCAGCGCGGGCCACGGGAGGCGACACTCGCGGTCCGATCCGCCGTCTGGGCCATGGGGGGAGGCTAGCCTGGCGCCATGGAAGAGACGGCGGGTCAGCGCAAGGTCGTGGGCGCCATCTGGCTGCTCGCGGCCATCGTGAGTATCGGAGCAGCATTCCTGCTCCAGCCCGTCGGCGAATGGGGCACCTTCGGAATCATCCTGGCCATCCTGGTCGCCATCCTCGGGGTCACTGGCGCGTGGATGCTCATCACGGGACGCGGCCAGATCACCAATCCGCGCATGAGCGTGAAGGGGCAGCGGATCCTGTCGATCATCGGCCTCGTCGCGGCGACGATCCTCGTCATCGGCTACCTCGTGGGCGACTGGTCCAACTGGACTTCGGCCGACGTGCTCACCATCGGCGTCTGGGTGGCCATCGGCGCGATGTTCGCCGAGGGCCTGGTCATCACGAGCAGGTCCTCCTAGACCACGATCAGCGTCGGGATGGCGAGGACGAAGCCCGCCTGGGCGAGTTGGTAGGTGACCATCACGGCCACGCGCCCTCCCGGCGCTGAGCCAACGAAGCGACCCCATGCCAGCAGCGTGTCCGACGCCATGAAGAGCAGTGCGGCGACGCCAGCGACCGTCGACCACGAGCCGACGGCGAGCACCACGACGGCGCCGATCGTGATCATGTAGGCCACGACGATCCCGCCGAGCACGGGCGACTGCCGCCAGGCACCGCGCGCGATGCATCGGCCGAGGCTCACGGCGAAGGCGCCGACGATGACCAGGCCGAGGACCACCGCGGGCAGCGGATGCTCGATCGGCACCAGCGCCACGATGTAGGCGAGGTGCCCGACCAGGAACGCCGCAGCGCCCGGGATAAACCGATCCTGGAAGAGGAGTACGTCGCCCACGAGGCCGAAGGCCAAGCCGATGACGATCCACCAGCGGATCCAGTCCGACTCCGCCGGGATGAGCACGGCCGCGATGATGAGGAAGACCATCACGGCGGGCTTGGCCCAGCGTTCGATGTCACGACGGTCGGTGCCGACCGCCCACCAGTCGAGCACGGCGATGACGCCGGCGATGGCCATCGGCAGGACCCAGGTCACGGCGCCAGCATGCCAGTGTCCGGGTTCAGGCCAGGGCCTCGGCGATGGCCTGACCCACCAGGGCGTGCACCTCCCACGACCAGTGCATGCCATCCGGATTGCACGTCGCCAGGCGCGGCGCGACCACCGGCTCGATGTCGACGTAGGCGACCCCTGCGCGATTCGCCCATCGGCGCGCGGCCGCCAGGGCGGGGGCGTGCGTGCGCGTCGAGGGGTAGTAGGCGCCCGTCCAGGGCGGTGGACTCAAAAGTGCGATGGGCAAGCCGGGGCGCATCATGCGCACGCCGTCCACCATCCGAGAGAGGTAGCGATCGGTCGCGGTCTGCGGCAGCGTGCGGAAGGGACCGCCGACCGCGCGCACCAGCGGAGGCGTAGACGAACGAAGGGCGTCGCGGGCGGCACGGCGTACCCGACCCTGACGGATATAGGGGATGGACTCGCGCAGCCAGGTGGGCACGGGGGTGGGCAGCTGGTCCATGCCGCCGACTCCGATGAGGAGGTAGCCCGCGCGCGGGAGGTACTCACCCCACACGACCGGGTCCTTGGTGAGCGCCCACCAGCCGTCGCGCGCGGTCCAGCCTTGGCGCGCCACGAGGTCGACGTCCGCGCCGAGCGCACGTCCCGCCACCTGCGGATACAGGCGCGGATCGGATGGGCGTTCGGCTCGCTCGGGCCCGTGGAAGGCGAGGGAATCACCGACGACGAGCAGGCGGGCCACGGGCTCAGGATGTCAGCCGTCGCTGTCCATTGCGGGACCGGTCAGGTCTTGGGCAAGCCCATCGCGGCCCGGACAGTGACCGCCGCGCGCCTTGAGCGGCGGAGCGCCGCGCAGGAGAGTGGCATGGGCCACGGGGGGCAGTCGCCACACAGCAAAGGGAGCATGCATGCAGTCGCACCGCGACACCCGCGACGACCACGAACCCCGCAATCGCCTCATCGCCGGCGCCTGGCTCATCGGCATCACCGCGACGAGCATCGGCACCCTCCTGGCCATCGCCTGGGTTGCGACACGCGTGCGGCCCACCGGAAGCCTCTGGGGACTGCCGCCCACCGGGGTGCTGCTAGCTGCCGTGGCCGTGCTGGTCGTCGTCCTCTTGGGCGGGATCGTGCTCGAGGCCATCTCACTGATGCCCATGACACGGCAGCATCCCCTCGCGCTGGGACCCGCGAGGATCAGCGATCGCCCCGGGTCGCGCATCACCGTCGTCATCCCCGCCCACAACGAGGCGGCGACTCTGCCCGCTACCCTCGCGGCGCTACGAGACCAGGAGCGACCACCCGATCGCGTCGTCGTCGTCGCGGACAATTGCACGGACCGCACCGGTGAGATCGCCCGGACCGCGGGCTGCACCGTGCTGGAGACCCGCCGCAATCGCGGACGCAAGGCTGGCGCGCTCAATCAGGCGCTTGCCCGACTGCTGCCCACCCTCGACGACCGCGATCTGCTGCTCATCATGGATGCCGACACGAGACTGGCTCCCGGCTTCCTCGAGGAGTCAGCGGACATCCTCGAGCAGGACCGCGATGTGAGCGCCGTCGGCGGGGTTTTCGTCGGCGATGCGCGACCCGGCATTCTCGCTCAGCTGCAGCGCAATGAGTTCGCTCGCTACGCGCGGCAGCTCGAATCCCGGAGGGGACGCGTCTTCGTCCTCACGGGCACGGCCACGCTCTTCCGACCCAGTGCACTCGAGGAGGTGGCATCCCAGCGGGGCCGCTGCCTTCCGGGCACGCCGGGCAAGGTGTACGCCGAGTCCGCCATCACCGAGGACAACGAGTTGACCCTCGCGCTCAAGTCACTGGGAGCGTACGTCGTATCGCCGAGCACCTGTCGGGTCACGACCGAGACGATGCCCTCACTCTCCACTCTGTGGACCCAACGACTGCGGTGGCAGCGTGGCGCCATCGAGAACCTCCACGACTACGGGATGCGTGCATCCACTGCGAGGTACTGGATGCAGCAGTGGGGGCTCGCCTACGGTTCCGTTGCGCTCCCGCTCTCCCTCGCGATCCTGCTCTTCGCCCCGATCATCACCGGCTACTGGGCACTGCTGCCTTTCTGGATTCTGGTGACTGCGGCCTTCTCCCTGGAGCGCGGCCTCACGGCATGGGACGCGGGATGGCGCGGCCGCTTGATCGCCTTCGCTCTCGTGCCCGAGATCCTCTACAGCCTCTTCCTGCAGGCCTGCTTCATCAAGGGCCTGACGGCGATGATGGCGTCTCAGAGCATGGCCTGGGGCCACCTCACGCCGGCGGAAGCCGAGGCGAACGCGTGATGGCCACGGTCCTGGCGCTCGTCGCCATCAACACGCTTCTCTTCCTGGGCTTGTCAGTGTCCAAGGTGGCGCCGTGGCCCGATCCCCTGCATCCCCGATCCCTGCGCGCACGCGCGCACAGGCGAGAAGGCGTCACCGACGAGTGGACGCCCCGCGGCGATTCACCGATGCCGGTGCGACAGCGCCTGCTGCTCGGGCTTGTGCTGGTCCTGCATCGCCTGGATTGGCGTCGCCGGTGAGTCACGAGCACCCACCGTCGAGCAACGCTCGAGGGGCCGGGAGCAGCGACATGACTCGCTGGCCCCGGCCCCTCGCATGCGTCTGCAGTTGCTACCTCGTCCTGACCCTCACGGTCTCGGCTGCGCCCGGTCCGGCGTAGCTGACGGCGCGGACCTTGATGGTCACGGCCTTCTTGGAGCCGAGGCCGGTGAGCCTCACAGAGGTCTGTGTCGTCG
The DNA here is from genome assembly GCA_964537955.1 of uncultured Actinomyces sp. Taxonomy (GTDB): domain Bacteria; phylum Actinomycetota; class Actinomycetes; order S36-B12; family S36-B12; genus Mxb001. The sequence continues at coordinate 9,862 of CAZICY010000011.1, read as the reverse complement.
GGTAGTCCTTCCACGCGCCCTTGTTGACCTTGACCTGGTAGCCGACGAGCACTGCTCCCTGGATCGCCATCGGCGACTGCCACGACACCTGCGCGCCACCCTTGAGGGCCTTGGCCTTGAGGTTGCGGACGGTCTCTGGCGCTACCGCCTGGCTGATGGCGAAGGCGACGCCGGAGCCGACGCCCACCGCGGAGATGCTGTTCTGCGCAGCTTCGGGCACGTCGGCCACGGCCGCGTCATCGCCCCAGGCGATGACGGACCCACTCGAGGTCACCGCTGCGATGTTGCCGCCACCGGCAGCGATCGCCACGACACCGGACTGTGCCTCGGCGGGGACCGCGCGAACGGCGGCACTGCCGCCCCACACGATGACCTTGCCCGCGTTGATGGCGGCCGAGAAGGTGTCGCCAGCGGCGATCGCAGTCACGCCGGATGACGCATCGGCCGGCACGTTGGTCTGGCCCGCGGCATTGGAGCCCCAGGCGATGACCGCGCCGCCCTTGAGCGCGAGCGAGTGCTGGCCGCCCGCGGCGATCGCCGTCACGCCCGACTGGGCGCCAGCGGGGATGCTGGTCTGGCCGGCGGCATTGTCGCCCCATCCGATGACGACGCCCATGTTGGTGTCGTCGATGTCGCGGATCGCCAGTGCGTGGCCGCCACCAGCGGCGACCTCGACCACGCGCGTCTGCGTGGCCGGCGACAGCGTGGTCTGGCCCTTGCCGTTGGCGCCCCAGGCGATGACCTTGCCGGTGAACTCGTCGATCTTCTTGATGGCGAGGGAGAAGTCGGCACCCGCGGAGAAGCTGATGACGTCGGACTTCGCGTCCTCGGGGACCGTGGTCTGGCCCGCGGCGTTGGAGCCCCAGGCGAAGATCCCGAAGTCCTTCATGGCGAGCACATGCGCACCGCCAACCTCGACGGCCTGGACGTCCTGCATCGCTTCCGCCGGGATATCGAGGGACGGGGATCCGAGGTTGCCCCACCCCCACACCTTGCCGATTCCATCGGCGGCCTGGGCTGGGCCAGCGGTCACAGCCGTGACGCCGGCGAGGGCAACCGTGAGGGACAGCGCACTCGCAAGTGCAGCTCGTCTCATGGGGGATCTCCGCTCTGTCGTAACGAGCGTCGCCAAGGCGATGGCGACGCAATGGGAATTCTCGAAAGTACCAAGGCGGCGACGCCGTATGCCTGCGCAATCAGAGATGTCAGCAATGGGCGACATCAATTGCGAAACAAGCCTGTGTCTCGCTCCGACAGACCCGGGGGAGTGCCCGGAGTGCCGTGCGCAAGGGCCCGCACATGCAGACGGCGCACCCTGTCGGATGCGCCGCGCGTGGAGCTGAGGGGACTCGAACCCCTGACCCCCTCCATGCCATGGAGGTGCGCTACCAGCTGCGCTACAGCCCCGCCGCCCCTGAGGGCCCGGCAAGCATACCCGGGCTGGTCGGACAGGGACGGCTCGGCCGTCCCGCAGGGCCCTAGCGATCGTCTGCGGGCCACACCCCATCGACCGGGACAGCCTCCGGCAGCGATCCGGCGTTGTACTCCTGCAAGCGCCACGCCGGCCCTGGCGGGGAGTTCTCCAGCAGCACGCTCCACGAGCAGTTGGTGAGTACGCCGAGCGCCGCCCAGTGATCCGGCGGCAGCCCCAGCAGGCGGCCGATGCCCGCGCGCGCGGCACCGCCATGCGTCACCACGACGAGCACGCCGTCGTCGGGGATGAGTGCAAGACCACGATCCACCGCGGCCACCATGCGGTCGGCGACCTCGAGCCGGGTCTCACCGACGACGCCGGCGCGCATGTGGGGGTCGGCGGACCAGCGGTGAAGGTCCTCGCCGTACTCCTCGAGCAGCACCGGACGCGTCTTGCCCTCCCACTCCCCCGCGTAGGTCTCGCGCAGGCCTGCATCGAGTACGGAATCGATGCCCGTGAGCTCCATGAGCGGCGCGGCCGTCTGCTGCGTGCGCTGCAGGTCGGAGCACAGGATCGCCGAGGGCGGCAGGCTCGCGAGCATGGCTGCTGCGCGCCGGGCCTGCGCCAGGCCCACCTCGTCGAGGGGAATGTCGGTCTGGCCCTGGAAGCGCTGCTCGGCATTCCACGAGGTGCGGCCGTGGCGCCAGATCGCGATGCGGCGCATCAGCGGGTCGTGTCGACGTCGAGAGGAATGGAAGGGCAGTCCTTCCAGAGCCGCTCGAGGGCGTAGTGGATCCGCTCCTCCGCCACCTGGACATGGATGACGACGTCGCCGTAGTCCAGCAGGACCCAGCGGCTCTCCTTCTCGCCCTCGCGGCGGATAGGCTTGGCACCCTCGCGCAGGAGGCGCTCTTCGATCGCGTCGACGACCGCGCGAACCTGGCGGTCGTTGGCCGCGGTGCACAGCAGGAAGACATCGCTGATGACGAGGTACTCGCTGACATCGATCGCCAGGATGTCGGTGGCGAGCTTGTCGGCGGCGGCCTCGGCGGCGGCCTGGGCCATCGCGATGGCCTCGGGGGTGGCGGGCACTGTCGTCACGTCCTCACGGGTGGGCAGGCCCTCAGCCTGTCATCTCGGCGTCATCGTCGCTGACGCGGGCATCGGGAAAGAGTGCCTGGATGAGCGCATCGGCGTCCGGAGCCGCGATGGACGCCGGTCGCACGCCCCCGCGGATGATCTCGACCGGGAGCACCTCGGTGCGCTTGCGGTCGGAGATGACGTCCGCGCGCACCGCAAGGAGGAAGGGCACGAGCTCCTCCGTCGGCACGGTGGACTGCGCCAGCGAGCCGAGACTCGTGAGCAGTTGGCGCATCTGCTCGTCCGAGCGCGGCATCCGCTCGATGGCCGCGGTGAGCACGCCGAGGAAGCGGTCGACGCGATCGGCCTCGCTCTCGCCGGGAAGGCGCATCACGGCGTAGTCCGCGGCCGCGATGCCGTCCAACTTGATCCGGCCTGCGCTCAGGGGCCGCACACGATCCTCCTCGCTGATCGCGGGCAGGAGGATCGGCCGATCCAGCTCGACCCAGACGCCGTCCACGCCGTCCACCAGTCCGGCGAAGGCGAGGCGATCGAGCGTCAAGCCCGCGTCGATGCGCAGCCCGAGGCCCTGCTCGATCGCGTCCACACCGGCGAGAGTGTTGGCCGACTGCGGCGTGAGTCCGAGCGTCACGCTGTCGTCGCCCTCCGGGACAACCAGGCTCCCCGGCACGGCGAGGAGCACGGTGAGCGGGTCGGTGTCGGGCGGCTCGACGCCGATCACGACATTGCCGCGCGCGTAGCCATCGCCGTCGAGGACCTGCAGCAACAGCGTCTGCTCGACCTGCTCCTGGTCAGGAGCCGGGTCCGGAGTCGGCACGCCCTCCGAGCGGACGGACGCGACGAAGGCGAGGCCGAGGACGATCACCAGGGCCCCCACGGCGACGAGGATGACTCGTCGGGCCACGCTCATCCGGCGTACAACCCCACCTTGGCGACGTAGGCCTCCACTCCGGGCGTGACGAGGTAGCGGATCGGCTCGCCGCGAGCCACGCGCGCACGGATATCACTAGACGAGATGGCCAGCGCGGGGATCTCGAGCAGGGTCACCCTGCCGGGAGCCAGACCGGGATCAGCGAGCACGTGCCCAGGTCGCGTGACGCCCACGAGGTGCGCGAGCCGCAGGACCTCTTCAGGCTCGCGCCACGACAGGATCTCGCCGAGGGCGTCGGCGCCCGTGATGAAGTGGTAGTCGTGCTCCTCGCCCAGTTCGGCGCGGATGTCGCGCAAGGTGTCGACGGTGTACGTCGGTCCGCTGCGGTCCACGTCGACGCGGGAGACGCTGAAGCGGTCGTCGGCGGCGGTGGCGATGACCGTCATGAGGTAGCGGTCCTCGGGAGCCGATACCTGGCGGTCGGACTTCTGCCACGGGCGGCCGGTCGGGACGAAGACGACCCGGTCGAGTGCGAAGCGGTGTGCGACCTCGGAGGCGGCCACGAGGTGGCCAATATGGATCGGGTCGAAGGTCCCGCCCATCACCCCGATGCGCATGTCACTCCCGAGGAGCCGGCGGTCAGCGGTCGACGTTGATGAGCATCGTCACGATGAGCAGGCCCACCAGGATGGCAAGCGCGGCGCCTCCGAAGACGAACGGGGAGGTGGCTGCGCCCTCAGCACCCTCGGCCGAGGCCACTACTGCGGCGGTCAGCGGGCTCATGTCGCTCCTCCTTCGGGGGACGCATGTCCCCGTGCCTCACGTCCGCCCAGCCTAGCGTCCATGGACCTCCACCCTGTGGCGAGTGGGCAGTTGTTGAGTCGGCCCTTGAGGGCCGGGCACCCAGCAACTGCCCGCTCGGCGTAGGCGGGTTGGAGGAATCCCCAGGGACCGGCTCCACTCCTGTCCACAACCAGGGCCCTTCTGCGGCCACCATCGCTCAGCAGCCCCCAGCCTCCCGGCATGCCATCCCTCGACATCCGAGTCTCTGACCGTTCCAACGTCTGGCAGTTCGCCACCGACCAATGGTGGGCGCCCACCCGCGGCGTGCGCCTCCCCCGAGGCGAGACCGACGTGATCTCCCGTTGCTCCGCCCTGCAGGTGGCGCGACCTGGCTCTGTGATCTGTAGGTGCACGGCAGCCGACGTGTGGGGCTGCGCAGTCACCTCGCGAGATTGCCCCATCCACGCCGTGATGCATCCGGGGTCCGAGGGCGTTCGCCGTGAGGGCCATCGGCGCATGAGGAGCGCGATCTCCCCAGCCGACATCACCCGACACCATGGACTGACCATCACCACGCCCGAGCGCACCTTCGTCGACATCGCGCAGGACGTGCCTCTCGCGCTCGTCGCCGCCTTCGGCGACCACATCCTGCGCCAACAACTCACCACACGCGGTGCTATCAACGAATGCCTCGCCCGCTCGCGGGGTCAACGCGGCGTCCGGCGCGCGCGCCAGGCCGCCGACCTCCTGGACCCCCGCGCGGAATCACCCCCGGAGAGTGTCTTGCGCGTCACGCTTATCGAGGCCGGGCTGCCCGCCCCCATTCCCCAGCTGGTGATCCGGTCCGCTAGTGGAGCATTCATCGCTCGAGGCGACCTGGTCTACGAGGACGAGCAGATCGTCATCGAGTACGACGGAGAACACCACCTCACCCCTGAGCAGCAGGCAAAGGATGCAGACAGGCGCCACCGACTCATGCTCGAAGGCTGGCTGGTGGTCACCATCACCAGGCATGATCTGCGAGACCCTCGTCGGGCGATCCGCAAAGTTGACGACGCACTGCGTCAGCGTCGCACGCGAAACTGACTCCCCGTCTTGCCGAGTGGGCAGTTGTTAGGCGGGCCTATGAGGGCACAGCACTCAACAACTGCCCACTCGGCGCGGAGGGAAGTGCTGGGTCGGGCCTAGCCGCGCACGTGCCCCTCGCCCATGACGACATAGGTGGTCGTCGTGAGCTCGGGCAGGCCCATCGGGCCTCGAGCGTGGAGTTTCTGGGTCGAGATGCCGATCTCCGCCCCGAATCCGAACTCGCCGCCGTCGGTGAAGCGGGTCGAGGCGTTGACCATCACCGCCGCCGCGTCGACCCCCGCGATGAAGGCCTGAGCTGCCGACTGCGAGTCCGTGACGATGAGCTCGGTGTGCCCCGACGACCACCGGCGGATGTGGGCCAGGGCGTCGTCGAGGCTGTCCACGATGCCCGCAGCGATGTCGAGCGAGTAGTACTCAGCGGCCCAGTCCTCATTGGTGACCGGCGCGCATGCGATGCCGGCCGCCTCGGCCTGGGCGAGCATCTGCTCGTCGCCGTGCACCGTCACCCCCGCCTCGCGCAGGGCCGCCATCGCAGCCGGCAGGAAGCGATCGGCGATGCCGCGGTGCACGAGCAAGGTCTCGGCCGCATTGCACACGCTCACGCGCTGGGCCTTGGAGTTCAGGAGCAGTCGGACAGCCATGTCGACATCGGCATGCTCATCGACGTAGACGTGGCAGTTGCCCACGCCGGTCTCGATCACCGGCACGGTCGATCCCTCGACGACGCTGCGGATGAGACCCTCGCCACCGCGCGGGATGAGCACGTCGACGAGGCCGCGCGCGGTCATCAGGTGCTTGACGGACTCGTGCGATGTGCCCGGGACGAGCTGCACGGCGTCGGCCGGCAGCCCGCTCGCCGCGAGCGCGCCGCGCAGCACGTCGACGAGCACCTCATTGGTGGCCTGGGCCGAGGAGGATCCGCGCAGGAGCGCGGCGTTGCCGCTCTTCAAGCACAGTCCGGCGGCATCGACGGTGACGTTGGGCCGCGCCTCATAGATGATGCCGACCACTCCGAGGGGCACGCGGATCTGGCGCACCTGCAGGCCATTGGGAAGGGTGTAGCCCCGCACCACGTCGCCGACAGGATCGGGGAGGTCGGCCACCTCCTCGAGTGCCGTGGCGATGGCGTCGATGCGTGGGGCATCGAGGGTGAGCCGATCGATGAGTGCCTCGCTCGTGCCCGCCTGCCGGGCGCGGTCGGTGTCGCGGGAATTGACCTCGACGATGCGCGCGGTCTCGGCGCGCAGGGCCGCGGCGCATGCGCGCAGCGCGGCGTCCTTGCGCTCGCGCGTCACCCCGCGCAGGACAGTGGCAGCGTCACGCGCGCGCTGGGCGCAGGCGAGGATCTCGGTGCGGTCGTCGGACATGGCCTCAGGGTACGCCGGCCTACAGCGGCGAGACGCCGCCCGCGGCAATGAGGCCCGGCCCCTGGCCGAGGTGACGCCCCCGGCGATGGAAGGTCTCGCGGTCGATGACCTCCACGCCGACGACCTCCCAGTCCGGCAGCCCGGCGGATGCTCGGTGCTCGCCCCACAGGCTCACCGCGAGCTCGAGCACCGAGTGGGCGTCGGGTCCCTCCTCCCAGTAGCGGACCTCGGCCCGGTCCGCGGCGTAGCGCCCCGATAGGAGGAAGGGGTGCTCATGCGAGAGTCGCTCGAGGCCCGCGCGGATGGCATGCGCGTCCACGACATCGCCGGCCACGGTGACGGTGACGAACCACAGGCAGGTGGGCGCCTCGGGGTGAGAGATCGCCATCTGCGCCTCCTCCCGTGCGGCCACCATCACTCGCGGGGCGCCCCGGAGAGTACGACGATGTCGTCGCGATGGACGACCTCGCGCTCGTACTCAGGTCCGCGCTCTCGGGCGAGATCCCGCGTGGATCGGCCCAGGAGACCGGGGAGTTCCGCTGAGTCGTAGTTGACCAGTCCGCGAGCGATCGTGTGGCCGTTTTCGTCGAGAAGGTCCACCGGGTCGCCCGCCGTGAACTCGCCGTCCACACGCGTGATGCCCGCGGGGAGCAGGGAGGTGCGCCGGAGGGTGACGGCGCGGACCGCACCCGCATCGAGGTGGAGTCGCCCCTGGGGCGTGCTGGCATGCCCGAGCCACAGGAGACGGGTGGGGGTGCGGCGCCCCGTGGGGAGGAAGACGGTCCCTGTGTCGTCGCCGGCCAGGGCCTCGCGGGCCGCGCGGGCATGGGCCAGGACCACGGGGATCCCGGCAGCGGTCGCGATACGCGCGGCCTCGACCTTGGTGGCCATGCCGCCCAGGCCGACACCGGAGCCCACTCCCCCGATGGCGACATCGGAGAGCTCGGACATATCGCTCACCTCAGGGATCAGCTGCGCGCCGCCCTTGCCTGGGGGGCCGTCGTAGAGCCCGTCGACATCGGAGAGCAGCACGAGCGCGTCCGCGCGCACCAGGTGCGCCACCAGGGCGGCGAGCCGATCGTTGTCGCCGAGGCGGATCTCATCGGTGGCGACGGTGTCGTTCTCGTTGACGATCGGCACCACGCCCATTTCGATGAGCTTGTCGAGAGTGCGCTGCGCATTGCGGTAGTGCGAGCGACGCGTCATGTCATCCGCGGTGAGCAGGACCTGGCCGACCGTGATGTCGCGAGCGGCGAATGCCAGCGAGTACTGCGCGAGCAGCACGCCCTGGCCGACACTGGCGGAAGCCTGCTGCGTGGCCAGGTCTCGGGGTCGGCGATTGAGCCCGAGCATGGGGAATCCCGTCGCAATGGCGCCACTGGACACCAGGATCACCTGGCTGCCCGCGGCCTTGCGGTCGGCCACGACATCGACGAGCTGCGCGACGCGCTCGGTGTCGACGCCTCCCCCGGGCTTGGTGAGCGAGGAAGAGCCCACCTTCACGACGACGCGCGCCGCCTCGCCGACGGAGCGCCGCGTGGCCCGGGGGCTCACCAGTCCTCCAAGCGCCGGTCCGTCCCGCGCGGGCCGCTCGCCTGGGTGCTACCCGCCCCGATCGTCGGCTCCCAGTCGAACACCACGGCATCGTCGCCCGGCCCGATCACCACCGTGCTGCCGGGGGCAGCCCCCTCGGCGAGCAGGCGCTCCTCGACGCCGAGTCGCGCGAGGCGGTCGGCGAGGTAGCCCACGGCCTCCTCGTTGGCGAAGTCCGTCTGGCGGACCCATCGCTCCGGCCTTGCGCCCGTCACCCGGTAGATCGGCTCGCCTGTCTCCGGATGCTTCTCCCGACGGACCTCGAAGCCCGCGTCGTCGACGGCAGGAGGGGTGATGATGATGCGCGTGGGCGTCACGTCGGCGGTCGCCACGCGATGCTCCTTGACCAGGGCCGCCATCGCGAAGGACAGCTCGCGCAGCCCCTCGTGGCTCACAGCAGACACCTCGAAGGCCGGTAGGCCACGCTCAGCGAGCAGCGGAGCCACCATGTCGGCGACGAGGCGACCGTCGGGCAGGTCGACCTTGTTGAGGGCGACGAGACGGGGCCGGTCGGCGAGCCCGCCGTAGGCGGCCAGCTCGGCCTCGATCACGTCGAGGTCGGCAAGCGGCTCGCGGTCGGCTTCGAGGGAGGCGGCATCGATCACGTGCACGATGACCGAGCACCGCTCGATGTGACGCAGGAACTCCAGCCCCAGGCCCCTGCCCTCGCTGGCTCCAGGGATGAGCCCGGGCACGTCCGCGATCGTGTAGGTGACATCACCGGCCGTCACCACGCCGAGGTTGGGCACGAGCGTGGTGAAGGGGTAGTCCGCGATCTTGGGACGCGCCTGCGAGAGCGCGGCGATGAGGCTCGACTTGCCCGCGCTGGGATAGCCCACGAGGGCCACGTCGGCGACGGACTTGAGCTCGAGCACCACGTCGCGGTGCTCACCCGGCTCACCCTTGAGCGCGAAGCCGGGTGCCTTGCGCCGCGGCGAGGCGAGCGCGGCATTGCCGAGCCCGCCGCGCCCCCCACGCGCGACGACGTACGTCGATCCACTGCCGGTGAGATCAGCGAGCGTCTCGCCAGCCGCGTCGAGCACGACCGTGCCGTCGGGCACGGAGAGGATCACGTCGTCGCCATCGGCACCGTTGCGATTCGACCCCTGACCGGGCTTGCCGTTGGTCGCGCGCTGGTGGGGCCGATGGTGGAAGCCGATGAGTGTCGTGACACTGGGATCGACGACGAGCACGACATTGCCGCCACGGCCGCCGTTGCCGCCGTCGGGGCCACCGAGCGGCTTGAACTTCTCGCGGTGGACCGAGGCGCAGCCATGGCCGCCATCACCGGCGGTGGCGTGGAGGTCGACCCGGTCGACGAAGGTGGTCATCGCTCAGGCCTTTCCTTGCGGTCGCGTGACCGCGAAGCGTCAGGCGTCGACGACGATGTTGACGACGCGACGCCCGCGGAAGGTGCCGAACTCGACGCGACCCGCGCTGAGGGCAAAGAGGGTGTCGTCCTTGCCGCGGCCGACGTTGAAGCCGGGGTGGAAGTGCGTGCCGCGCTGACGGACGATGATCTCGCCTGCGTTGACGGCCTGGCCGCCGAAGCGCTTAACGCCGAGTCGCTGGGCGTTGGAGTCGCGACCGTTCTTGGAGCTGGATGCGCCCTTCTTATGAGCCATGGGTCACGCCTTCGCCTTC
>CAZICY010000010.1:0-47334 GCA_964537955.1 uncultured Actinomyces sp. | reverse complement strand
GGCGTGCTCCTTTGGCCGCTCGGACACGCCACCGCGGAAGAGGGTACACAGCGCCCCCGGAGGCTCAGCGTCGGCGGGCGAAGAACTCGCGCACGAGCGCACCGCATTCATCGGCCAGCACCCCGCCCACGACCTCGGGGCGATGCGACAGCCGACGATCGCGCAGCAGGTCCCACGCGGACCCGGCGGCGCCGTACTCCTCGTTCCACGCGCCGAAGACCACGCGGTCGACACGCGCCAGCTGAGCGGCCCCCGCGCACATCGGGCACGGCTCGAGCGTGACGACCAGGGTGCACCCCACCAGGTGGGTGTCGTCCAGCGCCAGTGCCGCTGCGCGCAGCACCACGATCTCCGCGTGCGCGGTGGGATCGGTCAGCGCCTCACGGCGATTGGCCGACTCGGCGAGCACGCCGCCGTCGGGTCCGAGCACGAGCGCACCGACGGGCACATCCTCGTCATCGGTGAGCAACGACTGGCGCGCCAACTCGAGTGCCTGGCGCATGGCAGCGACGTCGGGGTCGGCGTGCCTCATGCGTCAGTCGCGATCGAGGGCCGCCGCGAGCTGGTCCTCGAAGCCGAGACGCGCCGCGATGGCGACGACCTGCTCATCGGGATATAGGTCCGGGTCGTCGAGGACGAGCTCGAGCTCACTCACGGGCATTCCCAGGTCCGCAGCGAAGGTGAAGTCGCCCACCGGCTCGACCTCGTCGAGCTCCTCCTCGTCCTCGGGCAGGTCCACCTCGAGCACCGCCGCGACCTCCTCGGCAAGCGGGAACTCCAGCGCGGCACCGACATCCGACAGAAGCAGTCGCGCAGCGCCGTCGGGCATCATGCGCACGCCGAGGAAGAAGTCTTCATCGACGACGAGGAAGCCGAGCGCACCGCCTTCGGCGATGAGTTGGCGTAGGGCGGCCAGGAAGGAATCGAGGGATTCCGTGGCCCGAGGAGGGAGCGCAGCGACCGACCAGCGGCCCTCCTCGCGCCAGGCCGCGACGGCATAGCCCGCGTCGTCGTCCATGGCTATCGCCCCGCTCCCTGCGCCCTGGTGGGCGCGCCCCCATGGTGGCATGCGGGACCGCCCTCGCGCCGCACCTTCGCCCCGATACGCTGCGCGCGTGCGAACCATCGTCGTCCAGCATCCGCTCGTTGCCCACAAGCTGACCACCTTGCGTGACGAGACCACCGACTCCGCGACCTTTCGACTCCTCGTTGAGGAGCTCGTCACGTTGCTCGCCTACGAGGCGACCCATCAGCTGCGCACCACTCCCGTGACGATCCAGACCCCCGTCGCCGAGACCACGGGCGTTCACCTCGCGCGTCCGCGACCCCTGGTGGTGCCGATCCTGCGTGCAGGCCTGGGCATGCTCGAGGGAATGATGCGACTGATGCCGACCGCCGAGGTGGGCTTCCTGGGCATGGTCCGCGACGACGACTCGCTCATCGCCTCCACCTACGCCGATCGCATCCCGCACGACCTTGACGGTCGCCAGGTCTTCGTGCTCGATCCCATGCTCGCCACCGGCGGCACGCTCGTCACGGCGATCGACCTTCTGCTCGAGCGAGGCGCAAGCGACGTGACGGCCATCGCGCTGCTCGCTGCGCCCGAGGGCCTGCGCCATGTCGAGGAGACCTATGCCGGCAAGCCCGTCGACGTCACAGTCGTCACGGCAGGCCTCGACCTGCGCTTGAACGAGAAGGGCTACATCGTGCCCGGACTCGGCGACGCGGGCGATCGCCTCTACGGCGTCGTCTAGCCCTGCGTCACTCAGCGAACTACAGGGCCTTGAGTGAGGTGACGACCTTGGTGAGGGAGTCCTTGGCGTCTCCGAAGAGCAGGGTCGTCTTGGGGTCGTAGAGAAGTTCGTTCTCGATCCCGGCGAAGCCCGGGCGCATCGACCGCTTGAGGAAGACCACCTGCTGGGCATTGTCGACGTCGAGGATGGGCATGCCATAGATCGGCGCAGACTCATCCGTGCGTGCCGCGGGGTTGACGACATCGTTGGCCCCCACCACGAGCACGACATCGGTCGCGGAGAAGTCGGGATTGATCTCCTCCATCTCCTTGAGCTGGTCGTAGGGCACCGACGCCTCCGCGAGGAGGACATTCATGTGGCCCGGCATACGACCGGCGACGGGGTGGATGGCGTAGTCGACCTCGATGCCGCGCGCGGTGAGCAGGTCAGCGAGCTCACGCAGCGTCGACTGCGCCTGGGCGACCGCGAGGCCGTAGCCGGGCACGAGGATGACCTTGTTGGCGTAGCCGAGCATGATCGCGACGTCGTTGGGACCGGCCGAGCGCACGGGGCGCTCCTCGCCGGTGCCGCCGCCGCCCTGGGTCGTCCCGGAGAAGGCGCCGAAGAGCGTGGAGGTGAGCGGTCGGCCCATGGCCTGGGCCATGAGCATGGTCAGCAGCGTGCCGGAGGCACCGACGAGCGTGCCCGCGATGAGCAGTAGCACGTTGTCGAGCACGTAGCCCGACGCGGCCACCGCGAGGCCGGTGCAGGCGTTGAGCAGCGAGATGACGATGGGGACATCGGCTCCGCCCACCGGGAGCACGAAGAGGACGCCGAAGACCAGCGACAGCACGAGCAGGAGCAGCACGACCCAGAACTGCGGGTTGACGAAGAGCCACACTCCGGTGCCGACCGTCGCCAGGGCCACGAGGATGGTGATCCACTTGCCGGCAGGGATGACGACCGGACGCGTCGTCATGATCTCCTGCAATTTGAGGAACGTCACGATCGAGCCACTGAAGGCCACCGAGCCGATGATGATCGTGAGCACGGTGAACAGCGAGAACAGGAAGTCGCCCTGGTCACCAAGGTGGAGGTACTCAACGATCGCGATGAGGCCGGCTGCGCCACCGCCCACGCCGTTGAAGAGCGCGACGAGCTGGGGCATCGCCGTCATCTTGACGCGACGCGCCGAGATCCAGCCGATGGCCGAGCCCACGATGATCGCGCCGATGATGAGGGCGAGATTGCGCAGCTCGATGCCGGTGAAGAAGAGAATGACGGTCGCCACGACGGCGCCGAGGGCACCGAGTGCGGTGCCCAGCCGTGCGGTCTTGGGCGAAGAGAGACCCTTGAGGGACAGGATGAAGAGGACGGCAACGCCAAGGTTGACCAGCTGCGCCCAGGTGGGAGTGCTCACCGCGCACCCCCGTCGATCTCGTCGGCGGCGGGCTTGCGTGGCTTGAACATCTCGAGCATGCGGTCGGTGACGACGAAGCCGCCGACGAGGTTGATGGCACCGAGCAGCACGGCGAGCGTGGCGAGGATGATCTCCAGCGCTCCCTCAGCGCTGCCGAGCACGATGATGCCGCCGATGAGGACGATGCCGTGGATGGCATTGGCACCGGACATGAGCGGCGTGTGGAGGATGGTCGAGACCTTCGAGACGACCTCGAAGCCCACGAAGATGCTCAGCACGAAGATCGTGAGGAGGGCTACCCCGTCCATGTCAGGAACCTCCCTGGAGTGCGGCCTGCGCGGCCTCGTTGCGCACATCGCCGTCGAGCACCACGGCACAGCCGTCGATGATCTCGTCGTTGGCGTCGACGACGACCTGCCCGTCCTTGGCGACGAGGGTGAGCAGCGAGTAGACGTTCATGGCGTAGAGCTGCGAGGCATGGACCGGCATCTCACTGGGCACATCGCGGCCGCCCCAGAGGATGACCTCGCCGATCATGACCTCCTCGCCCGGCACTGAGCCCTCGACGTTGCCGCCGGACTCGGCGGCCAGGTCGGCGACGACGGACCCGGGCTTCATCCCCTCGACCATCGACCGGGTAACCAGGAGGGGTGCCTGGCGTCCGGGCACGGCAGCGGTGGTGATGACCACATCGGACTCCGCGATGTGCGGGGCGAGCAGGTCGCGCTGACGCTGCGCCCGGTCCTCGCTCATCTCACGCGCGTAGCCGCCCGAGCCCTCGAGGGCATCGAGGTCGAGCTGGATGAAGGTCGCGCCCATCGAGCGCACCTCGTCGGCGCTCGCCGCGCGCACGTCGTACGCCGAGACCCGCGCGCCGAGACGCTTGGCCGTGGCGATGGCCTGCAACCCCGCGACACCCGCACCCAGGACGAGCACGCGGGCCGGCTGGATGGTGCCCGCTGCCGTCATGAAGAGCGGGAAGAACTTCGGTAGGCGGTCCGCCGCGACGAGCGCCGCGCGATATCCCGTGACGAGTGCCTGGGAGGTGAGGGCGTCCATCGACTGCGCACGCGAAATGCGCGGGACTAGGTCGAAGGACAGCCCGGTCGCGCCCGAGTCGTGCAGGCCGCGCACGGTGTCGAGGTCGATCGCCGGTGACAGGAAGGAGACCGCGACAGCCCCCTTCTTCAGTCGCTTGGCCCGGCCGTAGTCGAGGGGCCGCACCGAGGCGACCACGTCAGCCGCGGCGAAGGCGTCGTCCATCCCTGACGTCGGCACGACGAGTGCCCCGGCAGCCAGGTAGTCGGCATCCGACGCGAAGGCGAGATCTCCCGCGCCCGACTCGACGACCACCTCGAAGCCCAATTGCGTGAACTTGGCGACGACGGAGGGCACCACAGCCACCCGCCGCTCACCCGGGCGCGTCTCCCGGGGCACGAGCAGCCTCATCTCCTACCTCCGGGCCGCAGCCTACGACCAGTAGCGTGGTTCGCATGCGGAGACCTTCAGCCTTCATTCGCGGGATTCGCCGGCCCGAGGCCTTCCACGGGCACGGGGTGCGCCGGGGGTTCTTCGAGGGCTGGTACGTCAAACTCGTGGACGCCCGGCAGGAGGCCCGCTGGGCGCTCATCCCCGGGGTCTTCCGCGGCCGCGACGGGCAGGACGTCACGGACGAGGCCTTCGTGCAGGTGCTCGACGGCGCCACCGGACGTTCGTGGTACCACCGCTACGACACGTCTGACTTCGTCGCCAGCGATCGTGGATTCGATGTGCGCATCGGACCCAACCACTTCGCATCCGGTGGCGTGCGACTGGACCTGCCCGGCCTGCGCGGCGAGGTGGAGTTCACCAGTGAGCTGGATCCGTGGCCTGTCACCTGGCGGCGTCCGGGCATCATGGGCCCCTACGCCTGGGTGCCGCTCATGGAGTGCTACCACGGCGTGGTGTCCTTCGGCCACGGACTGCGCGGCGCGCTCGAGGCCGACGGAAGCGTGCAGGACTTCACCGGCGGCCGCGGCTACATCGAGAAGGACTGGGGTCGCGCCTTCCCCGCCGGCTATGTGTGGATGCACTCCAACCACCTCGCGGGTGCTCCAGAGGCCTCACTCGTCGCCTCGGTCGCGATCATCCCGTGGCTGCGGTCGTCCTTCCGCGGCTTCATCGTCGGGCTGCGCCTGGGCAGGCGCCTGCACTCCTGGGCGACGTACAACGGCTCGAAGGAGCGCGAGCTGACGATCGACGACAGCCACGTGCGCTGGGCCCTCGAGGGGCCGTCGGGACTGCTCGAACTCAGCGCCGAGCGGGTGCGCGGCGGCCTGCTGCACGCTCCGATCCGCACCCGGATGCATGAGCGCGTCGAGGAGACGCTCGACGCGACGCTCGGAGTGCGACTGACCGACCCCTCAGGACAGGTCGTGCTCGACACGACCGCGACGAGCGCGGGGCTCGAGGTGCACGGCGATCTCAAGCGGCTGCTCGCCGTCGGCACCCGCTAGCCGAGCGCTAGAAGGGCTCGTCCTCGTCGCGTCGCGCGAGGATCTGCGCCACCACGCGCATCATCATCGCTGCTGAGAGAAAGAGGCCGACGAAGCCGATGAGGCGCAGCGGGTTGGCCACGGTGTCATTGCCCGCCAGGCCTCCGGCGATGAGCACCAGTCCGGAGCCGACGAGCCCGACGACGCCGACGACCGTGAAGAGGATGCGGTTGAGCCAGTGCTCCATCCGGTGGCCATCAGGCCCCGAGAAGCGGTCGATCCGCAGTGTGAGACGGCCGCCGCGCGCCTGCAGGGCGAGGTCCTCGGCGACCTGGGGCATCGAGCGCAGGACAGGAAGCGCCCGGACCAGTTCCCGGGTCATCTGGTCTCGGGGATCGAGTTCCTGGTGTGCGACGATCTCGCCCATTCGGGCCTGGGCAGCCGGACCCATGCGGAAGTCCGGGTCGAGGACGCGCAGCGTGCCATCGAGGGTGAGGATCGCGCGAGCGAGGATCGTGAGCGCAGGGGGCGCACTCACGCCGTGCCGATCGAGCACGCGGATGATCTCGGAGATTGCCCCCGGGTCGAAGCCCCCGCCCTGCAGGGTCGTGAGCACGACACCGAGGTCGAACTCCAGCGACGTGATGTCGATGGTCTCGCTGGCGTGGCCGGCGACGCGGCGTACGGCGCGGGCCAGCACGGCGGGATCGCGCAGCGTGAAGCCGAGCGCCATCTGCTGAAGACCTTCGAGGGTGACCGGGTCGATCCAGCCGACGGCACCGAAGTCGATGAACCACAGCGTGCCGCCACCATCGACGAGGACGTTGCCCGGATGCGGATCAGCGTGGTAGACGCCGTCAGCGAGCATCTGCGACAGGAACGAGTCCAGGAGGTGCTTCGCGAGGTCCGCGCGCGGCACGCCGCAGACATCGATTGCCGACTGGTCGGAGACGGACGAGCCGACCACCTCGTCCATGACGAGCACGCGCCGGGTGGTCATGTCGGCGTAGATCTCGGGCAGGTCCACTCCCTCATCAGCAGACCTAGCGCGCCTCATGGCGGCGTTGTTGGCCGCCTCCCGGGTGAAATCGAGCTCCTCGGTGATGCCCGCCACGAGTTCCCTGGCCAGGCCGAGCACACCCACCCGCTTCGCCGCGGCAGATCTGCGCTCCAGGCTGCGAGCCCCTCCGATGAGGACGCGGCCGTCGATGGCGACGCTCTCTTCGACGTCGGGGCGCTGCACCTTCACGATGACGCGGCGTCCGTCGCGCAGCACGGCGCGGTGGGTGACGCCAATGGATGCAGCGGCCAGTGGGTGCTCGTCGAAGCTGGTGAAGATCACCTCAAGAGGCGCACCGAGTTCGTCTTCGACAACGGAACGGACCGTCGCGAAGGGCAGGCCCGGCACGGACGAGCGTAGCTCGGCGAGCTCCTCGGTGATGACGGGCGGCAAGAGGTCGTCGCGCGTCGAGGCGATCTGGCCGAACTTGACCAGCATCCCTCCGGACTCCTCGAGGGTGAGCCTCAGCGCGCGCGCAGTCTCCGGCGAGAGAAGCTCAGAGCGCGAGGCGAGTCGTCGGCCGATGAGGCCGTTCCTGCGGGCAATGCGCGCGATGTGCGTGAGGCGCCGCGTCACGGCAATGCGGGCCTTGATGGCCCGGATGGGCCGGGGGAAGCCCCGGTGCCCACGACGGGGCCGGAGCATGGCATCGATGACCAGGCTGGCCACCAGGGCGACGATGAGGGAGTAGCCGAGCCAGGTGAAGACGAGCAGGAGCGTCGCGTTGGAGTCGTTCTCAAAGTCGATTTCGACATTGCCCTGGACCTGCACGGCCAGCAGGGCCAGGCCGCCGAAGAACCCGATGACACCCGCTGCCAGCGAACGCAGGCGTCCGCGCCGAACGTCGAGGATCCTGGCCGAGAGCCAGCCCATGAAGAGGGAGGCGATGAAGACAAAGGACACGATGAGGATGAAGTCCCAGACGGAGCCCTCACTCTCGATCACGGGCCTATGCTCCCACGGCCCAGGCGGGGTGGGGTCGGTGTCCTGTGACACGGCTCACGCCCTGGCGAGCCAGTGCTCCACTGCTCGTCGCCGGAGGTGATCCTGGAGTACATCGGCTCGTCACGTCGGCTCCCTATAACGGAGGCGACGCCCGTACCACCCGCTCCCACAAGGAGGACTCCGTGATCAGCACCACCCCCGCTGGCACTTCGATCCCGCTCACCGGCACGTGGTTCGGCCGGGTGGGCCTGCGCCCCTACGAGTTCCTCGGACTCGCCGACCGCACCGGCGGCACGCGCATGCCGATCCGCACGCTTCCCCGCCTCGATCTGGCTGCCTAGTCCCGCCCGCCCGGGCAGGATGGGGCCATGGCCAAGACCCCCCTGCGTCCCCGCCGCTGGCGTCCGCCCCCGGATGTGGGGCTGCGCGGGCCCTTCGCGACCAATGAGGCCCTCGACCGACTCGACGTGATCCCGCTGCCGGGATCAGGGGCTGAGGACGTCGCCGTGGACGCCTCCGGGGCGGTCTACACCGGCACGCGCGAGGGGCACCTGCTGCGCATCTCGCCCGACGGCCGCACCGTCGAGCGCTTGGCACAGACCGGCGGCCGCCCCCTGGGCATCGAGGTGCATCCGGAGGGCTGGCTGGTCGTGTGCGATGCGCACCGCGGGCTGCTGCGCGTCGATCCCGCGACCGGCGACATCACCGAACTCCTCACGTCGATCGATGGCCGGCCGATGCGCTTCACCAACAACTGCGCGGTCGAGCGAGACGGCACGATCTACTTCTCTGACTCCTCGCTGCACTTCGGGCTCGACGAGTTCAAGGGCGATATCCTCTCCCACACCGGCAGTGGCCGTCTGATCCGTCGTGACCCCGACGGCGCCGTCACGGTCTTGCTCGACGATCTCGACTTTGCCAACGGAGTCGCCCTCGCGCACGACGAGTCCTTCGTCCTCGTCGCGGAGACGGGCGGCTACCGCGTGACACGACTCGACCTCGCCGGCCCCCAGGCCGGACGTCGCTCCGTGATCATCGACAACCTTCCGGGCATGCCCGACAACATGTCGACAGGAAGCGACGGCGTCTTCTGGATCGCCCTGCCCTCGGCGCGCAACCGGCTCCTGGACCTGCTCCTGCCCCGCCCGGCCTTCCTGCGCTCCGCCGTATGGGCCATGCCCGAGCGGCTCCAGCCCGACGCCACCCGCATCGCCTGGGTGGTCGGCATCGACGGACAGGGCGACGTCCGGCACAACCTCCAGGGCTCCGGCCGGGCCTTCCACTACGTCACCGGCGTGCGCGAGCACGACCGCAGGCTCTACCTCGGCAGCCTCGTCGAGCCCGGAATCGCCACGATCGCCCTCGGATGAGCTGAGCAGCGCGCACGGTCAAGGCTAGATCCGCTTGCCCAGTGCATCCGTGAGTCGTAGAAGTGCCGGGCTGCGATCGCCCTGCGGCACCACAGCACGGATGATGCACAGCTCGTCCGATGCCATGGCCTCGGTGAGAGCCGTGTCGAGTTCGTCCTCTGTCGTCGCGAGCCAGCCGCGGCCCGTGCCGAAGACGGCCGGCAGGTGCTCCGCCTGGAGCGCGGGGATGTCGTTGAACGCGCCGTCCTTCATGGGGCGCTGCGTGCCGTAGCCGTGGTTGTCCAGCACGATGACGACAGGCTTCACCCCGTGGAAGGCGGCACTCGCTGCCTCGAGACCGGTCATCGCGAAGGCCCCGTCTCCGACGAGCACCACCGGGCGCAGGTGTGGCTCGGCGATCCCCGCGCCGAGCGCGCCGGGAACGGCGTAGCCCATGGTCGCGTAGTAGGCACTCGCGAGACACCAGCGCGGGGCCGACAGGTCGACGGAGGCGAAGAGGCACTCACCCGGGTCGACGAGCAGGCCGTGACCTTCGTCGAGGTGCGCGTCCACGGCGGCGATGACAGGCGCGACGCTCAGTGCGATGCCGGGCTGCGCGACGAAGCCGGGACGGGGATGCGCGGCGGTCGTGACCTCCTCGACCTGTCCGCTGGCAGCCTGCGCGAGGGCAGGCAGGAAAGCCCAGAGGGGGACGTCCTTGTAGGTGCGCAAGCCGATCGTCACCTCGGTGTCCTGCGCATCGATGTGGCGATGGGGATCGAGGTGGGCGGTGAAGGCGCCCATCGTGAGATCGGTGTTGAGCACGCCGAAGCTCACGACCGTGCTCGCGCTCTCGACGCGCTGGACGACCTCGGGCGAGGAAACAGCGCCCATGTAGACACCGAGGGAGAGCGGATGCCTCTCGGGGAAGAGCCCCTTTGCGAGCGAGCTCGTCGCCACCGGCACCTGAAGGCGCTCGGCAGCCTCGATGAGCGCGGGGCCCAGCCCCCTGCGCCACACCATGGCACCGGCGTGGACCACCGGAGTGCGCGAATCGCTCAGGCATTCCATGGCGTCGGCCACCGCGGCGCGCAGCCTTTCGTCGTCGACGGGAGGCAGGTGGGCGCGCAGCGCTCCTGGCGCGGAGGCGCGATGGGGACCTCCACCATGTCGCGCGGGATCTCGAGGTAGCCGGGCCGCTGCTGGGAGAGCACCTCAGCGATGACACGGTCGATCTCATCGGCAGCGATGGCAGGATTGTCGATCACCGCCTGCGCGCAGGTGAGTTCCTCGAACACCACGAGCTGCGAGTCGAAGTTGCGGATCTTGTGATGCAGCAGGACATCGCCCGCGCGCTCGCGCAGACCGGGCGCCCCCGAAACGACGAGGAGGGGCACCTGCTCGGCCCAGGCACCGGCGACGGCATTGGCGATCTTCAACCCGCCCACGCCGTAGGTGACCGCCACGACGCCGAGGCCCTTCAGGCGGGCGTAGGCATCGGCCGCGAACGCCGCTCCCTGCTCGTCCGCGGTGACGAGAACGGGGAAGCCATCGTCCTTAAGGTCGGCGAAGAGGCGCAGGGCGTAGTCCCCCACGATGCCGAATCCGCGGTCCACGCCACGATCTCGCAGTCTCGCGGCCAGATGCTGCGGGATGGTGAGGTCGTCCACGCGTGCACAGTAGTCGTCAGGCCTCGAGCTCAGGATGCACGTCGCCGGGCGGCATCTCCTGGCGCGATCCCGCAAGCCAGCCGACCAGTCGCAGGCCGTATCCCACCGACGGGCCGATGAGCAGGGCGAAGAGCACGGTGCCGATGCCGACGGTGCCACCCAGGATCCAGCCGATCGCGAGGACGACGACCTCGATGGACAGCCGGACCGGAGTCACGGCGATGCCCGTGCGCTCATGAATGCCCGTCATGAGGCCATCGCGCGGACCGGGCCCGAGGTTGGTCGTGAGGTAGAGACCGCTGCCGAGGCCGACCAGCGCGATGCCGCCGATCACCTGCGCAAGCCGCCAGCCGAAGGACTCCGGCGTGGGGAGCACGCCGATCATCACCTGCAGGGCCAGTGCGATGACGATCGCGTTGGCGATGGTCCCCAGCCCGGGCCTCTCGCGAAGGGGGATCCACATGAGGAGGACGACGACGCTGGTGAGGAAAGTGGCCAGGCCGATGGCCATTCCGGTGCGCACCGAGATGCCCTGTGCGAAGACGGTCCACGGGGCATTGCCGAGCGCGGCATCGACGAGCATGGCCTCGCCCGTTCCGAAGAGCCACAGGCCGACGATGAGGACCCCGAAGGTACCGGGACCGCTGCGCCAGCGCGAGCCCTCACTGCGCCAGCGCGTGTACGGGATGGTGCGAGACGGGATGATGCGATGCCAAACGTCGCCCATACCCACGTGCGCGGACACTACCGCTGCTGGCGCTACTCGATGATGGCCCTCCGCGGACCGATGCTCCAGGCGAGGTAGTTCCACGCCCAGTCGGCCAGCACGCTCACGCGGTTGCGACCGCCGGCGAGGTACGCCACGTGAAGGCCGAGCCACGCGAGCCACGCGGGCGTCCCGTGTAGGCGCAGGCCCTGGGGAGTCTCGGCGACGGCGCGACGGCGTCCGATCGTGGCCATCTGTCCCTTGTCGAAGTAGCGGAAGGGCTCCATGAGCTTGCCGGTCGCCAGCGCTGTGATGTTGCGGGCCACCTGACGGCCCATCTGCATGGCTACCGGAGCCACCATCGGCAGTGGGGTGTCCCCGTCGGGCATGAAGGCAGCGGTGTCACCCACGACCCACACGTCGGGCACGCCGGGGAGCCGCAGGAACTCGTCGACGATGAGGCGCCGCGCCGGACCCGTGGCCCCCAGGTCGCGCCACTGCTCGGGAGCAGCGACTCCCGCAGCCCACACGACCGTGCCCGCAGGAAGGATCTCGCCGGACTTCAGGTGCACGTCGCGCTCGTACATCCGGTCGACCGCGGTGTCGAGCTTGACGACGACACCAAGTTCCTCGAGTTCCTCCTTGGCGTGCGCACTCGACTCCTCGGAGAAGGACGGCAGCAATCGCGGTCCAGCCTCGACGAGCGTGACGGTGGCCTTGTCGGCGATGTCGGGGTACTCACGGACCAGACTCGACTGGAGTTCGGCCACAGCCCCGCTCACCTCGACCCCGGTGGGACCGCCGCCGACGACGACGACGCGCAGGGACTCGCGCGGCAGGCGCCCCTCCTGCACCTCCTCGTAGGTGTTGAGCAGTCGGGTCTTGATGCGCCGTGCATCGGCGATGGACTTCATCTGGAGCGCGTGCTCCTCCACCCCTGGGATGCCGAACGTCGTGCCGACGCTGCCCGTGGCGATGATCAGCTGGTCGTAGCTGATGTCCTGGCCGTCGTAGAGCCGGATCCGATGGGCCTGCGGATCGATGCGCACGACGTCGCCGCGGATGAAGGACACACCCGGGATCGCCGCGCGCACGGGATAGGCGATGTCATCCTCGGGCAGAGCACCGGTGGCCACCTGGTAGAGCAGGGGGCTGAAGAGCTGATACGGGTGGCGATCGACGAGGACGACATCGATGCGAGGGGACTTGCGCAGGAGCTTGGCCGCATCGAGGCCGGCGAATCCGGCGCCGATGATCACGACCTTCATGCGCTTCATGTGCGGATGGTGCCAGGAAGGGCGCGCGTATCAGCCAGCGGGGCATGTCCTCGCCACGGGCAGCGACGACGGCGCGCCCGTGGTGAGCTCGGTGTAGAGCCGTCCGCACTCCGAGGCGACGACCTCGCTCTGCAGCGCCACTTCGCCGAGGATGGCCACCGCTTCGTCGACGCCGGCCGCATCGCGCACGGCGATGAGCTGGCCGAGGACCTGGTCATAGACGGACAGCGACGAGCCGGCGGTGGCTGGCGCGGAGAGCCGCACGCGGTCAGCGTCGGTCAGCTCGGGCAGGTCGACGCCGTGCCGGTGTGCCTGGGCAGCCACGACCTCGGAAACGGTCGGCAGGTCGTCGATCGCAGTGCCGTCATCGCTGCGCCACGCACCCCACACGAGGATGCCCACGACCCCGAGGGTGATGGCAGCGAGCACGACGACGACAGCACGGACCACGCCACGAGGGTACGTCGTGTCCTCGGATGCACGCTGGTCGAGCGGGTAGCACCTACAGTGGCGATATGTCCCCTTCGTCCCCGCAGGCACCGCCTGCCTCCGGCACAGACCGGCGCTGGTGGTCCCTGCTCGGGCTATGCCTGGTCACTGCACTGGTCTGGGTGACGGCGAGCGACATCTCCATCGCGCTGCCCACCATCGCCCGCGACCTCGGCGGCACGATGGACACGCTGCAGTGGGCGGTCAACGGCTACTTCCTCGCCGGCGCTCTCATCATCGTGGGCGGCCGGATCGGCGACATCTACGGCCGGCGTCTGCTCTTCGCGATCGGCACCATCCTCATCCTCGTAGGCTCCGTCGTCGCGGCACTCGCGCCTTCCCCCATCGTGCTCATCATCGGCCGGGTGATCGAGGGAGTCGGAGCGGCAGCCATCCTGCCCACGGCGCTCGCGATGATCGCCGTCATCTTCACCGGCAAGCAGCGCGACACGGCGATCGCAGCATGGATCGCGGTGTGCTGGGGAGCGCAGGCTCTCGGACCGCTGGTTGGCGGCGTGATCGTGGAGGGTCTCAACTGGCGCTGGATCTTCTGGATCAACCTGCCCATCGGGATCGTCGCCCTCCTCATCACCTGGTGGGCCACACCTGAGACGCGCGACGTGAACGCCGTACGCCGCATCGACGTGCCCGGGGTCGTCACCCTCGTCGGCAGTCTCTTCCTGCTCTCGTGGGCGCTCGTGCAGTTCGACACCCTGCCCGCCGCCGCATCTGCCGGCATGCTGGCCGCCTCGGTCCTGCTCCTGGTCGTATTCGTGCTGATCGAGCGCCGCGCCAAGGCTCCGGTGATCAAGCTGTCGGTGTTCCGCATGAGGCGCTTCGACGGTGCGGTGCTGGCCAATCTCATCGCCAACTTCGTCTTCGGCGGCGCGATCTTCTTCATGGCGCTCTACCTCCAGGTCGTCGAGGGCTACGACCCGCTCACCGCCGGGCTGCTGCTGCTGCCGGCCACGATCCCCATCCTCATCGTGAACCCGCTCGGCAACTGGCTCGGTCGACGATTCGGCCCTGCCATGCCGACGGCGGTGGGCATGGCCTGCCTCGCCGTCGCCGCGGTTCTGCTGCTCAATCTCACAGGCGACTACTCGCAGCTGATCGCGCCGTTCATCCTCATCGGCATCGGCATCGGCCTGCAGATCACGCCGTGCGCCGTCACTGCGGTGGAGGATCCGGGCGACGCCGGCGAGGGCGTGGTGTCGGGAGTCTTCAAGGCCGCGTCGATGATCGGCGGGTCGCTCGGCGTCGCGGTGGGCACCGCTGTCTTCCAGAGCAGCGCCCGCAGCCAGCTGGAATCGATCCTCAGCAGCCCGCCCGCCGACACCCTGGCGAAGGTGCTCGACGTGCTCACGGGCGGGCTCTCCCTCGACGCCGTCGCCTCGCTCATCCCCGGTGACGCACGCGCGGTCATCACGGAGGTCTTCGACGCGGCCGTCGGCATGGCCATGTGGCCCTCGATCGCCGTGTCGCTCATCGGCGTCGTCGTGGCTATCGTGCTGCTACGCGGGAAGGCTCTCGCGGGTGGTGGAGGCCACTAGGCCCCGTCATCGACCGGAACCTGAGATCGACCAGACCATGAGAAGGACGGCATCGTGAGCATCCGCGTGGGCGCCCGCATCCCCGACGTGACCCTGCGGGTCGTGACTGAGGCGGGCGCCGACCCCGTCTCCAGCTCTGAACTGCTCGGCTCCGGCCGTGTCGTGCTCTTCGCCGTGCCGGGTGCCTTCACGCCCACCTGCTCCGCGGTCCACCTGCCCTCCTACGTCGACACAGCAGGCGAGCTGTCGGCTGCCGGCGTGGACCGCATCGTGTGCCTGGCCGTCAACGATCCCTTCGTGCTGGGCGCCTGGGGCGCCTCGCAGGGGGTCGGCTCCGAGATCACTCTCGTCTCCGACGGCAATGCGGAGTTCACGTCAGCCATCGGCATGGAGGTCGACGCCTCACGAGCGGGCATGGGCCTGCGCTCGAAGCGATACGCGATGGTGATCGAGGACGGCGTCGTCACGACCTTCCTCCCGGAGGAGGACGGCTTCTCCGCGATCGTGAGCACCGGTCAGTGCGTGGTCGACGCGCTCAAGGCCTGACCGGCAGGCACCGCGGGTAGTCGCCCGTGTAGGCGATGGTGAGCGAGCGCGTGGGCCGCGTCAGGGCCACGTAGAGATCCGTCCCGCGCCTCGCGGCCTCGGCGTCGATGAGGTCTGGCTCCACCACGAGGACGTCGTCGAATTCCAAGCCCTTGGCCTGGCCCACCGTGAGCACGGACACGACCGCGTCCAGGCGATCGTCGCCATGGCCGACCATGCCCTCCGGCAGTGCGTCGCGCAGGCCCTTCTCGATGTCCATCACCAAGGACGGTGCGGTGATGACCGCGACACGACCCGCGTCCTCTCCGATGGCCGCGGCTGCGACGATGTCGGCAACGTCCACAGCGGCGGCGACACGGACGATCGACGGCTCCGCGCCATCGCGGATCGACTCCACCGGTGCTGGCTCGCGCCCGCAGGCCAACAGCACATCGCGCGCCAGGTCCATGAAGGGTCTGGGCGTGCGGTAGTTGACGGTGAGCCGCTCGACCCGCCAGCGCTGCTCGGTGCGGTGGCGCGACTTCGTGATGTCGCGCAGGGCGGTGGCCCAGTCATCAGCGCCCGCCGCTGATGCGGTCTGGTCGAGATCGCCCACGACCGTCATCGAGAGGGAAGGGCACCTACGCGCGAGCAGGCGCCAGGCCATGGGCGAGAGCTCCTGCGCCTCATCGACCACGATGTGGCCGTAGACCCACTCGCGGTCCTCGGACGCGCGGTCGGCGACGGAGGCGATCTCGCGCGGGCCGGCGTACCTGTCGAGCAACTGCTCGGCGGAGACGCCCCGCGTGCCGGTCATCTCCAGGACGGACTGGGCGTAGTCCTGCTCGGCGCGGCGCTCGGCGTCGGCGCGCGCCTGGGCCTGCCGCTCCGCCTCGTCCTCGACGCCGAGCAGCTCGGCGGCCTCGTCGAGCAAGGGGACATCGGCCGGGGTCCAGGCCGCACCCCGGGGACGCTGCAGGAGTGCGCGCTCGTCGGGCCGCAGTCTGGGGGCGGCCGCGGCGAGGCGATCAGGGTCGGCGTAGAGGTCGGAGACAAGTTGTTCGGGCGTCACCGGCATCCAGGCGAGGTTGACTTCACGGCGCACGTCGCGGGACTCGCGCAGATCGGCGATGAAGACATCGCGATGGCCATCGATGTCGACGCGTCGAGCAGCCGCGAGTTCCCGTGCGAGCGAGTCGAGGAGCGTGAGTGCGAAGGTGCGGCGCGCGACATTGTGAGGTCGACGCGAGGCTCGTGCGCGGTCACGAGCCGACTCGACCATCTGCGGAGTGAGCGTGATGGTCGTGCCGCCGACATCAAGTTGCCGGGGGGCTTCGAGCACCCGCTGGCGCGCACGCACCGCGCGGTGAATCACATCTGCCATCGAGGAGCGCCCCTTGATCTCGGCAATCTCCGCGGGCTCCCACGCGGTCGCATCCACCCCCGGATAGAGCTGTCCGGGTGTCGCGAGCACCGCCGCGGTCTCGCCGAGCGCGGGGAGCACCTGGCCGATGTAGTGGAGGAAGATCCGGTTGGGGCCGACGATGAGCACGCCGCTGCGGGCCAGCCGGTCGCGGTGGGTGTAGAGCAGGTACGCCGCCCGATGCAGGGCGACGACGGTCTTGCCGCAGCCGGGCGCACCCTCGACGACGAGAATTCCCTCGAGGGGAGAGCGGACGATCGCATCCTGCTCCGACTGCATCGTGGCGACGATGTCGTGCATGCGGCCGGTGCGCCGTGCGGCGAGCGCCGCCATGAGCACGCCGCCGCCCTGCACATCCTCGGCCTGGACTCCCGAGTCGCCTTCGGCGAGCGCGGAGAGGTCGAGGACGTCGTCTTCGAGGGAGGTCACCTCGCGCCCGGCCGTCACGATGTGGCGGCGGCGCACGACGCCGCGCGGATCGGCGGAGGTCGCCTGGTAGAAGGGTTCGGCCGCGGGCGCGCGCCAGTCGGTGAGCAGCGGCCGCTGGTCGTCATCGGCGAGGCCAAGGCGACCGATGTAGCGCGACTGGCCATCGGCGAGATCGAGCCGGCCGAAGCACAGCCTCGTCTCCGCGGCCTCGAGTGCCTGGAGCCGTTCGGCGTAGAGCTTGACGAAGGCGTCCTGCTCGGTCATGGCCGCGGGAGTGCCGGCGGTCTGGTCGTGCTGCGCGCGGCGCAGGTCCTCCCGGGTGCGGCGTCGGACCTCGTCGAGGCGGTCATAGAGGGCACCCACCACCGCGCGCTCGGCGGTGAGCTCGCGCTCTCGGTTGACGCCCATGGCCTGCCTCCCGGTCAAGGGGAGGATCGATCATGCCGCACGCCGGGCCGATCGGCCCGCCGGGGGCATCCGCGTGGGGCAGGGGCTGGCCGGGGCCGAGGGGCCTAGGCGAGGGAGAAGCTGCGATTGGTCCAGTCGACCCAGTCGAGGTTCCACATGGCGCCGGGGCCCTCGTACCAGTCGAGGTCGACGCCGGTGCCGGTGGTGACGACAGGGTCGCCCTCGAAGGCGTGCACATAGAACCACATGGCGTCTTCCATCGACATGTTGGTGCAGCCGTGAGACGTCGAGGCGATGCCGAGATTGTGCAGGTTCCATGGGGCCGCATGGAGGAACTCCCCGGCCGGCGTGAGCCTCAGCGCGTAGGGGACGTTGACGTCGTAGGGCTCCCGCGGTCCAGGGTTGATCATGCGCTTCATCGCGTAGCGCTCGAGGATCGTCTTGACCCCCGATGCGGTCTCCCAGGTCGGCTTGCCGAGCGACACCGGGACCTTGCGCAGCGTCACCCCGTCTCGCTTGATCTTGCCCACGAGCTTGTCAGCGGGAATGGTGAAGATGAGCTCGCGCCCGATGCGGAACTTCACCTTGGGGTCGTAGGTGGCGAGGCCGTTCTTCTTCCAGTCGAAGTCGACCTTGACGTCGGTGTACGCCGGCCAGAACTCCTTGGGCCGGAAGGCCAGGGTCGTGTCATTGGGCCAACTCCACGCCGCGATGCCGACGGGCTTGCTCGTGACCACGGTGGCCGCCTGCTCGAGCTTGGCCTTCTGCTTGTCGGGCACGGGGTAGGCGAACTCGACGCGGATGACGGTGCCGACTCCGTAGAGATCCTTCACGCGCGTGGGATAGACGGTGGAGATGATGGCGGGATCCTTGTCCCACTCGAGCACGTTGACGTCGGGCGTATAGACGCGAGGCGCCTCCGCACCGAGCTGCGCCGCGGTGTAGGCGACCGGCTCAACCGCTCCCCCATCCGAGAGCACGTCCTCGTCGGTGGGAGAAGGCGTGACGATGGATGCCACGGCCTGGGATCCGGTCCAGGGCGCCGACAGCCCGAAGGCCACGCCGCCCATGACAGCCACGCCCGCGAGTGCGGCGACGCCGGTGATGACGCCCGCGAGGCGCAACGCCGCTCCCCCCCGCCCCGATGAGGGGCGGGCATGCCTGCCTGCCATGCCCCCATGGTCGCAAGAATCAAGGCTCCTGTGACGCATGGGGCGGTTGTGGCGCGGTCAACGTTATCCCCTCGTGACCTTCGGCCAGATCTCCAGGCGGCAAGCCCGCCCCGAGGGCACCTGCCAGACTCGCCTGCGTGGAGGACGAGGTCGACCGCAGCATCCTGGCGCTCCTGGGCGGCCAGGGGCGGATGTCCTACGCCGACCTGGCCCGGGAGACGGGCCTATCCACCTCTGCCGTCCACCAGCGGGTGCGCCGCCTCGAGGAGCGCGGGGTGATCACGGGCTACCGGGCGGTCATCGAGCCGCGCGCGGTCGGACTCCCTCTGACCGCCCTGATCGATCTCACTCCGCTTGACCCCTCAGCGCCCGATGACATCCCTCAGCGGGTCGAGGGATTCGCAGAGATCGAATCGTGCTGGTCAGTTGCGGGGTCGGCTTCCTACGTCGTGAAGGTGCGCGTGGCCGAGCCCGTCGACCTCGAGGACCTGCTCGCTCGCATCCGCGCGACCGCAGGAGTGTCCACGCGCACGACGATCGTGCTGTCGACTCCCTTCGAAGGGCGTCCGCCCGTCGGGTGACTCAGGCGCCCATCTCGCGCGCGATGGCCGCGGCAAAGGCGTCGACGCCCTCGGGCGTGGTGTCCCAGGAGCACATCCACCGGACCTCTCCCGTGTGGTCGTCCCAGGTGTAGAAGCGGTAGTCGTGCTGCAGTCGCTCCGTCACGGCGGGAGGCAGGACGGCGAAGACCGCGTTGGCGTCGACGCGACGCAGCACCTGAACGCCGGGAATCACGCGCACGGCGGCCTCGAGCCGACGGGCCATCGCATTGGCGTGGCTCGCATTGCGCAGCCACAGGTCGTCGGTGAGCAGTGCGGAGAGCTGGGCGCTGACGAAGCGCATCTTGCTGGCGAGCTGCATCGCCGACTTGCGCAGGAAGGGCACGGCGCTCGCCAGGCTGGGGTCGAGGATGACGACCGCTTCGGCACCCATCGCCCCGTTCTTGGTCCCACCGAAAGAGACGGCGTCGACGCCGACGTCGGTCGTGATCTCCCGCAGGGCGACCCCGAGGCTCGCGGCTGCATTGGCCAGGCGTGCACCGTCGAGGTGCAGGCGCAGCCCGAGCGAGTGCACGTGGTCAGCGAGCGTACCGAGCTGGTCGACCGTGTAGGCCGTGCCGAGCTCAGAGGACTGCGTGATCGTCACCACGGCCTGCTGGGAGCGATGGACGTCGCCCACGCGCACGGCATGCACGTCGACGAGCTCAGGGGTGAGCAGCCCGTCCAGAGTGGGCACCGTCCAGAGCTTGAGCCCGGCGACCTTCTCCGGCGCCCCACCCTCGTCGACGTTGACGTGAGCGGACTCGGCGCAGATGACGGCCTCCCACGGCCGGCACATCGCTTGCAGTGCCACGACATTGGCGCCGGTGCCGTTGAAGACAGGGAAGACCTCCGCCTGCGGGCCGAAATGCTCGCGCACCAGTCCGCGCAGCCCCTCGGTCTCGTCGTCGTCGCCGTACGCCACCGCATGGCCCGCGTTGGCTCGGCTGATCGCCTCGAGGACCTCCGGGTGAATGCCGGCGTAGTTGTCGCTGGCGAAGCCACGCCAGGGTGCGGACATGTCAGGCCTCCGTCAGATCGCGGCGCACCCCGTTGGGGGTGTCACCTCCGACGATCCCATGAATCGCCGCGGCGAGGTCGACGGTGTCGGTGTAGCCCGCGAAGGCCTGCTCGGGCTGGGCCTCGCGCATGGCCGCGTCGACCAGCGCCTTGACGGCGACGATCACCGCGCGCGCTGAGGTGTCCTTGAAGGAGTTCGCCAGGCCGCCCACCCAGGTCTCGGCCGCAGCCTTGGCGGTGGCGTAGGCGACATTGCCCGCGGTGGGCTTGGCCGCCGCGGTGCTCGACACGATGACGTAGCAGCCGCCGGAGGCGATGAGTGCATCGCGGAAGGCGACGGTGGTGGTGCGGACGGTGACGAAGACACCCGGTGCGATGGAGTCCCACGCCTCGAGCGCGCCGAGGTCGACGGTCTTGGAGCCCTGCCACCCACCCACGAGGTGCACGACCGCATCAATGCGTCCGTGGCGTGCGAGCACGTCGTCGCGGAACCTGATCACGTCATCGACGTCGAGCAGGTCCACAACGGCCGCCTCACCCGACACGGGTGCGGCGGCTTCCCGCGCGAGGTCCTCACGCCTGTCGACCACGATGACGAGATAGTCGGCACCCAGGGCGAGGGCGACCGCACGGCCACCCATGCCCGCACCCAGGATGACGGCGACGGGGCGGCTCATGCCGCCACCCCCGTGATGCCGCGGGCGGAGTCGATGGCTGGCGCGAGCGCCTTGCGCAGCGACTCGTAGAAGACGTTGAGTGGGAACTCATCGGGCAGCACGGCGTCGACGGCTTCGCGCGGCTCCATCGGCAGGGCCTGGGCGCCCTGCGCCCACACGGACTGCGGATGCGGGGGTACCAGGGAACTCACGAAACCGTAGGCCGCGAGCCAGTGCCCGAGGCGCGAGCGGTCGATTCCCTCGCGATAGAGCGTTTCGACCTCATCGCACAGCGCGTCCATGCTCTCCTGCACGCGCGACCAGTCGATGACGAGGGTGTTGTCTGTCCACCGCACGACACCGGCCTTGTGCAACCAGGCAAAGATGATCTGCCCGGCGAGTCCGTCGTAGTTGCGCACGCGGTCACCCGTCGTGGGGAATCGGAAGAGCCGGTCGAACAGGATGGCCAGTCGCACGTAGGGCGCGAGGACAACGCCGCGCTCCTGCAATTGGCGAGTCTCGCGGAAGGTCGACAGGTCGCAGCGCAACTCCTCCAGGCCGTACATCCAATAGGGCATCCGCTGCTTGATCATGAAGGGATCGAAGGGCAGGTCGCCGTGGCTGTGCGTGCGATCGTGCACGAGGTCCCACAGGACGAAGGTCTCCTGGGCCAGGCGCTGATCAGCCAGGAGGAGTTCGGCCTCCGGAGGCAGGGAAAGCCGCAGCCGATCGGCCGCCGCGCGGGAGACTCGACGGAAGCGTGCGGCCTCGCGATCGCAGAAGATCCCGCCCCACGTGAACTTCACCACCTCGCGCGTGGCCACGGTCTCCGGGAAGAGCACGGCCGAGTGCGTGTCGTAGCCCGAGGTGAATGCGACGAACTCGATCGGCACGAACGCCGCGTTGTCATAGGCGGTCGCCTCGAGCTCGGCGATCCAGTCGGGCCATACGGTGCGCACGACGACCGCCTCGACATTGCGGTAGGGATTGCCGTTCTGCGTGTACATGGGGAAGACGACAAGGTGCTCGACTCCGTCGCGACGGTGCTCGTCGGGATGGAAGAGCTGGAGGGAGTCGAGGAAGTCAGGCACGCCGAGCCCACCATCGGACCACGCCCGGAAGTCAGCGGCGCAGGCGTTGAGGTAGTCCGACTGATGCGGGACGAGTGGAGCGAGCTGATCAAGGTCCGCGATGATCCGGTCGATGCACGCGCGGGCTGCAGCCGCATCCCCCGTGACTGATCCGTCGGCTTCCTGGAGGGGCCGCAGGGATTCGACGGCATCGACGAGGTCGGCCCACGCGGGATGCTCGACGATCACGCTGACTCGGTCCTCGGTCCCGCCTCCCGCACGCCGAGCTGCCGCCCAGGTGACAAGCCGTCGCCACAGACGCCGGTGATCGAGATCCCCGATCGAGTCGTCGCCGGCGAAGTCGGAGTCGGCCACGACGAGCACGCGGCCCTGCCCCGAGTCGACGCCCGCGATCACGGGAGCGGACGCGGGCATGGCCGTGTCGGAGGTGCGGGCGAAGACATAGGCGTCATCACCGACGTCGAGGACACCCGAGCGATAGACGCATGCACCGGACACGCCCGCGAAGACGTCGGTCCCGTGAGCCGTCGAAGGCTCCAGGAGGAGCCAGGTCGAGACGTCGTTGAAGCGGCGGGTCGGATCCTGAGCGGTGCACGTGACGACGTCGATGCCGAAGCGCCGCGTGATGTCCGCGAGGTTGTTGCCGTACTTCGCCTGCTCGGTCTCGGCGAGCACGAGCAGACCGCCCCCGGCACGCACGAAGGACTCGATCGCCGCAACCTCGGAGTCGTCGTAGACGGGAGATCCCTCGCCGGTCGTCGCCTCCCACTCATCGGTGGAGCAGTGGGGCAGGACGAGCACGTCGACGCTCTCGAGTGCTTGCGCGTCCAGCGGCCCCGCGAGATGGGCCTCGACCTCGAAGCCGGAGCGGCGCAGGACCTCGGCGGCCTCGGCGTACGACGCATCCGCGGGATTGGCCGGCGCCATCCGGGCCGCCAGCTCCGGGCGGGTGGTCCAGGCCTGGCGGTGGCTCTCGTCGATGAGCACGCGCGCGAGGGGACGCATGGCGACTCCTGGGGGTGAGGGGGCGAACCAGAGCCTCCAGGGTAGCCCATGCCGGACAATCTCCTGCTACACCGGATTTTCGCTGGATGATGTCCTGGGCGCCAGGGCGCTAGCGTCAGGGCATGAGGCGCAACTGGTCCGAGACCGTCGCACTCGAGGGCAGCCAGGCCCGGCCCGGCTCCGCCGCCGAGGTCGCCGCCCTGGTCCGCAGCCAGCCGCGCGTCCTGGCTCTGGGCAGTGCCCACTCCTTCAGCTCCGTCGCCGTGACGCCCGGACTGCACGTGGACACGACGGGGCTGCCCGCCGATGTCCGAGTGGAGGGCACGACCGCGACGGTCGGTGCGGGGACGACGTACGCCGTGCTCGGACGCGCACTCCACGCGCAGGGTGCGGCACTCGCGGCGATGGCATCACTGCCTCACATCACGGTGGGTGGCGCGATCGCTACCGGCACCCACGGCTCCGGAGACGCGATCGGCACACTGTCGAGCGCGGTCACCGGGCTCGAGGTCGTGACCCCGGACGGCGAGACGCGCTGGGTGCGCCGCGGAGAGGATGCCGATTTCCCCGGCTGGGTCGTGGCCCTGGGTGCACTCGGCGTCGTGACGCGCGTGGAACTGCAGGTCGAGCCGACCTATGACGTGGCGCAGACGGTCTTCGCTGGTCTGGATCTCGACGTCGTCGAGGAGCAGTTCGATGCGGTCTTCGGGGCGGCGACGTCGGTGAGCGTCTTCACGCGCTGGCGCCCCGAGCCCGACGCCCAGCTGTGGCTCAAGCGCCGGATGGACCGCGAGGGGGCATGGTCGGGAGGACCGGCATTCGGCGCCGACGAGCGCACGGCACCCCTGCATCCGCTCGAGCAGCTGGACCCTGTGCACTGCAATCCCCAGCTCGGCCAGCGCGGCCCGTGGCATGAGCGGCTCCCCCACTTCCACGCCGATTTCACGCCGAGCGCGGGAGACGAGATCCAGGCGGAGTACCTGCTTCCGCGCGCCCACGCAGTCGAGGCCATCCGCGCCCTGCGCACCCTGCACGAGCGCATCACGCCGCTGCTCCACGTCACGGAGATCCGCACGATGCGCGCCGACGACCTGTGGCTGAGCCCCGCCTACGGCGTCGACACGGTCGGCATCCACTTCACCTGGCATCGCGATGAGCGCATTTTCGACGTGCTGCCTGCCGTCGAGGAGATCGTGATGCCGCTGGGCGCTCGCCCGCACTGGGGCAAGGTGTCGCGAGCGACTGCATCGCAGGTGCGCCGTGCCTTCCCCCGTTGGGACGACTTCGTGAGCCTCATCACACGGGTGGATCCCGCAGGTCGCTTCCGTAGCCCTTTCGTGACCCGCCTGCTCGGCGAGTCAGGCTGAATCGGAAGCGTGGCCCGACCTACCCTCATCCCATGACTAAGAACATGCGCACCCTTGCCCTGTCTGCCCTCGCCGCGAGCACGCTCGTGCTTGCCGCCTGCGGTGGAAGTTCATCATCCGACGCCACGTCGGCGGCACCGTCGGAGAGCCCGATCGGCGGTGGGTCCGCCGAGTGCACCGAGGCGGTCATGGAGCAGAACGCCGAGGCTTCCGCCCAGGCGGCGGGCCTTGAGTTGATCGACACCAAGAGCTACGAGTGCGCCGACGGTTGGGCCATCGTCTTCGCCATCACCAAGTCAGGCGACATCGAGCAGACGACCGCGTTCGTCTACCAGGCCGAGGGTCCGGTCTGGGCACAGAACCAGCTCGACGCGATCTGCGCGGACGGCGGCGGTGCCGATGTGCCGGCGACAATCCGCGACCAGGCCTGCGCGCTGCGCTAGCCCTGCTCGCTCATCACCCACGCGAAGGCCTGGGGCGCCGCGAGGCGCCTCAGGCCTTTGCGCGTGCGGGCGTCTGCGGCCACGGCATGGCGGCCTCCAACTCATAGGCGAGGGAGAGCAAGCGGCTCTCCTCCCCTCTCGGGGCCGCGACCTGCACCCCGATCGGCAGTCCCTCCTGCGTGCGTGCGAGCGGCAGCGAGATGGCCGGTGAGCCAGTCACGTTCTGCCACGCCGTGAAAGACGCGAAGCGCAGCAGCCGCACGATGTGCTCGCGCGCGGGCACATCCGGGCCCAGCTCGCCGATAAGGGGAGCCGGCGTCGACAGCACGGGCGACAGGATCGCGTCGTACGTCGCGTAGACGGGCTCAGGCTCGCGCGAGGCCCGCACGAGACGGCGCAGGCTGGCGGGGATGCGCAGCGCCTGCTCCTGCGCCATGCGACTGAGCTCTTGCGTGAGCGCCTCGGTGCGCGCGGAGTCGAAGTCCGTGCCGAGCACGCGCCCGCCAGCCTTCTGCAGCAGGAACGAGATGAGAGCCCAATAGCGTAGGAAGTCGCGACCGAAGCCCTCGTCGACAGGGGGAGGGATCTCCTCGACCTCATGGCCGAGTGACTGCAGGGTGCGTCCGGCTTCGCGCACGGCATCGCGCACGCGCGGATCCACGGGGATGCCTGCGATGGCGTCCGTGAAGAGCCCGATGCGCAGCCGCCGCGACTCGGGCCGCACGACCATCCCCATGGGTCGAAGGTCCGGCGCCCGATGCAGCCGCTCGGCCTCCGCGAAGTAGTACGCGGTATCCCGAACCGTGCGAGTGACCACCCCCTGAGTGACGAGGTTGATGGGAAGTCGATCGAGTTCGGGTACGTCGATGAGCCGCCCCCGCGAAGGCTTGAGGCCGACGAGCCCGCAAGCAGCAGCGGGGATGCGGATCGAGCCGCCGCCGTCGTTGGCATGAGCAATCGGCACGACTCCCGCAGCGACGAGCGCTGCGGATCCGCCGCTGGAGCCGCCGACGGAGCGCGTGGTGTCCCAGGGATTGCGGGTAGCGCCGAAACGCGATGACTCGGTGCTAGCGGTGAGCCCGAACTCCGGGAGCGTGGTCTTGGCGATGGGCTCGAAGCCGAGTGCGAGGTACTGCTCGATCCACGGGCTGGTCGACGTAGCCGGAGCGTCGGCGGGAGCCCACGAGCCGTGGAGGGTCGGATAGCCGGTGAGGTCCTCGTTGTCCTTCAGCGCGGAGGGAATGCCAGCGAACGGACCGGTGACCGCAGGCGCGATATCGAGGCCGCGCACGACCGCATTGAGCTCGTCGTTGACGGCAGCCAGGCGAGTCGCAGCGGCTTCGCGCAACTCCCGTGCGGAGACCTTGCGGCGGCGCAGGCGATGCTGCAACTCCATCACGTCGTCTGAACCGAGTGCGTCATCTCGTGTGGAGTCGACCGTGGTCATCCCGCGACTGTAGTCGCGCTCAGCGAACTCCCGCCTCCCGGAGCGCTTCCCACTAGCCCGCGAACCTCCTATCGTGACGGGATGCACTCACGAAGATGGGCCGCGCTCATCGGCATAGTGACCATGGCCCTGGGCCTGGCAGCCTGCACAGGCAGCACCGAAGCGACGCCCTCGAGCACCGTCGAGATGCCGACGGCGTCCTATAGCCCGCCTCCCGACGCGCAGGTGACTCCTCCGCAATTCATCGTCCTAGCCAACGTGCAGCCCAATGACGGAATCCAGCCGGTCATCGACTTCATCGAGTCCGCTCGGAAGTCCGTAGACATCTCGATCTACCGCATCGACAGCGACTTCACGCCTCTCATCGATGCCCTCCAACGCACGGTGACACGGGGAGTGCCCGTCCGGATCTCCATCTCGCGTCAGCTCGTCGGCCAACCCAATCCGCCGCAGGGCAACTCACAGCAGATCGTCGTCCAGCAGCAGCTCCAGGCCAAGGGCATCCAGGTCGAGCTCAGTCGCCCGGAGTTCCACTACGGCCACGAGAAGGCGATCATCGTGGATGCGGGAACCCCCGATGCCCGCGCCATGATCGCGGACTGGAATCTCCAGGCGTCCTACTTCGGGCCGAACCAGTACGGCCCCGTAGGCGCGCGCGGCATGGCCGTCGTCAACTCGGATCCCCAGGATGTCGCCACGATCGCGGCCTACTTCGACGCTAACTGGCCCCCTTACGCCCCGTACCCGGTGTCCACGCGCTCCAGCCTGGTCTGGAGCCCCAGCGGTATCGAGTACTCACCCGTCGGCAACTCGGTCGCCGTGCTCACCGACTTCATCAACAGCGCCCAGCAGCGCTTGGACATCTACGCGGAGTACATCCAGGACAACTCCTTCCTCATCGACATGGTGATCGCCCGGGCGCAAGCCGGCATCGCGGTGCGCATCGTGGCCAATTCCTCTGGGCAGTCGCCAGCAATGGTGAGCAAGCTCCGGGAGGCCGGGATCCAGATCCGATTCGATCCCATCTACGACGGCAACACGTCCGACCCGATGTTCGTGCACTCCAAGACAATGTTCGCCGATGTCGGCACACCCGAGGAGGTGGCCTTCATCGGCTCGCAGAACACCTTCATCAACGAATCGCCCGAGGCCATCCTCGAGCTGGGTGTCCTGGCGCGGGACCCCGCGACCATCGACAGGGCCTTCGCCTACTTCGAGGAGGACTGGACCACGTCCACCGAGACCCAGGCGTCGCCGAGCCCGGCGGGGAACTAGCTCATGCGCTCCCGCTTCGTCGCGCTGGCGGGCGTCGTCCTCGCCCTGGCGGCCTGCTCGAGCAGCACGACATCGTCCCTGCCGACTCCCCCTCCTCTGCAGGTCGAGCGCACCGGGATGATCACGCTGGAGTCGATCCAGCCCGAAGACGGTGTTGGCGCCGTCACGGACTTCATCGACTCAGCTCGGGAATCGATCGACATCGCGGTCTACCAGATGGATCCGAGTTACAGCCCGCTCATCCAGGCGCTTACGGCCGCCAAGGAGCGAGGCGTGCGCGTGCGGATCCTGCTCTCCGGCACGATCTACCCCCCTGGATCGACCAACGACAACCCCCGGGATGTGGAAATCCTTCGCGAGCAAGGCTTCCAGGCAGAGCTGAGCAGGCCAGAGTTCAGCTTCTCCCACTGGAAGGTGCTCGTCGCCGATGCGGGCACGCCAGGCGGAAAGGCACTCATCTGCGACTTCAACCTGGAGGCGGGCTACTTCGGGATCGACCCGCAATACCCCGATGAGGGCGATACCCGGGGGATGGCAGTGCTCGACACCGATCCGGCAGACGTCAACATGATCGCCCGCACGTTCGATGCCGACTGGCCGCCGTACAAGCCTTGGCCCGCCAACGACCGGGCGAACCTCGTGTGGTCGCCCAGCGACAGCACATGCGACTCCACCAGCTGCGCGTCGGCCTATTCCCTGGAGCCCACGGGCAACTCCCGTGACGTGATGCTCTCGCTCATCGGCAACGCCCAGGAATCGCTCGACATCTACGCGCAGGCGCTCGCCGAGCCGTCACAACTGCTCACTCCACTCCTGGACGCAGCCAACCGCGGGGTGCGAGTGCGCATCATCGGCAATGACGGCGGCATCAACACCGACGCGCTCGCCAAGCTCAAGGATGCAGGCGCGGAGATCGTGATCAATCCCACCGATCCCGGCGGGGACGGCCGCGTGATGTACATCCACACCAAGACGATCGTGGCGGACGCAGGCCGGTCGGAGGCGATCGCCTATGTCGGCTCGATCAATCCATTCCTCGACGAGTCAATCGACACCGAACGTGAACTCGGCGTACTGCTCACGGACCGCACGTCCATCGAGCGGATCCTGCTGACTTTCGACCGCGACTTCGCATCTGGCCAGCCAGCATGAGCCCGACCCGACGCGAGCTCCTCGCCTGGAGCGTGGCCGCCGCAGGCGGTCTCACCCTCTCGGCGTGCTCGACAGGAAGCTCCAAGCCCGTGCCCTCCCCCTCGGACACCGGCTCCGCGACGAGTGCCGAGACGCTCGCGACGCTGGCGCTGTGGACTGCTCAGCGCGGGGCCGAAGGCGGCTCCTACGGAATCGGGGGTGTGCTCGTCGAATCCGCGACCGGTCGGGTCCTGCAGACGATGCCCAATCACGTCTTCCGCACCTTGTCATCGGGTGGCACGTTCGTCGATGACCCGACCGCGCACGGGGAGCGCCAGCTCATGTCGTGGTACCTCGCGCAGCGAGATGCCCTGCGCCTGCCCGATCCGAATGCCCTCACGGTCGTCACGAGCCTTGACCCGTGTCTCATGTGCGCAAGCGCCCTGCTGACCGTCGGAGTCAACGTCGGAGTGGTGGCTCTCGACGACTACTCCGGCATCAACTACGACTCCAGCGGGTCATTTGCCGATCTACCCGAGCCGCTTCGCTCGCAGGCAACAGCCACCTTCGGCTACTACGCCGTCGAGGGCGGCCGGGCATTCCAAGGCAGCAGCTCCGTTGCCTACGCCACGGAGCCGATCACGCAGCAGACTCTGGATGCAAGTGAGCGCCTCTACTCATCGTCGGCCGATGCCGTGCGCAGCGCGAGACGCGCCAGCGACCCTGCGCCGTCTGCGCTGACGGATCCCGCGACGAATCCTGCGGCGATCGATGTCGTACGCGCCTTCCAGGTCACGTGCCCCGAGGCCTTCACGGTCAGGACTCGCGATCCCCGCACGCCTGATCGACGCGTGTACGACGTACTGGTCGATGTGGTCCGCCGCAGCCCGGGAGCGACGAACGCGGTCGCCCTTCTGGATCCCTTCGGCAACCTCGTCACGGCACAGGCCGATCAGCAGCAGGTCAATGCCCTCAGCACGGCATTCGCACTCTGCACCCGTGCCTACGCACAGACCCGTTACGCCCTGGTCGACTCGGAGGCCACGCTTGCCATCGCCGACCAGTCCCTGACGAACCCCACGTACGGCACGTTCGTGTTCCTTGAGGCACCGGACCCCTTCACCCCGAGCGGCATGTTCGACGTCGGTGCCTACGGATCCACCATGGGAGGGGTCGCCATGCCGGCCATTCCGAGCGCCTTCCAGTACTTCGAGCTCCCTCCCGGGGTGAGCGAGAGGCAGCTCCAGGACGTGATCTACCCCCTGCCGCCGCTCTACTCGGAAGACATCAAGATTTCGCCGCAGCGCGTCGTCGGTGCGAGCTAGTCACGCGCAGGCTCACGGCACCGGGAAGTTCCAGGTAGCGGCACGCCACATCACCGCTACGCTCGCGCCATGGCTACCTACACCTGCCCCCAGTGCAACATGTCGGTCAACACCACCTGCGGCCACTGCAGCGTCGACCTCGTCGACGACGTCCTGGTCCTCGACTCCGGCGCCGAGGTGCGGATCTCCCAGTGCCCGGATGGCCACGGCAAGATCAAGTCGCCGATGTGCTGCGGCTCCGACATGGCCTGCGCGGTCTAGAGCGGCGGCCTCACTGCGCTACCAGGGCTCACAGATGGGACTGCCGGAAGGCGTGTAGTCGGCGCAGTAGTAGCCCTCGGGGCACACCGCGGTGTAGTACCTGGTGCTCTGCATCCTCGGGATCGTGAGTACTCGACTTCCGCGTGCCTGGGCAACGCGCACCTTGACATTGCCGTCGGATGTGATCGTGGGCAATCCCTTGACCACGTGGACCTTCCCCTTGATCACCACCGCGCCTCCAATGGAACGACCCTTGTCCTTGAGGCGGTTCAAGGTCTTGACCATGTCGACGAGGGACTCCTTGCCGAGGGATCGATCACCTCGGGACTTCTTGGCCATGAGGTCTCCGGGCAGCGTGTGCTGCGTTGCACCCCCGGCGAGCGGGCCCGGCAGGGACGCAACGAAGCGGAGTGGCGCAGGGGCAGGATCCTGGGCATGAGCCGGGGCAAGTGAGAGGACGATGCCGCCAGCAATCAGCGCTGAGGCCGCGGCGCGTGCGAGCATTTTCATGGCGGGGATCATAGACAACTGGCGCGCCCGAAGGGATTCGAACCCCTAACCTTCTGATCCGTAGTCAGATGCTCTATCCGTTGAGCTACGGGCGCCTTGCGGGGAGCGAGTCTAACCGCAGGGCCCGCGACCCGCTCCGGAGGGCTACCAGCGGTTGCGGACCTCTTCCGCCCAGCCGCCGCGACCAGCCCACGGCGGCCGGGTTAAGGCGCCCGCTCGAGTCGCACAGATCGACGGGCTCGGTCAATTCGGGCAGTGCCACGAGCAGCATCCTGCCCGACGTGCGTCCCCGCTGCGCAGCCACCACACTCGACTCATGACCGACGAGCAGACCACCGACAGCAACGGACTCACCCGCCGCCAGGCCCTCGCGGCCGCGGCTGCACTCTGCGGCTTCGGCGCCGTCGCCGCCACCGGCACAGGTGTCGCGCAGGCCTCCGGCACCTTGCGCGTGCAGTTGTCCAAGTATCCGGAGTTGCGCAAGGTAGGCGGCATCGCACGTATCAAGGAGACACTGGGCACCACCCCGGTTGCCGTGGTGAGAACTGGCACGAACTCGTACATCGCGCTGAGCCTTCGCTGCCCCCATCAGGGCGTCGCCGTGACGCCCCGGGGTAGGGGATTCGTGTGCCTGCCTCCTGGCCACGGTTCGGTGTTTTCCGACACGGGAGCACGGGTCTCCGGGCTGACGCCCACCGGGCTCTCGCGGCTCACCTCGCGCCTGAGCCGGGGTGTGCTCACGATCACGGGCTGACCACCGGGCAACACCGGTCAGCGACCGGGCAGACTGTCCTGATGCGCTCGCGCTGGATCGCCCCTGCCCTCGCCCTTGGGCTGGTCATCAGCCTGGGCGGCCCCGTGGGTGCCGCGCTCGCGCCATCCCCCGCTCCGGCCGCCCTGGCAGCGAGTGCCCGCGACGCCGCCGAGCCCCCCAACGTCCTGCTCATCCTCACCGATGATCAGCGCGCCAACACCCTCGTCGGGATGCCGCGTGTGATGGAGGAACTCGTGGGCAAGGGGACGACGTACCCCAATGCCTTCGTCCCGACTTCGTGGTGCTGCCCCAGCCGCGCCAGCCTGCTGTCCGGCAAGTTCGCGCACAACTCCGGCGTGTGGCAGAACCTCCAGTCTTCCGCGTGGGGCGCCTGGAACGCCTTCGCCAACGGCGGCGAGGAATCCGACACCCTGGCGACGCGCCTACAGGATGCCGGCTACCGCACCGGGCTCTTCGGCAAGTACCTCAACGACGCGGTCTCCGAGGGCGAGGACTACCTGCCTCCCGGCTGGGACCACTGGGATGCCTTCCTCGGCGGCAACTACACGCGCTACAAGCTGTCGTCTGACGAGCGCCCGGTGCGCAAGGAGCGCCGCTACCTCACCGACGTGCTCGCCGACCGCACCCTGGACTTCATCGAGTCCACGCCCAAGGACACGCCCTTCTTCGCCTACTTCTCGCCCTTCGCGCCGCACTACCCCTACGACGCAGGCCCCTACGCCGGGGCGACCCGGGCCGCCGGCCTCCTCGACGACGTCAAGGCGGCCACGAACTTCCCCTCGCCGGCGACCAACCAGGCCGACATGACCGGCTACCCCCGCTGGATGCAGCGGCTCGAGGCGACGAACGCCTGGAACATGGAAGGCCGCAAGAACCCGGATCCCATGACCGTCGCGGAGGTCGTCGAGAGTCAAGCCGACACCCTCATGGGCGTCGACACGGCGATCGGCCGCATGATCGACGCCCTGCGCGAATCAGGAAGACTCGACAACACTCTCATCGTGCTCGTCTCCGACAACGGCTACGCCTGGGGCGAGCATCGCCTGCAGGGCAAGAACACTCCGTACGACGTCTCCGTGCGCGTGCCGCTCGTCATGCGCCTCGACGGAGTACTCCGTGCCGGTGCCGAGGATCCGCGCATCGTGGCTGCCAACGTCGACGTGCACGCGACCATCCTCGACCTGGCCGGGGTAAGGCCCGGCCGCATCGACGGGCTCAGCGCCGTCACCTCCGAGCGCCAGGGGGTCGTGATGGAGGCCATGCGCTGGTCCGGCAAGCGGGGACGTCCGGCTTACTGCGGGTTCCGCACCCGGGAGCATCTCTACGTCCGCTACTCCACGGGCGAGGAGGAGCTCTACGACTACGCGCGAGACCCCTACGAAATGGCCAACCTGGCGGGCGATTCGGCGTACGCCGGGATCCGCGACGACCTCAAGCGCCAGACCCGCGAGGCCTGCTCGCCGATGCCGCCTGGCTTCGCCTGGGATTCACGCGAAGCGCGCCTGCGTCCGCCCACCCACGTGCGAGCCACCTGGGACGACCCCAGGATCGCCGTCGTCACGTGGCGCGCACCGGCTAACGTCGGCGCGGTGCTTCCCGCCTAC
This sequence comes from uncultured Actinomyces sp., assembly GCA_964537955.1. Lineage (GTDB taxonomy): Bacteria > Actinomycetota > Actinomycetes > S36-B12 > S36-B12 > Mxb001. Next base: position 14,192 of record CAZICY010000010.1, on the reverse strand, counting down.
CGCGTCTACCTCGGTTCGACCACCGAGGGCCGGCCTGCATGCGAACTGGCGTCCGTGCGCCTGAGCAACGGACTGCGCTGCCTCATCAAGGTCTCACCCAATCGTCGCGACATCAAGGTGACCGTCGCCGCTGTGCGCGACGGACAGGTCGCCGCCGCTGAACCCGCGCCCCTGGCCGACCGCCCCCGGGCGTGGCGATAGCCGACACCGGGCGGGGCCCGTCGACATGACAGCGGACCGCCCCGGGGGGCGGTCCGTGTCAGGGAGCGGAGGCGGAGGGATTTGAACCCTCGATGGGGTTTTAGCCCCAAACCCGCTTAGCAGGCGGGCGCCATAGACCGGACTAGGCGACGCCTCCAGGAAGTTGCCGGGTCAGGTTACCCGGTCGGCATCGGACACGGCACACTGCTGTCGCGTGAGCGCAGAAGACCCCATGGTCTCGACCCTTGCCATCGACTGCGGGGGCGGAGGGATCAAGGCGACCGTCCTCGACGATGCCGGGACGATGCGTGCCCAGCCCGTCCGGGTGCCCACTCCCTACCCCCTCACCACCAAGCTCTTCGTCAAGACGCTCGTGGACCTGTCCAAGAAGCTGCCGCAGGCAACCCACGCCACCGTTGGCCTCCCCGGCATGATCCGGCACGGTGTCGTCGTGGCCACCCCCCATTACGTCACGGTCCGCGGACCGCGCACGCGCGTCGATCCGGACCTCGTCGCGCAGTGGAACGGCTTCGATGCGCGCACGGCGTTGCGCGAGGCACTCGGCATCCCGGTCATCGTCCTCAACGACGCCGAGGTCCATGGGGCGGGCGTGATCGCCGGCAAGGGTCTGGAGCTCGTGCTGACTCTCGGCACCGGACTCGGCTGTGCGCTCTTCGATGGGGGGCGTCTCGCGCCGCACCTGGAGTTGTCGCAGGCCCCGGTGCGTTGGGGGCTCTCCTACGACACCTACATCGGAGAGCATGAGCGGCGCCGGCTCGGTGACAGCCTGTGGTCACGGCGCGTCGTGCGGTGCATCGATGGACTCAGGCCGATGTTCATGTGGGACCGGCTCTACCTCGGCGGCGGCAACTCCCGGCACATCACGCCCAGTCAGGTGATCAAGCTGGGCGACGACACCGTGATCGTGCCCAACGCCGCGGCCCTGGTCGGGGGCGCGCGGGCCTGGCAGCTCCACGTGGAGTTCTAGGCGCGCCAGATCGGGCGCGTGAGGCAGGTCGGGCCGCCCTCGCCCTTGCTGATCTCGCTGGCGGCATAGACGTGCACCTCGCAGCCACGCGCGGCGAGTGCCTCCGCGGTCGCATCGTTGCCCGATGCCATCACCACGACGCCCGGTGCGGTAGCGAGCACATTGCAGCCCAGGCTGAGCCAGTCCTCCTCGGGGATGGGCAGGAGTTCGACTCCTCGCCGGCGCAGCTCCTGGAGCATCGCGACGGGAGCCAGGCGCTCGTAGACCACGGCCAGGTCCTCGCGCACGGGAGACACCACCGACATCAGGTGCAGGCACCACTCGGGGCCCTGATCGTGGGGGACGTCGTAGACCTCGACGCGCACTCCACGCGGGCGCAGGATCTCCTCGAGTTGTGCGACGGCAACCGCATTGGTGCGGTAGGACCTGCCCACGGCGAGAGTCGCGTCGTCGATCCAGAACATGTCACCGCCATCTGCGGTCGCCGTTCCTGCCAGGGCGGCGACCGTGGGGATCCCGGCCCCCGCGAGGTCGGCGGCGAGGCGCTCGCCCTCGCCCACGCGCACCTCCTTGGCCGAGCGCAGCGCGATGACGCCATCGCCGACCGTGAATGCCGGGTCGTAGGTGAAGCAGGAGTCCGGGAGCCCCTCGAGGGCAGGCAGCTCGAGGACGTCGCAGCCGAGGCGCTGAAGGATGCCGACGAACGCAGCGTGCTGGTCGATGAGCAGGTCGACGTCCAGGGGCTGCGCCCAGTGCGCTCGTGCGAAGTCCGACGCGGGCGCCGGGGGCCGCACCGCCACGCGCCGCAGCGGTGCGGTCATCGACGTGACGCCGTAGTCCATCGATCCTCCCCTTACTGGCTCGTCGCCCGCAGACACTAGCCCCCCAGCCGGTCCAGGATCGACGTGAGGCGGACCTGGTTGTAGCGCAGGACAAAGAAGAAGACGAAGTTGCCGATGAAGACGATGCAGAACCACAGCACGATGAGCTGCCACGGATTGAAGGGCACGATGATGAGGAAGGTGAAGGCAGACAGGAAGTGCACCCATTCACCACGGCGCACTTCGATCAAGTAGGCCCGCAGGCTGGCCGCGTCGATGCCGAAGAGGCTCGACTTGCTCTCGCCGCCCATCCATGAGCCGCCCTCAGGCAGCCACTTCGCGAACCACGGGATGCCGAGGCGGCGATACAGGCGCACGCGGTCCCAGCGCGTGAGCTTGAGCGGACCGATGTCGCGCTCGAACCAGCGATCCGGGCAGCGCGGGGCGATGAATCCGATGAGGAGCGCGCACGCCACCAGGATGAGGAAGTCGATAACGCCCAGGCGCAGCATCGCGCCGCCATCCATGCCGCCTCCCCCTCTCCTCACATGCCGCCGCGTCCAGACAGGGCGTCGACGAGCAGGCTACCCGCGGCCGGGCCAACCGCGATCACCTCGACCAATGTGCGCAATCGGACGCCTCATGACTTCCCGCGACCTAGCATCTTCAGGTGGCTCTCTCTTGACGTCGATTGTCGTCAATGAAGATCAAATCGGCTCGGGTAATCCGCTGCACGGTTCTGGCGACGGTCCCGTCGACGACGGCGCGACCGATCGCGGCGGTCATGGCCTCCAGGGTGAACCAGGACTCGCATGCCGTGGTCGATGGCGGCGTGGGCCAGGGCCTAGACGAAGTGGGTCCTGCCGGTTTGGGTGGCCGTCATTGAGAAGCTCACGGGGCACCCCCTGTTGGGCACATCACTCTCACCCGGTCCGAGATATCCGAAGGAGCGGCCCTCGTGACTGAACTGCTGCTCTAAGGCACTGCACAAAAGACAGGGGGTGCATCCGGCTCGTTAACCACCGAACCGGATGCACCCCCAGAGGGACGGCTGTAACCTCTAGTCTCTGCCTACGACCACAACTTTCTCGCGGGAACCGTTCGCTCGAACAACTTCGACCTTCAGGCTGTCTCCAGAACCAACCCAGGCGCCAATGTAGGCCCGGAACTGATCACCCGGTCGCAGAACAATCTTCTGTTTCGCTCCGAACTGGGCGGGCGTGGTTGACCCCTTCACGTCGACGCGCAAAAAGCTTCCCGAAATCTTCACCGGAACGTCCCTGACGGAAAGCGCAATAACGCCACGCTGATTAGTCACAGCCTCAACCGTCCCTGCGCGTGTCGCGCGAGTCACCTGAGGCACGAGCGTGAACAGGCCAGTCGTATCGGACTTAGCCGTATCCACAATGGCGCGCATCAGAGACCTTGAATTGGTGACCTGCTTAAACACCCCTTCCGGGTTGACTTCCACGACGGTCACCTGGCCTGGCTGCGTCACTGTTTTTGTCGAGAACCCTCGCGCCTGCGGGTAAGCAAACAGTTCAGTTGATGCCGGCTCACTACCAGAATTACTCACGTTTACCCGGAAGGGGACGCCCTTGGGCACTGAGAAGCTTGGCAGCGCAAGAAAGTCGCTCGGCTTCATATCAATCAGCCCGGGGATCGGCTTGCCGTCAAGCCCCACGATGCTGATTGTTGGGTCACCCTTCTCAACATTGGGAAGCAGCCAGGTGCGCCCAGCGGACGTTTCTTCGCACGGAACGCATGGGATCTTTTCCTTCAATGTGGATACAGGGACTAGCTGAAGGTTTCCACTCGTGGCGTCACCTTCGGCAATGACATCGTCACTTCCAGGAACAGTAGATACCTGATAGGTCCACGTGTTTGCGACAGTATCAACCTTGAAGGCGCGCTCCCTCAAGGGATAGTTGTTGTCGTAGACAACGATGTCGTACTGCCCGTTGCCACGGTCAGTGACTGCTGTTGGGGTGATGGCATGACCGCCGCCCTCGAAGAAAAACGTGAGAATGTACGGAGAGACCCCTGCTTTGAGGTCTCTCTTGAGGACATCGATGGCTTCCTGGCCCGTCTTGGTGTACTCGGCTCTCCGGGTTGGGTTCGTGAGCCACGCGTACTGCTTGGTCCAAGCGATAGAAATCTCCCTGCCTACTTTCGCGTTTAGGCGCATACCGTAAGTAGCGTAACTGCTGGTGAACTTCTCTCGGTCGATCTCTTGATTGAACAGCTGCGACGCAACACCAGCCATCCCGTAACAGTGCCCACCCATCACCGCGAAGGAGAAATTCTGTGCCAAGAGCGCAGCGATCGGGTTGGCGATACACCGTCCATTAACGACAGCGGTGCAGCCAACATCAGCGCCAAACAACGCCGGAAGGTCACTATTTTTGAACCCGAAATATGTGTCTGCGTCCGGCTCGTACCCGAGATACACATTCGCACCCGCGCCGAGCCCGTAATTGAAGAACGAGAACGAGTCTCGCCATACTTCAAACCCGGAATCCGCGACGACAACGCCTTGAGGAGTCCACGCTTCAGGCGTGGGACCCATAAGCGACTCCCACAGTTCCGCGGGCACGTCAGGTGGCCGGGGCGGCAGAACTGCGGCGGAAGCTGACACCATCCCACCACCGACAAGAAGCGCCGCCACCAGTGAAACAGACAGCACAGTGCGGACGTTCACACAACCCCCCTACGTGACAACAGAACAGGAAACTGCGATCAAGGGCCAAGGCCCCCGGGGACACAGTCTCGAGACCCTAAGGCGCCTCTGACGGGCTCGTCAACACTTCACCGCTAAACGGCGACACACACGCGAGCAAGGTAAGGGGACCGGAATGACGGGAAGCAGCGAAGTCGACTGCAAGCTGTCGAAACTCCTGGGGCGACGAGTTTCCTGCTACCCGACCCACACACCGTGGGTCCGGTCGTCCGCGACGTCCTGAGACATCACCTGAGCGGAGGGAGTGGGATTTGAACCCACGGAGACGGGTTACGCCTCAACGGTTTTCAAGACCGTCGCCTTCGGCCGCTCGGCCATCCCTCCTTGCCGGATGCGCGCATCCGACGGCCTCACCCTACCGGGCGGCCCTACTCGGTCGGCGCGACGAACTCCACCGCGGTCGGGGCGACCGCGATGATCGCCCAGGTGCCTCGATCGTCGGCCGTCGTGACCCGGTACGCCGGCAGGATGAGCAGGGTGCCGTCGGGCTGCCAGTACTGCGCGAGCGAGAGCTCGGCGCCGGTCGCGGTCAGGGGATCCCAGAAGACCTGCACGCGCCGCGGATCACTCGCGGGCACGCTCGCGGACGCGGATCCCTCCGATGACACCGTCGCGTCATCGCGCGCCTCCGCCAGCGGCACGGCGATCCCGAAGTCCAGGGGAGTCGGACCGAATGCGGCGAAGCGCGGGTCGCTCGAGCGGTCCACGGCCGTGCGCGCCCCGACGATGGGGTACGACGGCACCTGCGCGAGCCCTGCGGCGAAGCCGCTGGCCCACAGGACGGACTCGCCGCCGAAGGTGAAGCTCCAGGACAGCTGCGTGCGCTGGCCTTCGACGCGCTGCCACCCGGTGACCCACGTCGTGAAGTCGTCCGAGCCCGACTCCCACTCGATGTCGATGCCGTCGACGGGCTTGTCGCTCACCCCGAGCGAAGCCAGGATCTTGCGTGCCTGGCGCACGGCATCGCGCTCGTCGATCGGCGACTCGCTGGGCACGCAGGATTCGGGCGCTCCCTGCTCGGTCACCCCCGGTCCGGAGACCGCCGGATCCGAACCGTCGGCAGGTGCCGGCTCCGGCACGGCGCCGCCGGCGCATTCCCAGGGGTTCACCGTCGGATCGTTGAAGGACCACGACACGGTCGCGTCCTCGCCCACCCAGATCGACGGCGACGTGCCGTCCATGCTGCCCACGAGCCAGCCATAGTCCTGCTTCGTCGGCTCGCCCGGGACACCGAAGGCCTGGCCCAACTGGCGGGCGAGGGCTTCGAGGTCGATGCCCTCCGCGTCCAGCCGGTATCCCGGTGCCGTGCCGGCCTCGTCCGGGAGGTCGGGGCCGGGGACCATCGTCGCGCCGTAGCCGGGATAGATCATCGCCTTGTCGGCGACCGCCGGGCTGGCCCCGGCCGACATCGCCTCGGGCGCGCCCGCAGGTGCCGCAGGCCCCGCGGGCGACTGGCCCGCGACGACCGGGATGGGCGGCGATGCCGCGCCGACGACCGGCAGGGAGTCCTCGACGGCAGGTGCGGCCACGACGTCGCCGCTCGGCGCCGTCACCCGGCCGACGGCGACCCCCGCGAGCGCCGTCCCCGCGAGCAGCACGACGCCCGCGGCAACCGCGCCGACCGTGATCGCCGTCCTCCGCCTGCGCATCGGAACGACCGTCGAATGATCGACGGCGCGAGCTCGGATGGCATCGAGATCGGGCGCGGGCGCCCCCTCGGCGGGGTCGATGTCCCGGAGTCGGGAGAGCCCGTCCGGGGAAGCAGCAGGATCGAGGGTGTCGTCAGCCATGGTGGCCTCCTTCCACCTCGGTCTATGTCAGGAGGCGGGCATTCCTTGCATGCCGGCGAGGGATTCCTCGAATCGGGCCCGCGCCCGCGAGAGCGCCGCCGCGGCGCCCCCCTCGCTGATGCCCAGGGCCGTGGCGAGCTGGGCACCGCTCAGGCCCTCCCACGCGACGAGGCGGAGCACCTCGCGGTCACGCGGCGTCAGGCTCCGCCAGGCGTCGGCCAGGGCAGCGTCATCCGAGACGATCTCGGCCGGATCCGCCTCGTCGATGGCGTCAAGGTCGCCGAGGTCAGCCACGAGCACCTCCTGAGGCCGCCGCCGCCAATTGGCGAGCACACGGCGAGCCACGGCGTAGAGCCAGGGCAGCTCCGCACCGGCGGGGATGTCGGGACGCCGCCGCCACGCGATCACGAGCACGTCCGCCGTGAGGTCGTCGGCGGTGGATGCGGGATCGGCTGCGCCCCCGAGGCGACGGTAGAGATAGCGACGGACGTCCACAGCGTGGGCGTCGACCATCTCCTCGAGCGTCACTGCTCTCCCTTCGCGTGCGTCCGGACGTGCGACGCACGGTCGAGTCTGCCGGATCCCCTAGGAGAAGCCGAGCCTGCCGGCGTCCTCGGGCAGGTCAATGTCCGCGGAAGCCGACCACTGGTCGATGATCGCCACGACCGTCTGAGGCCGTAGGTCGTCGAGCAGCTGGCGGATCGACATGTCCTGTCCATCGCCGTAGGCCGCGATCGCGGCCCTGAGGGCGGGCACGGCGTAGACCGCCGTCATCGGCTGCTCGCGCCCGGAGTCATCGGTGACCACCGCGGCTGCCGCGTCGTCGATGACCTGCCGCAGCGCGACGACGGCCTCGCCGCCCGCGGGCGCATCGCCCGCGAGCACGGCCACATGGGTCGCCTCATGGGGCACGCACGCGAGCCCTGCGATGAGCGCTGCGCAGGGGCCGCCGCCAGGAGGGTCCTCACGCGCCCAGATGACATCGGTCGCCAGGCGTCGCTCGGGTCCCACGACGATCACGGGGTCGGCAACCTCAGCGACCCCGGCGACGGTGACCTCGAGCAGGCTGCGGCCATCCGCATCGCGCAACGCGAGCTTGTCCGAGCCGAAGCGCCGGGCCTCGCCACCCGCGATGACGATCGCGGCTAGGGAGCCCACTCGGGCTTCCGCTTCTCCAGGAACGCCGTCATCCCCTCGCGCGCCTCGGCCGAGGTGAACAGGCCCGCGGACACATCGGCCGTCCAGGCGAAGGAGTCGTCACGCGTCATCGCGGGCACGCGGCGCAGCAGTTCCTTGGTCCGCGCCACCGCCTCGGGGCCGCCCAGGCGCAGCTGGTCGACGTACGCCGCGACGGCCGCATCGAGGCCGCCGGCCTCGACCACCTGCGTCACCAGGCCGGCAGCGAGCACCCGCTCGGCGCTCACGCGCTCACCGGTGAGCAGGAGCTCCTGCGCGTCACGGCGGTGCATGACCTGAAGGCAGACGACGGAGATGATCGCCGGCGCGACACCGACGCGCACCTCACTGAAGGCGAAGCGCGCATCCGCCGACGCGACCGCGATGTCACAGGAGGCCACGAGGCCGTTGCCGCCTCCGGCGACGTGACCTTGCACGCGCGCGATGATCGGCTTGGGATGGTCAAGCATCGCGATGAGCACGTCGACCAGACCGCTTGTCCCGCCCGAGGCGAAGCCGCCGCTCGTCGCGGCGACCGCACCGGCGAGGTCGGCCCCGGAGCAGAAGGTCGTGCCGCTGCCCGTGAGGACGACGACCCGGACATCCGCGTCATCCGCCGTCGACCGCAGGTGCGCGAGCAGCAGGGCCATTGACTCCGCGTCGAGCCTGTTCTTGGCATCAGGGCGGTCCAACGTGATCGTGGCGACCCCGTCGGCCACCGAGCAGGTGACGGGAGTGTTCACTTCTTGCCCATGCCTTCGAGCATCGAGATGACGCGCAGCATGACCTCATCGGCACCGCCGCCGATCGAGACGAGGCGGGAGTCGCGGAAGTAGCGAGCTGGCCACATCTCCTCGGCGTAGCCCATGCCGCCGTGGAACTGCACGCACGTGTCGGCGACCTCGCGCACGAGGCGGCCGGTCTTGAGCTTGGCCACGGTGGCCTCGCGCGTGACGTCCTGGCCCGCGATGAACTTGTCGGCGGAGTACTGCAGGAAGCCATCCACGGTGTCGATGTCCGCGTAGAGCTCGGCCAGCCTGTACTGCAGGTGCTGGTTGGCGAGCAGCGGCTTGCCGAAGGCCACGCGCTGCTGGAGGTACTCCTTGGTCCGGTCCAGTGCGCGGCGTGCGCCCGCGACGGCGATGTAGGCGCCGACGAGGCGCTCGTCCTGGAACTGCGCCATCTGCTGCTGAAAGCCGCGATCGGGCTCCCCGATCGTGTTGCTCACCGGCACGCGCACCTGGTCGAGCACGATCTCTGCGGTGTCGCTGGAGCGATTCCCCATCTTGTCGATCTTGCGCCCGACGCTGAATCCCGGCGTCGACGTCGGCACGATGATGAGGCTCATCCCGTGGTAGTCGCCGGGCTGCGAATCCGGATCCGTGCGCGCCAGCAGGCACAGCCAGTCTGCTTGCGTGCCGTTGGTGATCCACATCTTGCGTCCGGTGATGACCCAGTCGTCTCCGTCACGAACCGCACGGGTGCGGATGCCGGCCACGTCGGATCCGGCATCAGGCTCGCTCACGGCGATGGAGCAGACCATCTCGCCGCGCAGCGTCGGCTCGAGATAGGTGCGCTTGAGCTCATCGGAGCCGTAGCGCGCCAGCGCCGGAGTCGCCATCGAGGTCTCGACCGCGATGGCCATCGGCACTCCTGCACAGTCCATGCGCCCGAGTTCCTGAGCGAGGACATACGTGAAGGAGTGGTCCGCCCCACCGCCGCCGAACTCCGGGTCGTACTCCAGGCCGAGGGCACCCAGCTCGGCGAGCTTGGGGAAGACCTCGTGCGCCGGGAAGATGCCGGCTTCCTCCCACTCATCCACATGGGGATTGATCTCCTCGTCGATGAGCCGCCGCAACGACTTGCGGAACTGCTCATGCTCCTCGGTGAACTGCATCGTGTTCTCCCTACTGTGTCGTGCGAAGGTCGAGGGCTCCTGCCCACAGTTGCGTCAAGGTGGCGACGGCCGTCGCCTCGTCGTGGTCCTCCCCACGCCCGAACCAGTGGCGAGCGAAGCCCTCGACCATGGCGCACAGCGCCGCGGCGGCCGCGTGCGCGTCCAGGTCAGCGCGCGCCGCTCCGTCAGCCTGCAGGTGCCGGATCGTCGCTGCCACGCGCTCGACGTGGGCCGCGCGAAGGCCCGCGAGCACTCCGCGGAAGGTCTCGTCGGTCGTCGCGGCCTGCTCCACCACCTCGAGCAGCCGTGCATGCGCGCGATAGGCGTCGAGGTAGCGGCGATTGGCCAGGTCGATTCGGGCCAGCGGGTCGGCGACCTCGGGGGTGCTCAGCGAGGCGTAGAGACCGTCGACGAGCGACTCCACGACCGCCATGAGCACGGCGTCCTTGGTGGCGAACCAGGTGTAGACGGTGCCGTGACTCACGCCCGCCGCCTCGGCGATGTCGCCCATGCGCGTGCCGTCGTAGCCCCGCTCCTCGAAGACCCCGCGCGCGGCGACGACGAGCGCATCGCGCGTGCGCCGACCGCGATCGGTGAGAGGGACGGCACTCATGACAGGTCTGCACCTGGCTCGGGCACGAGATGCGCCGGGATGTCGACCAGCCGGGCGCGCAGGTGCTCGCCCAGGCCCTTGGCCTGCGGGTCGCTGCGTGCGTTCTCGGCGACGCCCCGGCCCAGCAGTCCATGGATGACGATGTTGACCGCGTGCAGGTTGGGCAGGGCATGGACATCGATGCCAAGAAGCGACGCCTCGGGGAGCAGCTCGCGGATGCGCTCGGGCGTGAGTGTCTCGACAAGCCAGGAGTACGCCGCATCGCGATCGGGCACACCCGACGGGATCCAGACACCGACGTTGGCCGCGCCCCCCTTGTCGCCGCTGCGCGCACCGGCGACCCTCCCCAGCGGCACGCGGACCGTCTCTCCGCCGACATGCTCGCGAGTGGGCAGTTGTTGAGACGACACGCCGGAGAATCCACTCAACGACTGCCCACTCGCGGTGTCGTGCTGCACGGGTGCCTGCCAGACGACGGGAAACTCCGCGGGCAGGTGCGAACGCACCTCGACCTGCGCCCCGTCGACCGTGACGACAGGACGGGCAGCTCCGCGATCCACCGTCGTGGGCCAGTAGACGCCGTAGGGCGTCCCCTCGCCGGGAGGCGCGGTCGGGAACATCCCGGGGTAGGACGCGAGCGCCGACTCGACGACGGCTGTGGTGAAGGGCTTGCCCACCGCCTTGGGATCCATGTCGCGGACGGTGAGGCGCAGCAACGACTGCGCGTCGGCCGTCGTCGCGGGATCCTCAAGCGTCGCTGGGGACCAGTCGACATCGAGCTCGCGCACCGCGAGGGTCGAGCGGCTCGCGCGCGTGACAGCCGACAGGCCCGGCTCGAGTGCCTCGGCGAGAGAGAGGCCCGTGATGGTGCGCAGCGCGAGATCGGCCTTGGCCTCGGCGTCGAGTCCGGTCATGACGAGCGTCATGGAGTTGCGAAAGCCGCCGAGGTAGTTGGCCGCCACCTTCAGACGCTCCGGAGGCGTCTCTCCGCACACGCCGCTGATGCGCACGCGGTCGGCACCCTCCTGGGCGAGCGTGATCGAGTCGAAGCGGGCAGTGGCGTCGGGGTTGGCATACGCAGCCGCGCCGATCTCGTAGAGCAACTGCGCCGTGACGGTGCCAACGGTGACCGCACCGCCGCTGCCCGGATGCTTGGTGATGACGCTCGAGCCATCGTCGGCGACCTCGGCGATGGGGAAGCCGACGTGCTCCATGCCCGGGAGCGAGGAGAAGAAGGAGTAGTTGCCGCCCGTCACCTGGGCGCCGCACTCGATCGCGTGGCCGGCGACCACGGCTCCGGCGAAGCGGTCGAGTTGGAGGCGATCGCCGGCAGCGGCCTCGGCGTAGGACCAGCCGTGCCACCACGCGGCCGGTCCCACCACGAGCGCGGCATCGGTGACGCGGCCCGTGATGACGACATCAGCACCCGCGGCGAGCGCTGCGGTGATCGGCTCGCCGCCGAGGTAGGCATTGGCGGTGAGGAACTGCACGCCGTCCGGGGACTCACGCGTGTCGAGGTTGATCCAGGGCTCGTCGAGTTCGCCGATGCGCGGCATGAGGTCGTCGCCGGTGACGACACCGACGCTCACGGGCCCGATGTCGAGCTTGTCCACGAGCTCGGCGAGGGCGTCCGCGCAGCCCTGCGGATCGAGTCCGCCCGCATTGGACACGACGCGGATGCCGCGGTCCCGGCAGGTTCCGAGCACCTGCTCCATCTGGGTGAGGAAGGTGCGCGCATAACCCGCGCCCGGGCCGTGCTTGAGCCGCTGCCGGGCGAGGATGAGCATGGTGAGCTCGGCGAGCCAGTCTCCGGTGAGCACGTCGATGGGACCGCCCTCGACCATCTCCCGGGCGGCGGAGATGCGGTCGCCGAAGAATCCGCTGCAGTTGGCGATGACCACGGGCCGGTTCAAGCGTCGGCCTCCAGGACCGCCACCACCTGATGGGCGTCGACGGACTGGCCGGGCTCGACGAGCACCTCACTCACCACGCCGTCAGCGTCAGCGGTGATGCGATGCTCCATCTTCATCGCCTCGAGCACCACGAGCGTCTGCCCCGCAGTGACACGGTCGCCCGGCGAGACCTCGACCACGGTGACGGTGCCGGGCACGGGTGTCGAAGGTCCCGCGGCCGCCGCCCCGGCGTCGAGGTCGGCGAAGCGCGGACGCACGCGCCACTGCGTCGACCACAGGCCGTCGTCGACGCACACCAATTCGCCGTACGCCGACACGTCGTGCGCGACGCGGACTCCGTCGAGGGTGACGGTCACGTGGTAGCCGTCGACGCTCACAGCAGCGGTGCCGAGCTCATGGCCCGGCTCGAGGTGCGGGTCGGCGCCCGGGGGCACGACGCTGACACGCAGGCCGTCCCGGGTCTCGCGATAGGCGATGGTCGGGCCGTCATCGTCCCCCAGCGGAGTGACCCCGATGACCTCCGGCACGCTCGGCACGTTGCGCCAGCCACGGGGCACGCCCACGACGTCGTCTCCGCCATGCGCCGCGATGGCGGTGAGGTGCCGGTCGAGTACATCAGAGGGAATCTCCGGTGCGAGCGTGACGGGCTCATGGTCGAGGAAGGCCGTCGTGGTGTCGCCGGCCAGGAACCGCTCCGACTGAAGGATGGCGACGAGGGAGTCGCGATTGGTGATGAGGCCGTGGATCCGACTGGCTCGCAGCCCGCGGGCGAGCACCGCCGCTGCAGTCGCACGATCCGCCGAGTGCGCGATGACCTTGGCGAGCATGGGGTCGTAGTACGCCGACACCACCGATCCCGACTCCACGCCCGAATCCACGCGCAACCCCACAGGAGTCTCGAAGCACTCCAGCGTGCCGGTGTTGGGCAGATAGCCGCGCGAGGGGTCCTCGGCATAGAGGCGCACCTCGATGGCGTGGCCGCAGGGGGCGATATCCGCTTGCGCCCGGGGCAGTTCCTCGCCGCGCGCGACGCGAATCTGCCACTCGACGAGGTCGAGGCCGGTGACCATCTCGGTGACGGGATGCTCCACCTGCAGGCGGGTGTTCATCTCCAGGAAGTAGAACTCCTGCGCCTCGCCCTCCCCTGCCACGATGAACTCGACGGTCCCCGCGCCGACGTAGCCGATGCTGCTGGCCAGCGACACGGCGGCGGCGTACATCGGCTCGGCAAGGTGCGCTGCGAGCCCGGGTGAGGGCGACTCTTCGACGATCTTCTGGTGACGCCGCTGGATCGAGCACTCGCGCTCGCCGAGGTGCACGACATTTCCGTGGGTGTCGCCGAAGACCTGCACCTCGACGTGGCGCGACTCGGTGAGGTAGCGCTCGAGGAAGACGGTGGCGTCACCGAACGACGCCTGCGCCTCGCGGCGCGCGGACTCCAGCGCCTCGGCGAGATCCTCGGGGCGCTCGACGATGCGCATGCCCTTGCCACCGCCACCCGCCGATGCCTTGACGAGGAGCGGGTAGCCGACCTCCGCGGCCACCGCGGCAGCGTCCACGCCGTCGCCGAGCTCGGCGCCCGGCACGAGGGGCACTCCCGCTGACGCAGCGAGGCGCTTGGCCTCGACCTTGAGCGCCATGGCACGGACCGACTCGGGCGTCGGGCCGATCCAGGTGACGCCGGCGGCCATCGTCTGCTCGGCGAAGCCGGCGTTCTCCGACAGGAAGCCATAGCCGGGGTGGACAGCGTCGGCGCCGGAGCGTCGTACGGCGTCGAGGATCTGCTCGACGTCGAGGTAGGTCTCGGCGCTCGTCGCGCCGCGCAGCGGGATGGCGATATCCGCCTCGCGCACGAAGGGCGCGTCCGCATCGGGCTCGGAGAAGACCGCGACGGTCTCGATGCCCATTGCGCGGGCCGTGCGGAAGACGCGGCGGGCGATCTCGCCGCGATTGGCCACCAGGATGCGCTTCATCGCCATCACATCCGGAAGACGCCGAAGGCATCGGCGCCGGTGACGGGGGCGGAGTGCGTCGCGGAGAGCGCGAGCGTGAG
>CAZICY010000009.1:525-56758 GCA_964537955.1 uncultured Actinomyces sp. | reverse complement strand
CTAGCGGACCCGCACGAGCGGGTCCTTGACCTCCACGAACATGCTCTCCAGCACCAGTGGCAGCGCCCCATTGGCCTGCACCGCCAGCCGACCGCGCTCGATCGCGTCGAGCCTCCGTGCCGTGTCGGCCGCCGTGCTCACCGCCGCATCCTGCGTCAACTGCGTGCGCATCTCGTCGTTGACCAGCGGCACCCCCGCGTCGAGCTGCAAGACGAGTACGTCGCGGTAGAACGTGAGCAGGTCGACGAGCGCACGGTCGAGCTGGTCACGCACCGCCCTCTTGCGCCTACTGGCCTGCATCTTGCGCAGGTCCTTGAGCGCACGGTCAGCGAGCTTGTCGAGCCGGGCCTTGGTGACGCCCTCCGCACCCAGCCCATAGGCGCGCATGAGCGAGTCCTCCTCGACGGCGTCAAGGGGATCGGTGATGCTCGCGGCGTCCTCCGTCGCCATGGCGAGCAGCTCCTCGCCAGCGACGAAGCACGAGCTCAGGTCGCGCAGGCCGCCGGGGATGCGCAGCACGTCCTGGCGCCGTCGCCGTGCCTCTTCGTCGGTCGCCAGCGCCCGCGCACGGCCGATATGCCCCTGGGACGCGCGGGCTGCGAATGCCGCCATGGCCGGATCGACGCCGTATCGCTCGCGCAGCGCCTCGGCGACCTCCGATGTCGAAGGGGTGCGCAGGTGCACCGAGCGGGTGCGCGAGCGGATGGTCGCGAGCACGTCCTCAGGACTCGGAGCGCAGAGCAGCCACACCAGGTGGGGAGGCGGCTCCTCGAGGACCTTGAGCAGCACATTGACGGCCTGCTCCGTCAGGCGATCGGCGTCCTCGATCACGACGATGTGCCATGGCGCATTCGCAGGCACGACGGCGGCACTGGCGACGAGTTCGCGCGCATCCTCGACGCCGTAGCTGAGGGTCTCAGAGCGCACCAGGTCGACATCGGGATGGGATCCGGCGATCGCGCTGACGCAGATCGAGCACGTGCCACAGCCGTGATCCGGGCACTGCAGTGCGGCGGCGAAGGCGGTCGCAGCCGTGGACCGACCGGATCCCGGCGGCCCCGTGATGAGCCACGCGTGCGTCATGGCCGCAGGGTCGATGGCCGCGCGCGACAACTCCTCGACGACGGCGTCCTGGCCGATGAGGGAGTCCCAGACCGAGGCGGTCATCAGGAGTCGCCCACGAGCGCGCTCACAGCCACGGCGATCTCCACGGCGAGATCCTCAGCGGGCCGAGACCCGTCGAGGACCAGGTAGCGGTCCGGGGAGGAGGCCGCGATGTCCAAGAAGGCCTGGCGGACGCGCTCATGCCACTCCAGCGGCTCTGATTCAAGGCGGTCAGGGCCGACGACGCGCGCGAGGCCCAGCGCCGGATCCACGTCGAGCACGATGGTGAGGTCGGGCACGAGCCCGCCGGTCGCCCACAGGCTCAGCTCCGCCACACGCTCGGCTCCCAGGCCACGTGCCACGCCCTGGTAGGCCACCGAGGAATCGAGGTAGCGGTCGGAGATCACGATGTCGCCGCGCTCGAGCCCGGGCCGGATCACACGCGCCGCGTGATCGCCGCGCGCCGCGGCGAAGAGCAGCGCCTCGGCGCGGTCGTCCAGGCCGGCATTGGCCGGGGCCAGCAGCACCGCGCGGATGGCTTCCGCAGCGGGGGTGCCACCCGGTTCGCGCGTGCACAGCACCTCATGGCCGCGCGCCTGGAGGTAGTCGGCGAGGGCAGCGGACTGAGTGGACTTGCCCGCACCCTCTCCACCCTCGAAGACGATGAAGCGTGCGCCGGTCACGCGAGGGAGCCTACGCGACCCGATACGTGCCTACGCGCGCCTACGCCTCGGCCGGCTGCGCCTGGGCCATCAGTGCGGCCGTCGTCAGGTTGGGCTTGCCCGCAGGCGCCTTCTTGGCTGCCTTCTTGGCGGGAGCCTTCTTCGCTGCCTTCTTCGCCGGCGCCTTCTTGGCTGCCTTCTTGGCAGGAGCCTTCTTGGCTGCCTTCTTCGCCGTGCGCTTCACCGGCCCCCGGGCACGACGATCGGCAAGCAGCTCGAAGGCACGTGCCGGGTCGATGGTCTCGGGATCGTCGTCGCGACGGAGAGACGCATTGGTCTCCCCGTCGGTGACGTAGGGGCCGAAGCGGCCTTCCTTGAGCACGACGGGCTTGCCCGACACGGGATCGTCGCCGAGCTCCTTCAGCGGAGGTGCCGAGGCGGCACCGCGGCGCTGCTTGGGCTGCGCGAAGAGTGCGAGCGCCTCCTCGAGGGTGATCGCGAAGATCGACTCCTCCGTGGGGAGGGAGCGCGAGTCCTTGGCCTTGAGCAGGTAGGGGCCGTAGCGGCCATTCTGCGCAGTGATCTCCACCGAGTCAGCGGGGTCGACGCCGACGACGCGCGGCAGCGAGATGAGCTTCAGCGCATCCTCGAGGGTCACCGTGTCCAGCGACATCGTCTTGAGCAGCGAGCCCGTGCGTGGCTTCGCGGACTTGGGCGCGTCCTCCGGCAGGACCTCGGTGACGTAGGGGCCGTAGCGGCCGGACCTGGCCACGATTGCCAGGCCGGTCTCGGGATCCACGCCGAGCTCTCGCTCGCCCGAGGGCTGCGCGAGGAGTTCCTCTGCCTTCTCCCCGGTGAGCTCATCGGGAGCCAGATCGTCCGGGATCGAGGCGCGCTCCTCGCCGCGCTCGACGAATGCGCCGTAGCGACCGACGCGAACGACAGCGTCGGTGCCGTCGATGGGGAAGGTCGAGAGCATGCGCGCGTCGATGGCGCCGAGATCGGAGGTGAGGTCGAGGACACCGCGGAAGTCCGCCCCGTCCATGTGACCGCCGCGCCAGAAGGCCTCCAGTCGCTCAAGGCGGTGCGAGTCGCCATTCGCGATGGCGTCGAGTTCCTCCTCCATGCGCGCGGTGAAGCGGTAGTCGACGAGCTCGCTGAAGTGCTCCTCGAGCAGGCGGATCACAGCGAACGCGAGGAAGGACGGGACGAGCGCGGACCCCTTCTTCCAGACGTAGCCGCGATCGACGATCGTGCCCATGATCGCGGCGTACGTCGAGGGGCGCCCGATGCCGAGCTCCTCGAGCTTGGCGGTGAGGGACGCCTCGGTGAAGCGCGCGGGCGGGTTGGTGGAGTGCCCGTCGGCCTCCATGTCCATGGCGGTCACGGTCTGGCCCTCGCGCAGCACCGGAAGCACGCGCTCGGAATCGTCCTCGGAGTCCTCCTCGCGCGTGTCCTCATAGGCGGCCTTGAACCCGGCAAAGAGCGTGACCGTGCCCGACGCCGTGAACTCCACGTCGCGGCCGTCGGTGGCGACGGCGCCGATCGTGACGGTCGTCGTGGCGACGCGGGCGTCAGCCATCTGCGATGCGAGCGTGCGCTTCCAGATGAGGTCGTAGAGCGCGAACTCATCGCCGCTGAGCTCCCGCTGCACCTGACCCGGGGTGCGGAAGGTGTCGCCCGCGGGGCGGATCGCCTCGTGAGCCTCCTGGGCGTTCTTGACCTTGCGGTCGTAGCGGCGGGGAGCGCTCGCGACGTGGTCCTGGCCGTAAAGCTCGGCGCCCTGCGAGCGCGCGGCAGCCACCGCGGTCTCCGACAGCGTCGTGGAGTCGGTGCGCATGTAGGTGATGTAGCCGCGCTCGTAGAGTCCCTGGGCGACGCGCATGGTGCGCTGGGCATTCCATCGGAAGCGCCGTGAGGCCTCCTGCTGCAGCGTCGAGGTCATGAAGGGCGCCTTGGGGCTGCGCTTGCCCGGCTTCTCGACGACTGAGCGGACCGTGTAGTCGACGCCCTCGAGGGCAGCGGCGAGGGTGCGGGCTCCGGACTCATCGAGGACTACGCAGTCGCGGCCGGTGAGCCGGCCCTGCTCGTCGAAATCGCGCCCGGTCGCGAGGCGCTGCCCCTGGACCGTGTTGAGCCGCGCGGCGAAGGCGCCCGGATCGAAGGTGGCGCTCAGATCCCAGTACGACGAGGAGACGAAGGCGATGCGCTCGCGCTCGCGGTCGACGACCAGGCGCACGGCGACGGACTGCACGCGCCCCGCCGAGCGCGCATCGCGCCCGATCTTCTTCCAGAGCACCTCGGAGACTGGGTAGCCGTAAAGGCGGTCGACGATGCGACGCGTCTCCTGCGCGTCGACGAGCTTCATGTCGAGCTCGCGCGTCTGCTCGAGTGCATCCGAGATGGCGTGCTCGGTGATCTCGTGGAAGACCATGCGGCGCACGGGGACCTTGGGCTTGAGCACCTCCAGGAGGTGCCATGCGATCGCCTCGCCCTCGCGGTCCTCGTCCGTGGCGAGCAGGAGCTCACTGGCGCCCTTCAGCTCCTGCTTGAGCTCGGCAATGGTGGATCGCTTGTTGGCGTGCACGACATAGAAGGGAGTGAAGCCTTCGTCGGTGTTGACGGCGTACTTCGACCACGGCTCCTTGCGCAGGCCCTCGGGCAGTTCGGAGGCCTTGCTGGCGAGGTCGCGCACGTGGCCGACGGATGCCTTGACGCGGAAGTCCCGGCCGCCCCGGCCATTGAGGTAGCCCTCGATCGTCTTGGCCTTCGCCGGCGACTCGACGATGACGAGCACACGCTCCGCAGCCACTTCCGCTCCTGTCTTCTCCGCCGTGGGACTGGCGGGACCGTTGGGAGTCTGCGCAGCCCGGGGGTGCCGCTGTCAAATGCCGACCCCTGCCGCCCGGTCCCACCCCCTACGGGGGTGAGCACCGGGACGGACGTTCCGCTATACGGGACGCCTAGGCGGCGGGGGTGCTGATCTGCTCCTCGCCGACCGCGATCGGGCGGCGCTTCGAGAAGATCACCGCGCCCACGATGATGAGGGTGGCCCCGATGGCGATGGCCCAGCGCAGCGTGGTGTTGGCGCCCTCGCCGATGCTGAGAGCCACGACCGCGGGCGCGATGAGCAGCGCGACGAGGTTCATCACCTTGATCAGCGGGTTGATGGCCGGGCCGGCAGTGTCCTTGAAGGGATCGCCGACCGTGTCGCCGATGACCGTCGCGGAGTGCGCCTCGGAGCCCTTGCCACCGAAGTGGCCGTCCTCGACGTACTTCTTGGCGTTGTCCCAAGCACCACCGGAGTTGGAGAGGAAGACTGCCATCAGCACACCCGTGGCGATCGTGCCTGCGAGGTAGGCGCCAAGCGCACCGACACCGAGGCCGAAGCCGACCGCGATCGGCGCAAGGACGGCGAGGAGCCCGGGCGTGATGAGCTCGCGCAGCGAGTCGCGCGTGACGATGTCGACGACCTTGCCGTACTCCGGCTTCTCCGTGCCCTCCATGATGCCGGGATGCTCGCGGAACTGGCGGCGCACCTCGAAGATGACCGCGCCAGCCGCACGCGACACGGCGTTGATCGCGAGGCCAGAGAAGAGGAAGACAACCGACGCACCGATGATGAGGCCGACCAGGTTGGACGGGTTGGCCACGTCAAGGACGCCGGAGTACTGCAGAAGGTCGGAGATGCTGCGGATCGACTCACCCGCGGATGCTCCCGCACTGGCGGTCGCGCCGACGACGGCGTCGCGGAAGGCACCGAAGAGTGCAGTCGCGGCGAGCACGGCTGTCGCGATCGCGATGCCCTTGGTGATGGCCTTGGTTGAGTTGCCGACCGCGTCGAGGCGGGTGAGCACCGCGGCACCCTCGCCCTCGACATCCCCGGACATCTCCGCGATGCCCTGGGCGTTGTCGGAGACCGGCCCGAAGGTGTCCATGGAGACGATGACGCCGACCGTGGTGAGCAGGCCGGTGCCGGCGAGCGCGATGGCGAAGAGGCCGAGGATCACGACACCGCCGCCGAGGATGTAGGCGCCGTAGACCGCCGCGCCGATGATGAGCGCGGAGTAGACCGCCGACTCCAGGCCGAGCGAGATGCCGGACAGGATGACGGTGGCAGGACCGGTGAGCGAGCTCTTGGCGACATCGTCGACCGGACGGCGGTTGGTCTCGGTGAAGTACGCCGTGAGCTGCTGGATCACCGCGGCCAGGATGATGCCGATGAAGACCGAGCCGATGACGTAGAAGCGCGGGTCGATCGGGTCGCCCTCGCCGAGCGTCTCGGCAGCGAGACCGCCGAGCGAGGTGATCTCGGTCCACGACGCCGGGACGAAGACGAAGATCGCCGCGATCACCAGGACCGCCGATATCACCGCGGAGATGAAGAAGCCGCGATTGATGGCGCTCATGCCCGAGCGGTCCGAGGCGCGGGGCGAGACGGCGAAGATGCCGATGACGGCGGTGATGACGCCGATGGCGGGGATGACCAGCGGCAGCACGAGGCCGAGCTCACCGAAGGCCGCCTTGCCGAGGATCAGGGCCGCGACCAGGGTCACGGCGTAGGACTCGAAGAGGTCGGCGGCCATGCCCGCGCAGTCGCCGACGTTGTCCCCGACGTTGTCGGCGATCGTCGCGGCATTGCGGGGGTCGTCCTCGGGGATGCCCTGCTCGACCTTGCCCACGAGGTCGGCGCCGACGTCGGCGGCCTTCGTGAAGATGCCGCCGCCGACGCGCATGAACATGGCGAGGAGCGCGGCACCGAAGCCGAAGCCCTCGAGGACCTTGGGTGCCTCGCCCTTGTAGACCAGGACGACAATCGCTGCGCCCAGCAGGCCCAGGCCGACCGTGAACATGCCGGCCACGCCACCCGTGCGGAAAGCGATCTTCATGGCCTTCTGCTCGCCGGAGTCGTTGGCGGCTGCCGCCACGCGCACGTTGCCGCGCACGGCCAGCCACATGCCCATGTAGCCGGTGATGGCGGAGAAGAGCGCTCCCACGAGGAAGAAGATCGAGCGGCCAATGCGCTCGTTCGTCGTCTCCGCGGGCAGCAGGAAGAGGACGAAGAAGACGATGACCGCGAAGATCGCCAGCGTCTTGAACTGGCGATTGAGATAGGCGGCCGCTCCCTCCTGGACCGCCGCGGCGATCTCCTTCATGCGCGAGGTGCCCTCACTGGCCGACAGCACTTCGCGCACGAGCACGAAGGCGACGAGCAGGGCGAGTACGGCGATGACGGCGACGACGACGACCGTGATGAAGTTGGTGCCGGTCAGGTCGATCGCGGCGGCAGCGGTGGTCATGGGACTCCCTGGTGGACGCGTCCGGGCGGGTGTGGCCCCCCGGTATCAGGAACGGCCCGTGTAACGGGCCGAAACTCCCCGGGATCTTACGCAGGGTCGGCAGGCCCGTCAGGGCGGGGGGACATGATGATCCCGACATGGACGACGACGCGGCAGGCGCTCTGGGAGCGCTGGGCGCCCGAGCCGCCGGCCGAAGGGTGGTCCGCCGCATCCCCGCCCGCCCGGGCACGCGGGGCGAGTGGCCCGAGCGCACGCCCGCCGCACTGCTCGAACGCCTGGCTGCGCGCGGCATCGAGGCTCCGTGGTCCCATCAGGCGGACGCGGCGGCGGCCGCCGGGCGCGGCGAGCACGTCGTGGTCGCCACCGGCACGTCGTCGGGCAAGTCGCTGTCGATGTGGCTGCCCAGCCTGTCCGCGCTCCTCGCCGACGACAAGGCCTGCGTCCTCTATCTCTCCCCCACCAAGGCGCTCGCGCACGACCAGCTCGCCGCCCTGACCGAACTCGACGTACCCGGTGTGCGGGCTGCGGCCTACGACGGAGACACTCCCGCGGACGAGCGCACGTGGGTGCGCGCGCATGCCAACTTCATCCTCACCAACCCTGACCTGGTGCACCGCTCGCTGCTGCCGCGCGCGACATCCTGGTCACGCGTGCTGCGCCACCTGAGCTTCATCCTGGTGGACGAGGCGCACCACTACCGCGGGATGTTCGGCTCGCACGTGGCGATGGTCATCCGGCGGCTGCGTCGCCTCGCGTCCCTGCACGGGAGCGACCCCGTGGTCATCTGCGCGTCGGCCACCATGGCGGCCCCGGGCGAGGCCGCCGCGCGCCTCATCGGGGGGCCCGTCACGGCGATCGACGTCGACGGTTCCGCGCACGCAGCGGTCACGGCGGTGCTGTGGGAGCCGCCCGAGGCACCGGGGATCTCAGAGCACGAGACCGGCTCACTGGCGCCACGCAGGTCGACGCTCTCGGAGACGGCCGACATCCTGGCGGACCTGACGAGCGAGGGCCGGCGCACGCTCGCCTTCGTGCGCTCGCGGCGCGGCGCCGAGGTCGTCGCGCAGCGCGCCCGCGAGGACCTCGCGGAAGCGGATCCCGGACTTGCCACCTCCGTTGCCGCCTACCGCGGGGGCTATCTGGCAGAGGAACGACGCGCACTCGAGGCCGACCTGCGTGACGGCCGGCTGCGCGCGGTCGCGACGACCAATGCGCTCGAGCTGGGCATCGACATCAGCGGGCTCGACGCGGTCGTGGTCGCCGGGTGGCCGGGTACACGCGCGTCCCTGTGGCAGCAGTGGGGGCGGGCCGGGCGCGGGGAGGATGAGGCGCTCGCCCTGCTCGTCGTACGCGAGGACCCGCTCGACCGCTACGTGCTCGAGCATCCCAGCGTCGTCTTCGACCAGCCGGTGGAATCGGTCGTCCTGGATCCGGCGAACCCGCACGTCCTCCGACCGCACCTGGCCGCCGCTGCCGCGGAGCATCCGCTCACCGACGACGACGCCACCGAGTGGTTCGGCCCCACGGCCCCCGCACGGCTGGCCGAGCTGGCGAGCGCGGGCACCTTGCGCAAGCGGCGTACCGGCTACTTCTGGACCCAGCGCGGCTCGGCCGTCGAACGTGTCGATCTGCGCGGGGATGCCGCGTCCCCCATTCGCTTGGTCGAGGAGGAGACGGGTCGGCTCCTCGGCACGGTCGACGCTGCGCGGGCGCCCGCCACCGCGCATCCCGGTGCCGTCTACCTCCACCAGGGCATCAGCCATGTCGTCACCGCACTCGACCTGGAGGAGTCCGTCGCCATCGTGCGAATCGAGGAGGTCGACCACACCACGACGGCGGAGGAGATCGCCGACTACCGGATCCTCGGCGTCGACCGGAGCACGGCGTGGGGCGCGGCAGACATCGCCATCGGCGAGGTCGAGGTCACCTCGCAGGTGGTCGGCTACGCGCGTCGACGCATCGGCAGTGGAGAGCTCCTCGGTCGAGAGCCGCTCGACATGCCCGAGCGGACCCTGCGCACGCGCGGCACCTGGTGGACCGTGAGCGACGAGCAGGCGTCCGCACTCGTCGACGCGGGGATCGACCTCGGTGGGGCAGCCCATGCCGCGGAGCACGCGGCCATCGGGCTCATGCCGCTCATCGCCACGTGCGACCGCTGGGACATCGGCGGGGTCTCCACGACGATGCATCCCGACACCGGCCGGTGCACGGTCGTCGTCTACGACGGTCATCCGGGCGGGGCAGGCTTTGCCGACCGCGGATTCGAGGCGGCCCGGCAGTGGTGGCAGGCCACACGCGACCACATCGCGGCGTGCCCATGCGACACCGGTTGCCCGTCGTGCGTGCAGTCCCCGAAGTGCGGCAACGGCAATGAGCCGCTGGACAAGCGTGGTGCCGTGCTGCTGCTCGATGCGCTGCTGTCCGGATCGCCGCCCGTCTGAAGGCGCAGGCAGGGCTAGCCGTGCTCCGCGACGCCTGCGCGCGACGCACTCACCAGGACGGGTGCCTCGTGACCGGCCCAGCGGGCAAGACGCGAGAGGAACTCCGGTGGGGGCATCGCGACGGCGACGACAACGTCGGTACCGTCGACGTCGCAGGACACCGTCAGGGCCCCCTGCGCCAAGGCAACGCGTTCGGCATCCGCGCACCCGTGAGCGGCAGCCGCCAGGGCTGCCAGGTCAGCGGCGACGGCAGCTCGCTGGTGGCCCACGCTGATCGACACCAGGCCCGTGATGACGGCGCCCCCCGCGAGCAGGGCGATGCCGAGAGCCAGTCCCAGCACCGTCCCGACCCCGCGGTCGTCGCCCCACCTGCGCGCGCTCACGGCATGCCGCCCGGATCGTCCACGATGCTCCACTCAGGGACCGCGTGGGCTTCAGCGCGGACGGTGACTCCCCAGTCAGCGAAACCGAGGAGGGGAGGGGCCACCGTCTGGCTCGCCTCCGCGCGGATGAGCCCATCGTGCTCGGTGAGGGTCACGTCGGCGCTCGAGTCCGATGCGGCGTCGATCACTCCACGGGACGCCTGGCGTGCTGCCGTCTGGGCGACGTCGAGAAGGCGGACATAGGTCGCGCCGAGCGACGCCACCCAGACGAGCAGCACCGTGACGGTCACGAGCACCGGGATCACCAGCGCTGCCTCCACGACGACACTGCCCCGATCGGAGCTCCGCGGAGGGAAGGGAAGGGAATCCAGGTGCATCGCGACTATCCGAAGAGGGCGGACAGCGCGTTGGTGATGAGTCCCCAGATGAGGTTGCGAGCCTCGTCGGACATGAGCAGCTTGATGAGCAGGCCGCCGAAGCCCGCCGCGGCGACGGTGCCGACGGCGTACTCGACGGTGGTCATCCCTGCGTCCTCTCGGCGGATGCGGGCGAGGGCGCCGGTGATGACTCGGGTCTTCACTGCCGGTGTGGTCATGACTGCCTCCAGTGCTGCCGGCGAGACGGCCGGTGCGTGCGACCCGGTGGATCGCGTCGTCACCGTGCGCCCTCGCCGGTCATTGCCCCAGGGATGCGGATTGACCTGTGGAGGGGTGATGCGGGGGTTCGCTGGGGATGAACAACTTCGTACCCTGTGACGGTGAGACGGGGGCTGCGCATCGGCATCGCATCGTTGATCGGGTTCGGCGCGCTCAGCGCGGCATCGGGCACGGCACAGGCCGAGGTCACGGAGCTGTGCCGCTTCGATGGCGAGCGGCTCGCCGAGATCAGCGGCCTGACGTACTCCTCGCTGCACGAGGGCATCGTGTGGGCGCACAACGACTCCGGCGGCGGTCCTCGCCTCTACGCCCTCGACATCGACAACTGCGAGATCCGCGCCGTCCTGCGCGTGCGCGGAGTCAAGGCGCAGGACCCTGAGGCGATCGCTACCGGCACAGGGCCGACGGGGGCGCCGGCACTGTGGTGGGGGGACATCGGCGACAACACTGCGCAACGACGATTCATCGAGATCCATCAGATACCTGAGCCGACGCAGCTGCGCAGTCGCGAGGCCGACGCCGTGACCTACCGGGTGCTGCTGGAGCGCCCGCAGGACTCCGAGGCCCTGCTCGCCGATGGCGACCGCCTCTGGCTCATCGGCAAGGGCCTCATCTCAGGCACCGTCTGGGAGTTGCCTCACCCGCTGCGCGCCGATCGCACGGCGCGCGCACGCGACATCGGCACGCAGGAGGCGCTCGTCACGGACGCCGCGATGCGTCCCGGTGGTGGGTACGCCGTGCGCGACTACTCCGAGGTGCGCATCTACGACGGGACACCGCCGGGGATCCTCGTCACGCGCATGCCGCTGCCCGAGCAGGTGCAGGGCGAGGCGATGACCTGGACCCCCGATGGAGCAGCGCTCATCATCGCGAGCGAGGGTGATGATCGCCTGCTCCTGGTGCCCGTCGGCGCCCCCGCGCAGACAGCCGAGCCGCTGGCCTCCCCCACGCCCGCCGCCTCCGCGGCGCAGACGGACCCGGCAGCACCGCGGGCCGACCCATCACAGGCCGCATCACCATCCCCGGTAGCCGCTGCACTCGAGCCTGTCGACCGGGTGGGCAGCCTCGCGGTGGCTGCTCTCGCCATCGGCGCGGGCGTATTCGTCGCCTCCGCAGTCGCGGTCGCCGTCATCGTCCGGTTGCGATCGCACCGCTCGGCCCTGTGATCACGCATCACTGCAGGAGGGGCAGCGCAAGGCTTGCCACGACCGGGACGATGCCCAGGAGCAGGAAGGCCGGCAAGAAGCACGCCGCGAGAGGCGCCACCGATCGGACGCCGGCGGCCCGGGCCGTCGCCTCCGCACGTGCGCGTGCCTCGTCGCGCTGATCGTCAGCGACGGCTGCCAAGAGCGCGGCCAGTGGTGCGCCCGTCTCCGCGGATCGCGCCGCGGCCCGAGCGATGGGCCGCAACGCAGCGTCGGCCGCCAGGGCGGACCACGCGCTGGCCGGCGCAGCACCGAGATCGAGAGCGCCGGTGAGGCGCTGGAGCGATGCCGCGATCGGCTCGCCGAGGGCCTGGGCGACAGCGCGCGCCGCATCGGCGGGTGTGGCTCCCGCAGAGACACATGCGGCGAGCAGGTCGGCCGCCGAGGGGGCCTGGCGCTCGAGCGCCTCGCGCCGTCGGCGCTGCGCACCGGACTCCAGGCGGGCCAGCAGGCGCGGTCCCAGGAGCGCGACCGCAGCGCCCGCGGCTATGCCGACCACGCCGCCGACGAGCAGGGATGTCACCACGCCCGCGCAGGCACATGCGAGCCTGATGGCGGTGCGTGGTGAGAGCGCGCGTGCGGAGACTGGTCGCCGGTGACCCGGACGCACCACGAGCCACGCAGACATGGCTGCGGCCGCCGCGGCGATGACGATCACAGGAGTCGCTCCGTGCGCGCCACGATGCGCGCGGCCCAGCCAAGGCCTGCAGCGATGAGCAGCAGCCCCGTCACGAGGCAGACCCATCCGAGCGAAGTGCCGAGGAGCCAGCCCAGCGGGTCGCCGCCGATCGCCAAGCCGAGGAGAAGGCCGACGAAGGGCAGCAGGGCGAGCATGCGCGCAGTGGCGCGAGGAGCAGCGAGATGCGCCTGGAGCTCACGTCTCACTTCCTCCGCGCGTCGCTCCTGCGCGACGACTCGATCGAGCGCCTCCGCGAGACCGGCCCCGTGCAGCGACGCCACGCTCCAGCACGCCGCAGCCGCAGACAGGATCGGCTGCGCTGATCCCCGGGAGTCCTCGCGCAGCGCGGCGGCGACATCGCCGCCCCACCGAGCAGCGGCCAGCGCGCGCGGGGCGAGGGCCGGATCCCGGTCGGCGAGCGCCCTGCTCAGTGCACGCTCAGGAGGCTGGCCGGCCCGCACATCAGCCACCACTTCAGCGAGCACCTCGCGGGTCGCGAGGCGCTGCTGCGCGCCCCGCCGACGCGCGAGCAGGCGCCGCTGGGCGAGTGACGCTCCTCGTGAGACAAGCCGACCGACCGGGAGCGGCGACAGCGGTGGGCGCATGGCGAGCCACCCCGCAATCCCCGCGCAAGCAGCAGCGAGGATGAGCGTCACGAGGGCACCTCCGCGCCCGCTGCGCGCAATACGCATGCGAGCTCGCCGGCAGCATCGGCCGCCACGAGCCGCTCTCCACGACGCACGAGCGCCGGCAGCGTGACCGCAACGCCGCTCTCGCTGCGGATCAGGTGCACCTCGCTCACCGTGCGAGGGGAGCGCTGGAGATGGATGACCGCGTGCACCCCGGCCGCGATGAGGGCATGGACCGCATCTCGGGGCAGTCCCGCCATGAGACCGAGAGCCTCGAGGCGCGCTGGCACGTCGGCGGGCGAGTTGGCATGCACGGTGCCGCAGCCGCCTTCATGGCCGGTGTTCATGGCCGCAAGGAGATCCACGACCTCCGCACCCCGCACCTCACCGACGACGACGCGATCCGGCCGCATCCGCAGCGCCTGTCGCACAAGGTCGCGCAGCGTCACCTGACCTGCGCCCTCGAGGTTGGGTGGTCGCGCCTCCAGGCGCACCAGGTGCGGGTGTCGGGGCCGCAGTTCGGCGGAGTCCTCCACGATCAGGATGCGCTGCGAGGGATCGACCAGCTCGAGCAGTGTCGCGAGCAGGGTGGTCTTGCCCGAGCCCGTGCCACCGGTGACGAGGAAGGCCAGGCGAGCATCGACCATCGCGCGCAGCCACTGGGCACCCCACTCATCGACCGTGCCGAGTCGGATCAGATCGTCGAGGTCGAAGCCCTCGCGATGCGGGATACGCAGTGAGATGAGCGCGCCACCGGACGAGATGGGCGGGATGACCGCGTGGAGCCGGGTGCCGTCCGCAAGGCGTGCATCGACGTACGGGGAGGCCTCGTCCAGGCGCCGTCCCGCGAGCGAGGCAAGCCGCTGGGCAAGGCGGACGACGGAGGTGGCGTCGGGGAAGCGGACGCCGGCGCGCTCCAGTCCACGACCGCGATCGATCCACACCTCGCTCGGCCCGTTGACGAGGATGTCGGTGACTCTGTGGTCCAGGAGCAGCGGCTGCAAGGGCCCGAGCCCGCCGAGTTCGTCGCGCAGCGAGCCGACGAGTTCCAAGAGCGCCTCATCCCCCAGCACGAGACCCTCGTCGCGCAGCGCGGCCGCGACGCGTGCGGAGTCGGGCACCCGCGTGATCCCGTCATCGACGAGTCTGCGGCGCACACGCTCGACGAGGGCAGCGGTCACGACAGTGCGCCCGGAGCGAGCAGGCTGAGGATCTCCCGTGCGAAGCGACGAGCGGTGGAGCGCGGAGTGAGGAAGGCGTGGTCGCCTGGCGCGAGGACACGCTCGTGGCGGAACGCCGGGAGCACGGGCACCTGCCACTGCGCTGCCTCAGCGGCGCACCAGATCCCCGAGTCGCGCGGGCTGGTGCGAGCCATGACGCAGACCTGCGTGCACACCTCTTGGATGCCGTCGATGAGTGCGGGCACGCGTGCCGCGCTGGCAGGGTGCGGGCCGATGACGATGACGACCGCGTCACTGCGCGCCCAGGCGATCCGCGTCGCGTCGCTGTCACAGCGGGGCGTGTCCACCACGGTGCAGGCGAAGCCGCGGGCCCCCGACTCGAGGATCGACGCAAGCGCATCGCCCGGCACGGCGTACCGGGTCTCCGCAGTGCCGGTGAGGACGTGAGCGCCATGAACGCTCGGGAGTGCCGAGCGCAGCGAGCCGGGCGGTATGCGCCCGCGGGTGTCGGCGAGATCGGGCCAGCGGACCCCGCCGTCGACGGGGATGGCAGGACCGTAGGGATCGATGTCGACCAGGAGCCCGCGCGCCTCGCGCGCGAGGATGGCCGCAAGCGTGGTCGCCCCGGCTCCGCCTACTCCGGGAACGCAGGAGATCACCGGGCCGCCGGCCAGCATCACATCGGCGGACTGCGCGAGCCGATCCACCACCCATCGCCCTGCCTCCGGCAGTTCGGCGACGTGCTCAGCACCGAGAGCGACGGCTCCCTGCCAGGTGGCCGCGGGCGTCGGATCGTCGAAGCACCCGGCGCCGCGCCGCACGATGATGACGCCGTCACGTCGCGGGAGCGCGCGGGACAGAGCAGCATCCAGCACGTCGTCGCCGACGAGGACGATGGGGGCACGAGACCACGCGGAGGCCGAGGGCGCCTCTCGGACGGTCATCTCGGCGCCGGCAGCGGCGGCGAGTCGCACGACGTCGTCGAGAAGGAGCGGATCGGCGGTGATGAGCAGGGGCCTGGGGGCGTCGGTCATGCCGGGAGGCTGGACGAGCCTGCCCGCTCTCGGCATGACCGCGGTCCGGCCTGGGGACAATCGGGCCGCCGTCTCCCTGGGGACAGAGGGTGCCGGGGGTAGCGTGCACCTGTGACGCGCGCCGCGGCGTTCTTCGACCTGGACAAGACGATCCTCGCGACGTCCAGTGCACTGGCCTTCGCCCGGCCCTTCTACCGCGGCGGCCTCATCGGGCGCAGTGACGTGATCCGAAGCGCCTACGCGCAGTTCATCTTCCTTGCCTCCGGTGCCGACCATGACCAGATGGAGACGATGCGCCGCTACATGTCCGACCTCGTGACGGGGTGGGATGTGGCGAAGGTCCGGGAGATCGTGGCCGAGACAATCGACGTCATCATCGACCCGGCCGTGTACGACGAGGCGGTGGCACTCATCGAGGAGCATCGTGCCGCTGGCCGCGACATCGTCATCATCTCCTCGTCCGGCACCGAGGTCGTGGAGCCGATCGGCGAGCGACTTGGTGTCGATGTCGCGATCGGCACGCAACTCGTCGTCGAGGACGGTCGCTACACCGGCGAGATCCTCTTCTACGCCTACGGCGAGGGCAAGGCGCAGGCCATGCGCGACCTGGCTGAGGAACGTGGATACGACCTCGGACAGTCCTACGCCTACACCGACTCGGTGACCGACCTGCCCATGCTCGACATCGTCGGCCACCCCACGGCTGTCAATCCGGATGCCGAGCTGCGCCGCGTCGCGACCGAGCGCGGGTGGCCCGTCGTCGACTTCGCGCGACCGGTCTCCATGCGCAGCAGGCTGGCATGGGAGAAGCGGCAGGCGGTCGCCGCCGGCGCGGCGGCCGCGGCAGTGAGCGCCGCCGCCCTCGGGATCGCCTGGTACGCCCGGCACCGTCGGATGGCCTGATGGCCACGGCCACGCGCGGCCAGCGCCTGCTGCTCATCGGGCTACTCACCATCGCCCTGATGTCGCCGCCCGTGCTGCTCGGCATCAGCGGTCAGTTCGGCCTGGCATCCGCCTTCGTCTACGGCGGAGTCGTCGCCATCGGGGCGGCCTTCTACGACCTGCGCCTCGCGGTGATGCTGTCCGTCCTCGCCGGAGCGGCCGGTGTCATCTGCGCACTCCTCAATCCCTACCCGATTGCCGGAGCGGTGTTCTTCGGGCTCCTCACCGGCGCGTGCGCGCTAGCTTCCAAGCGCGGCCTGCACAGCCCGGTGCTCATGGTCCCCATCTTCCTCAGCTTCGTGCTCGCCGCGCCCCCGACCGTCGACGGCATGTCGACGACTCCTGCCGCCGTGCTCACCGGCGTCGCACTCGTCCTCGGCGGACTGTGGGCGACGGCCAGCGCGCGACTGCTCCTCGGGCGGCCGCGCAATACGCCGGAGCGCGTCTGCCTAGGGACACGCGCGGCGATCGCCTACGCGGTCCTCATGGCCGTCGTCGTCGGCATCGCCGCCTGGGCGGTCCTCACCTACGCGAAGTACCACCAGGGCGCTTGGCTGCTGCTCACGCTCATCGTCGTGCTCCAGCCGAGTCCGCACGACACCTTCACCAAGTCACTGCAGCGCCTGGGTGGCACGCTGCTTGGCGGCGTGATCGCACTTGTCCTCATCCTGGCGCACGTGGAATCCACCTTCGCCCTCGTCGTCGGCGGCCTGTTGCTCTTCGCAGCGTTCTCCGTGCGCTTCGCCCTGAAGCGGCCCTACTGGGAGTACATGACCGTCCTCACCCCGGCCGTGATCCTGCTCAACGCCTCCGGGATCGATGCGATGTCCGTCGCCGAGGATCGCGTGGTGTTCACGGTCATCGCGACCGTCGTAGGGCTGCTCCTCGCCCTCGGCGTCAAGGCGATCCTCATCCGGAAGGCGCCCACGACCGAATCGACCTAGCCTGCCCCCATGGCGGGTTTCGCGGGGGGCGAGATTCTCGATCACGGCCCCGCTCCCTCTCGGGGAAGACGGACCACCACGCTCGTCGTCACCGTCGTGATCGCGTTCGGACTCGCGCTCGCCGCCATCGCCGGGGGACTGGCGTGGTGGACAGGCCGCCCTCCCGTCTCGGATGCCCTGGTGATCACCAGCATGAGCGTCGCCCGGCCAGAGCGGGTGACCGTCGTGGCCGAGCCCCCCGTGGGCGGACTGTCGACGCCGGCGGGGACAGCGCTGCCGGGGATCGCCCTGCGTCTGCGCGTGGGAGGCGATCCCGACGAATCGGTCGAGGTGACCGCATCGCCCAGCGACTCGATCGTCTACGTCGAGCAGGGGCCCGCGGTGACGATCGGCCGCGGAGCCTTCGCTGACATCGACCTCACCGTGGCCCCGGTCGACTGTGCCCTCGCTCGCGAGGGCACCAACCTCGACGAGGCCGGCTACCGGTGGGGCCGG
This sequence comes from uncultured Actinomyces sp., assembly GCA_964537955.1. Classification (GTDB taxonomy): domain Bacteria; phylum Actinomycetota; class Actinomycetes; order S36-B12; family S36-B12; genus Mxb001. The sequence goes on along the minus strand of CAZICY010000009.1, from coordinate 39,103 downwards.
GCCTTCGGCATCGAACTGCTCACGACGACCGACGGCGCGGTCGTGCCACTCTCCGCGGAGGCTCGCACCGCGCTCGGCGAGGCGCTCGCGCAGTCATGCCAGAGCGCGGGGCGGGCACCCGCTATCACCGTCACTGCCGCCCGTCGCGGTGGTGAGCCGCCGCTGGAGACGATCGGGCTCGTCGTCGACGTCGTCGCCGACGCCGACCGCCTCGTGCTCACTCCGCTCGACGGCCCTGGACTGCGCGGTCTCGGCGCCGCAGACCGACGCAGGGGCGAAGGCATCCCGCTGCTGTGGCTTGTGTCGCCGCGCACGGAGCAAGCAGGCGATGTGCCCATGGCCTACACGCAGGTCTTCGTCGTCCGCAGCGGCACGGCGTACCCGTGGATCGTCCGCATCCCCATCACGGACGACCTGCCCGAGATGACACCGCTCACCACCTCGATTCGGTAGTGGCGATGGACGTCCTCGAGGCAGGATCGCCGGAGCTTCCGGGAGAGGCCGGCACGCGTCGCGGCCTGCGTGTCGTGGCAGGCGTGGTCACTGCCCTCCTCGCTGTCGCCGTCGGCGTGGGCGCAGTTCAGTGGTGGGTAACGGCGGCAACGGGTCCCGAGCAACTGCAGATCATCGACATCGAGCCCATCGGCCCCTTCTCCCTCACCGAAGACGACCTGCCGGACGACTGGCCGCGAGACGTCGTGGTCGGCGCGCTGCGCCTGCGCATCACCGTCACCGGGGACCCGCAGCGCTCCACCCGGGCGGACTCAGCCGGCGATACCGGCGCATACGTCGCCGACGGCGCCCCGGCGGTGGTGATCCCGGCAGGTGATGAGGCCGAGATCGACGTCGTGGTGATGCCCGCCGACTGCGGTTCGCTCGACTCCCCCGCGTCTCCGCTCGTCGATGGCGACGGAACAGCGGTTCCCCTCGCTCCTGACGCGGCACGCAGGCTCGCGGAGGCTCTGGGATCGCTGTGCCCATCCGGCGAGTCAGCGCCTGCTCTCTCGACCCACTCCGTGCGCGTGGATGTCTTCTTCCGGGACAGGACGCTCGTCATGCGCGCGCGCATCGCGACACTCGGGGACCGAGTGGTGCTCCAGCCGCGCGACTCGGTCGGCTTCCGCGGAGGCAGCGCTCAGGAGGCGACGATCGAGCCAGGCGCGGCGACGGCGCGCCTGCGCTGGCTCATCTCCCCTGCTGAAGCCGAGGCGGTCGAGTCGCCCACCGTGCAGGTCCGAATCTTCGACGTCGTCGGCGGGCGGGCCTTCCCGTGGGTGCTCGACCTGCGGGTCCCCGAGGGCGTGTCGGCTGGAATGGCCGGTGCATTGCGCAATGACGGCGTCGATCTAGCCGAGGTCGCGCCAAGACCGTCCGGCTAGCGCCACAACCTGCCGGCTAGCGGTGGGGCGCTTCAGCGGAGGCGCCGAACCCGATCGCCGATGCGTTCCAGCGGATCCACTCGGCGACCCCTGACGGCTCACCGGTGCGATAGGCCCGCAGGGCCGCGACATAGGAGCTGCGACCGAGCGAGAGCATGCCCGCCTCCGGGCAGCCCAGCAGGTCAGGATCGACGCCGCGACCGGCGAGCACCAGACGCACGGAAGCCCGCGCGATCAGCCCCGATCCCCAGCGGAAGGGCTGCACGGCCATCAGTTCACCGTGCGCGATGGCCGCGACGAGCACTGCCGGCGCTGCGGTCGGATGCGTGAGCAGATCAGCGAGTCCAGTCAGGCGCGGGGACACCTGCGTCCACGGCAGTGGCGTTCCCGTGTGCAGCGCGTCCACCACCTCGTCGTGCTGGCGGGGTCGGCCCAAGCTCTCGTCATCCTCGAAGCCGCGCGCTGCCAGCGCATGCAGGTGTGCGAGGACCTGCAGGGGAGCCAGCTGCCAGGTGTCGACCTGCCCCGGAATGGCGGAGGTCACCGCCACGGACGCCGCGACTGCTCGGCCGAGAGGGGAGTCATCCAGCCCCGCGCGCACGAGGTCGAGGGTGACGTCAGCCCCCTCGAGGGCGGCCGAGTCGCGCGCGCCGTGGAGCGCGGAGGCGGCAGCGATCTCGGCGGCACGCGAGCGCACACCGCGATCCCATAGGAGACGGTCGACCTCGGCCCGGGCCGCGTCGCAGGCCTCGCCGACGCCCGGCAGCCCGGCGAGGGTGGCCAGGGGATCGCTCAGTAGCTCTGCACCCCCTGGGCCACGAGCTGCTGCAGGACGGCGGGGTCCTGCGCCTCGAGCCACTTCACGAGCTGGGCGTTGGAGACGAACTGCAGGTCGGGGTACTTCGCCGACGCGTCGAGGACATAGCGCGTGATCGCGTTCTGGTAGGCACCGCAGACCCAGGTGTTGAAGTGATTGCCAAAGAAGAAGGGCGCGCGATTGCCGTTGTAGAGCGCATCCGTCACCGCCATGAGCGAGTCGTAGGTGGACTGCTCGATGCGATCGCAGGTGGCCTGGTCGGCCTGCTGCTGACAGTCGTTCTGAGCGCAGAGGAAGTTGTAGTCCATCGACAGGTTGGACCGGTCGTAGCCGACGACCTTCATCGTCTGTAGCGGGAAGTCCCACAGGCCGTACTCGTTCTTGATCGGCCACTGGAGCATCCCGGGGTTGGACGCGTCGTAGGTGAAGCCGTTCTCGGCGAAGATCGGGTACATCACATCGCGCTGGCCCTCGAGGCACGGCGTGCGGGCTCCCTGGATCACGCTGTGGTTGAAGGGCAGGGGAATGGGGTCGGTCACACCGCTATTGGCGGCCCAGTTGTCCATCATGCCGACGTCCTGGGCGAATTCGCTCTGCCACTCGGCAGTCCCCCAGGAGTTGACGGCGCCATCGTTCGGCTCGCACCAGTGACCCAGGAAGTGCGTGCCGATCTCGTGCCCGCGCTCGTAGGCCTCCTTGTAGTTGGCGACGCGTCCGACGATCTCCTGGGAGTCACTGGCGAAGCCGATCGCGCTGGAGCCCGCCTCGCGACCCGGTGTCTGGTAGACGAAGCGATTGTCCTCGGGCAGCAGGCACAGGCCGGAGACGAAGAACGTGAAGAAGGCGTCAGCCTGCTCCGCCGTCTCGAGGTAGTGGCGCATGATGTCGAGGCTGCAGGAGCCGTCGAAGGAGATCGTGACGAACTGCGGCGGCTTCTCACCGGGGGCAAGCTTCTCCACGGGGAAGTCCGGCTGCGGCAGGTTGACGGCGGAGACACCGCCGCCCTCCCCCATGACCTCGCCTACGGCCGCCGACGACGAGGAGTCGGTCGGCAGCGGCACGGCTGTCGGCGACGCAGGGTCGCCCCCCTCCGTCGAGTCCGCAGGGGCAGGCGTCGAGGAGTCCGCGGTCGGGGTCGACGGCGATCCCGGCAGCACGGCACCGACGACCAGGCCGAGGGCGGCAGCGAGCGCGAGCAGCAGTGGGACGAGCACGCGGGGACGCACGCAGACCTCCAGGGGCTATCGGTCGGGGGCACCGACCTCCCCATCCTGACGCATGGGGGCCTCCCGAGGCTCCCCGTGACGCGCGGGGCCGGCGGATCGGCCCGCCACCGTGTCGGTCAGAGCCCCCTCGCGCCCCTCCTGCGACGACTACCGTGGCCCATGTCACAGGCGGTGCACCGCGGGGTGCGCCCGTGCCCTGGCGCCCGTGTCCAGAGCCCGTGCCTAGAGGAGGAGACGTGTCGGACGACGCCCTGGCCAACCTGCTGCAGGAGGACCGGTCCTTCCCGCCCAGCCCGGAGTTCGCCGCCCAGGCCAACGCCCAGGCATCGATGTACGACGAGGCCGCGGCCGATCGCCTGGGCTTTTGGGCTGAGCAGGCCCGTCGACTGGACTGGGTCGAGCCGTGGACCGAGGTGCTCGACTGGAGCAACGCGCCCTTCGCGCAGTGGTTCGTCGACGGCAAGCTCAACGTCGCCTACAACTGCGTGGACCGACACGTGGAGTCCGGTCACGGCGAGCAGGTGGCCCTGCACTTCGAGGGCGAGCCGGGAGACACACGGGACATCACCTACGCCGAGCTGCAGCGCGAGGTGAGCAAGGCTGCCCACGCACTCACTGAGCTGGGCGTGACGGCCGGCGATCGCGTCGCGATCTACATGCCGATGATTCCCGAGGCCGTCGTGGCCATGCTCGCGTGCGCGCGGATCGGAGCACCGCACTCCGTCGTCTTTGCGGGCTTCTCCGCAGAGGCCTTGCGGTCGCGCATCGATGACGCACAGGCAAAGCTGGTGATCACCGCTGATGGCCAGAACCGCCGAGGGGCTCCCATGCCGCTGAAGCCTGCCGTCGACGAGGCGATCGAGCACACCCCCAGCGTCGAGCACGTGCTGGTGGTGCGTCGCACCGGCGGAGACGTGGTGATGCGAGGCGGCCGCGATGTGTGGTGGCACGACATCGTCGACCGTCAGTCCGATGTCCACCGACCCGAGGCCTTCGACAGCGAGCACCCGCTCTTCATCCTCTACACGTCGGGCACGACTGGGAAGCCCAAGGGCATCCTGCACACCAGCGGGGGCTACCTCACCCAGGCGTCCTTCACGCACTGGAACGTCTTCGACCTCAAGCCCGATACCGACGTCTACTGGTGCACCGCCGATATCGGCTGGGTGACCGGCCACAGCTACATCGTCTACGGGCCGCTCTCCAATCGCGTCACGCAGGTGATCTACGAGGGCACGCCCGACACACCCCACAAGGGCCGCTTCTGGGAGATCGTCGAGAAGTACGGCGTCACGATCTTCTACACGGCGCCCACCGCCATCCGCACCTTCATGAAGTGGGGGAAGGAGTATCCGCAGCAGCATGATCTGTCCTCGCTGCGCCTGCTCGGCACCGTCGGCGAGCCGATCAATCCCGAGGCGTGGATGTGGTACCGCGATGTCATCGGCGGAGACGATTGCCCCATCGTCGACACGTGGTGGCAGACCGAGACCGGCGCCATCATGATCAGCCCGCTCCCCGGCGTGACCGCCGCGAAGCCCGGCTCGGCCATGCGCCCGCTCCCCGGCATCGGCGCCGCGGTCGTCGACGATGAGGGTCGACCGGTGGACCTCGGTCACGGCGGCTACCTCGTCTTGACCGAGCCGTGGCCGTCGATGCTCCGCGGCATCTGGGGGGACAACGAGAGGTACGTCGACACCTACTGGTCGCGCTGGCCGCAGTACTACTTCGCCGGCGACGGCGCCAAGATCGATTTCGATGGCGCCCTCTGGCTGCTCGGTCGCGTCGATGACGTCATGAACATCTCCGGGCACCGCATCTCGACCACCGAGGTGGAGTCGGCCCTCGTGTCGCACCCCACCGTGGCGGAGGCCGCCGTCGTCGGCGCCGCCGACGACGTGACCGGCCAGGGGATCGTGGCCTTCGTCATCCTGCGCGGAGGCGTCGAGGAGGGGGCAGACGGCAGCGCGTACATCGCCGAGCTGCGCAATCACGTGGCGCACGAGATCGGACCGATCGCGAAGCCGCGCCAGATCATGATCGTGTCGGAACTGCCCAAGACGCGGTCCGGCAAGATCATGCGGCGCCTGCTGCGTGATGTGGCGGAGAACAGGTCCCTCGGGGATGTCACGACGCTGGCCGATCCTCATGTCATGCACCTGATCTCCACCGGCCTGCAGACCGGCAGCGGAGAGGACTAGCCCACGGGGCGCAGCACGCGGTGCGACGGTAGATTGACCCGTGGTGAGCCGGGAAGCCTGGTCGGCACTCATTCGACCGACCCTGGAGGCCACTCGTGACGACCGATGGCAGTCATCCGCCTGATGGCATGACGCATCAGATCTTCGATCGACCGCCGCTCGGCGAACGCATCTGGCTGCTGCGCGCCCTGCGCGGAGAGACGATCGGCGGCGTCCTACTCCTCATCGCGGCCGTCATCGCGATCGCGTGGGCCAACTCCCCCTGGGGCGACGCCTACTTCGAGCTCGGAGCGATCACGGTCGGGCCCGAGGCCCTCGGGCTCAACCTCAGCCTCGCGACCTGGGCAGCTGACGGCCTGCTCGCCGTCTTCTTCTTCGTGGCCGGGCTCGAGCTCAAGCACGAGCTCACCCACGGAACGCTGTCGAAGCCCGCGCAGGCAGCCGTCCCGATCGCCGCGGCCCTGGGCGGCATGATCGTGCCCGCCATCATCTTCGTCGCCATCGTCGCGACATCCGGAGAGCCGGGTGGCCTGCGCGGATGGGCCGTGCCGATGGCCACCGACATCGCCTTCGCCCTCGCCGTGCTCGCCGTGGTCGGGCGCATGCTGCCGGTCGCCCTGCGTGCCTTCCTGCTCACGCTCGCCGTCGTCGATGACCTCGGAGCCATCACGGTCATCGCGATCTTCTACTCCAAGGGCTTCTCACTGCTCTACTTCGCCCTCGCAGTGGTGCTGCTCGCCGTCTACTGGCTCCTGCAGCGCAAGCGCGTGCGCAGCCCCCTCATCTACATCCCACTGGCCCTCGTCATCTGGTGGGCGACCTTCGAAAGCGGCGTTCACGCCACCGTCGCCGGCGTCGCACTGGCCCTGCTCACCCGATCGAGTACCGACCCGGGAGAGACGGAGTCCCCCGTCGACCGGCTCCAGCGCATGCTCCTGCCGATCAGCGCCGGCCTGTGCGTGCCGCTCTTCGCCTTCTTCGCCGCCGGTGTCGACCTGCGCAGCACCGGCCTCATCGAGCCGCTGAGCAACCCCGTCGCCATCGGCATCATGGCCGGGCTCATCCTCGGCAAGCCCATCGGAGTGATCTCGACCGCGTGGCTCATGGCGCGATTCACGCGCGCGCGCCTCAACCCGGCGATCGGCTGGCAGGACGTCTTCGCCGTCGGCATGCTCGCGGGGATCGGCTTCACCGTCGCGCTCCTCATCACCGAACTCGCCTACACGGACAACATCGGGCTCCTCGACAGCGCGAAGACCGCTGTCTTCACGGCGTCCGTCCTGTCCGCGCTCATCGCCTCGGTCCTGCTCCTGTCACGCAACCGGCACTACCGCCGGGAGGCGGCCATCGAGGAGGCCGACGAGGACGGCGACGGGATTCCTGACGTCTACCAGCGGCCTGCTGACGGGGAAGCGGGTACGCCGCCCCACGGGACCCACTAGCCTTCCTGCGACGGACAGCGAAGGAGACGGACATGCCCGACACGACTCCCCCGGGGGAGGCCTCGATCAAGGCCCTCGTCGCCGCTGCCGTCGCGGACCTCCAGCGACTCATCAAGGCGCAGATCGCCCTGGCCAAGCTGGAGCTTCAGCAGACCGGACGCGCAGCCGGCAAGACCGGCATCTTCGTCGTGGGCGCGCTGTCGATGGCGGCGCTTGGCGGGATCTTCCTGCTCGTCACCCTCGCCTACGTGCTCGTCGCGCTCGGCCTGCCGGTGTGGGCCGGATTCGGCATCGTGACGCTCGTCCTCTTCATCGTGGCGGCGATCCTCGGCCTGCTCGGCAAGAAGGAGTCGGCCAAGATCAAGGGCCCCGAACGCACGATCGCGCAGATCGAGCAGACCAAGGCGACCTTGCAGTCGGCCGTGGAGCAGGCCACGGGTCCGACCACGGATTCGCGCGCCCTGCCCGAGCGCTGACGCAGCGTGCTCCTCGATCCCGACGACATCATCCGCGCGCCCGGCCCCTGGGTGCACCGCGATGTCTCCGCCAACGGCGCGCGCTTCCACATCGTGGAGGCGGGTGAGGGACCGCTCGTCGTACTCCTCCACGGGTTCCCCACCCTGTGGTGGTCCTGGCGCCGCCAGTTGCGCACGTTCGCCGATGCCGGCTACCGCGTGGTCGCGATGGACCTGCGGGGCTACGGCGGCTCCGACCACACGCCCCACGGCTACGACCCCAACACCCTCTCCCGCGATGTCGCGGGCGTCATCCGCAGCCTCGGTGAGCCGTCCGCGACGGTGATCGGCCACGGCTGGGGAGGGCTCATCGCCTGGAGCATGGCGGTGCTCGATCCGGAGGTCGTCGACGCGATCGTCCCCGTGTCCATGCCGCATCCGAGGCGCTTCCGCGCGGCCATCGTGCGCGATGCGATCCAGCGTCGCCAGGCGCTCTACGCCGTCGGCTTCCAGTGGCCCTTCCTGCCGGAGCGCTCACTCATGGCCGACGACTGCTCCCGCGTCGGCGAGATCCTGCAGTCCTGGTCGGCGACACCGGAGTGGCCCGATGCGCAGACAGCACTCGCCTACCGCTCGGCGTTCGCCCTGTGGCCTACGGCGCACTGCGCGGTGGAGTACCACCGGTGGGCCCTGCGCTCGCTCGTGCGCACCGACGGCGTGCGCTACTCCCGTCGCATGGATGCGCCGATCGATGTCCCGGTGCTGCACATCCACGGCGCACAGGACCCCTCTGTCCTCCTGAGCAGCGCCGAGGGATCCGGCGAGTGGGTTCAAGCGCCCTACGACTTCCGCGTGATCGACTCGGTCGGCCACTTCCCGCACGAGGAATCACCTGAGCTCTTCGACTCGCTCGTGCTCACCTGGCTCGCCAGCCTGCCCCGTGAGTGAGCGCCCGCGCGACCGGCTCGGCCGTCCTCTCCCCTGGGACGAGGCCGGTTTCCCCGGCGTCCCGCAGCGCACCGAGATCACCACCGACCAGGCGGTGGCTGAGGCACGCGACTACCTGGCTCGCGGACTGCCCTTTCACGCGCACGAGGTGCTCGAGATGCGATGGCGCTGCTGCCCCGAGCAGGAGCGGCCGCTGTGGCGCGGACTCGCCCAGGCCGCGGCCGGCGCAACCCACGCGGCGCGCGGCAATCGCGAAGGCGCGACGCGCCTCATCGCACGCGGCAGGCAGACCATCGAGGAGTACGCCGGGCCGCTCGACGACGCGACCCGCGCGCTGGTCGACGAGTTGACCGCCGACTAGCGGCAGGAACCGGTGTCGACGGGCGCGGTCGACTGCGTGCCGCGCTGCGCGATCGGGCGCGCCTGCTCAGCCGTGATGGCATAGCCGGTCTCCTCCTCGCCCAGCCCCGCAGCGAACACGACTCCGTAGACGCGGCCGTTGGGGGCGAGCAGCGGGCCGCCCGAGTTGCCCGGCACGACCGTGCCGCGGAAGGAGTAGACATCGCGCACCACCCCGGAGCGCCCGTAGATGTCCTCGCCCCGCGCATCGATGCGCGCGCGGATACGCGCTGCCCCCGCCTCGAGGTCGCCGCCGCCGGGGAAGCCCGCGACGACCGCGCTGTCTCCCGTCTCGGCGGAACGCGTCGCGAAGGCCAGGGGCGGAGCCGGAAGGCCGTCCACGCGCAGCACGGCGAGGTCCAGGCGGGAGTCGATCGCCACGACGGATGCCTCGTAGGCCGCCGGGTCCCCGGGGATGCGCACGCTGGGCTGCTCCGAGCCGGCGATGACGTGGGCGTTGGTGAGGATGCGCCCGGGTGCGTAGGCGAAGCCGGAGCCGGTGACGACGGCATCGCAGGCGACGGCCGTGACCTTGACCAGCGAGGGCCAGGCAGCGCGCACGGCTGGGTCGCGCAGGAGGCGCTCGTTGGGCGCGGGCACCTGGGGGCCGGCGTACTGGCCGAGCCCGGAGAAGACACGCGGCAGGCCCGAGGCGTCGACGGCGTTGCGCAGCCCGGAGAAGAGATCACGTGCGCGATCGGGCACCGCGGAGTCGAGGGTGCGCAGGACCAGTGAGGAGCGGACCTCGCGCGCGACGGACAGGGTGGGCACGAGTCCGACCGCGGTGGCGATGATCCACAGCACCACGGCGAGGGCGACGACGTTGAGGGCGGCGCCGGCGGCGCTGTCGACGACCTGGACGCCCTTCCACGTCATCGCCGAGCGAAGCCGGCGGCCGAGGAGTGATGCGAGCGTCTGGCCGACGAGCGCGGCGAGGAGGATCGCCGTGGCGAGCAGGAGGGGGCCGAGGAATCCGGGCAGGTCCCAGCCCTCGAAGACGCGGGGCAGCAGCAGCGCCGCCGCGAGCGCGCCGATGAGGAAGCCACCGAAGGACAACAGCCCGGCGACGAATCCCTGCCGCCATCCGGTCCAGGCGAAGACGACGAGAGCCGCGAGGACGATAGCGTCGACGATGTTCACGTGAGGTCCTCGCCCGTGTCGAGGTCGACGATGCGATCGCGATCCCATGGCCTGCTCCAGCCGGCGAGGTCGAGCAGGCCGTTGATGAGTCCGGCGGTGAAGCCCCAGACGAGCAGGCCGGCGACGTCGAACCCCATGCCGACGTAGCCCGAGGGATGGCGCACGCGCATGCGACGCGCGGGATCGACGAGCTCTTCGATGGGCACGCGGTGGACGCTGGCCACCTCGGTCGGGTCGGCCACCCGCACCGGGGAGGGCTCGCGCCACCAGGCGAGCACCGGTGTCACGACGAAGTCGCTCACGGGGACCCACAGGTCGGGGAGGAGTGCAAAGGGCTCGACGCCTGCGGGGTCGAGCGCCGTCTCCTCGCGAGCCTCGCGCAGGGCGGCGTCGATCGGCCCGGTGTCGCCGGTGTCGAGCGCGCCGCCGGGGAAGGCCGGCTGGCCCGCGTGCGAGCGCATGGAGTGCGCGCGCTCGATGAGCAGCAGGTCAGGGCCGCGCTCACCGTCGCCGAGCAGCATGAGCACCGCTGAGGGACGCCCGCCGGTCGGCGGTGGCAGAAAGCGCGTGAGATCCGAGCCCTTGACCCCGGTCGCCGCGTCAGCGACCGGTCGCAGCCAGTCCGGCAGGTCCACGCCGGGGACTGCCCATCCGATGCCGGGATCCCGCTCCGTCATGCGCCGGCTTTCGCACGACTTGGCTTCTCCGGCGCCACCGTGAAAGAAGGGCACAGGGAGGCGAGGGGACATGACGCGCATGCCGGCGTGCGCGCATGGCACACGCGGCGGCCGTGCAGGATCAGGCGATGCGACAGGTCCGTCCACTCGGACGGCGGGAAGAGCTCCATGAGATCGGCCTCGACCTTCTCCGGTGCCGTCTCGTCGGTCCAGCCCAGTCGGCGCGCGAGCCTGCCGACATGGGTGTCGACCGTGATTCCGGGGACCCCGAAGGCATTGCCCAGCACGACATTGGCGGTCTTGCGACCCACCCCCGGCAGGGCGGTGAGGGCGTCGAGGGTGTCCGGGACCTCGCCCCCGTGCCGCTCGCAGATGGCCTGAGCCAGTCCCTGGATGCTTGCTGCCTTGGCGCGATAGAGCCCGAGGGTCTGGATGTAGGACTCCAGCTCGGCGCGGTCGGCCCCGGCGTAGGCAGCGGCATCGGGATAGCGGGCGAAGAGTGCCGGTGTCACGGCGTTGACGCGCACATCGGTGCTCTGCGCGGAGAGCACGGTGGCGACAAGGAGCTCGAGCGGGGTGGTGAAGTCCAGCTCGGTGTCCGCATCGGGATAGGCCTCCGCCAGGACTCGGCCCATGCGGCGGGCCCTGCGGACGGCGTCAGGCACCCGGCCAGGGTACGTCGCGCCCCTGTCGAAGGGGTGAACTCGTCAGCGCGCCGCACACCTGCAGGGGCAGCCTGGCCCCGGATGCGCCAGACTGTGACAAGGAGGTCCCGTGGACGACGCACTCATGCAGGCACCGCTCTTCTCGGCGCTGGACGCCGAGGCTGCCGCTGCCCTGCGCGCCTCGATGACTGAGAAGCGCGTGCCCCGCAGCGGCGTGATCTTCTCCGAGGGGGAGGCCGGCGACCGGATGTACGTGATCCTCGACGGCAAGGTGAAGCTCGGGCAGACCTCGCCGGACGGCCGCGAGTCGCTCCTCGCGGTGCTCGGGCCGGGCGAGGTCTTCGGGGAGCTGTCGCTGTTCGATCCGGGGCCGCGCACCGCGACCGCGACGGCCGTGACCGACACCATCGTCGTGGGGCTTGGCCATGCCGACCTGCGTCCCTGGCTGACGGGGCGACCTGAGGTCGCCGAGGCATTGCTGCAGGCACTCGCCCAGCGCCTGCGGCGTACCAACGAGGCGCTCGCCGACCTGGTCTTCTCGGATGTGCCGGGGCGCGTGGCCAAGCAGTTGCTCGAGCTTGCCGACAAGTTCGGGCAGCCGGGGCCCGATGGCGTGCTCGTGCACCATGACCTGACCCAGGAGGAACTCGCGCAGCTTGTGGGGGCCTCGCGCGAGACGGTCAACAAGGCCCTGGCGGACTTCACCCAGCGCGGGTGGATCGAGGTGGACCAGCGGCAGGTGCTGCTGATGGACATGGAGCGACTCGCTCGGCGAGCGCGCTAGTCAAGGCTGAGCGGCTCGCTCGGCGAGCGCGCTAGTCAAGGCCGAGCGGCTCGCGCGGCGAGCGAGCTAGAGGCCCAGATAGTCGAGTTGGGCGCGGGTGCTCAGCAGCGCCGCCCATCGCACAGAGTCCGGGATGTCGTCGTAGACCGCGTCGACGACCTCCTCGGGGGTGCGTGCACCCGCGGCGAGAGCGGCTCGCACCTGATCGAGCCGGGCGCGCCGGTGGTCGAGGTAGGCATCGATGACGGCGACGGGATCGGCGAGGACGGGCCCGTGGCCGGGCAGGATGGCGCGTGCCTGGGTCGTCTCGGCTCGTGCCCGCAGGGCAGCGAGCGAGTCGAGATACTCGCCAAGGTGGCCGTCGGGCCACGCGACGACGGTGGTGCCGCGACCGAGGACCGTGTCGCCGGTGAGGAGCGCCCCGTCGCGCGGCAGGTGGAAGCTCAGGCAGTCGGACGTGTGTCCCGGGGTGGCGACCACGTGGATCTCGTCGGCGCCCGCGGTGACGACATCGCCGGCCGCGAGGCCTTCGCCGCCGAGGACGTGCTCGGGGTCGAGTGCGCGGACGCTCGCACCGGTCATCTCATGGAGGCGGCGCGCTCCCTCGGCATGGTCGGGATGGCCGTGCGTGAGCAGGATCTGCTCGACGCTGCCCTGGGCGGCGTCGACGATGGCGCGCAGGTGCGCCTCGTCGTCCGGTCCGGGGTCGACGACCACGATCGCCCCGCCGCTCTCGCCGATGAGCCAGGTGTTGGTGCCGTCGAGCGTCATCGGGCTCGGGTTGGGCGCGAGCAGGCAGGTGATGGTCGCGCTGAAGGCCCCGCCGGACCACGGCGCGTCGGAGCCGATGACGGGCAGGCCGCTCATGCGCCCGCGACTTCCGATCCGGCCGGCTCGGCGGGCAGGCGCACGACGACGGAGCCGTCGCGCACGTCGATGACATCCCACGCGATCGCCCCGGCGTCGTCGAGCCGTGGACGGGGCATGAGCGGGCGCACGTCGCGGCTCGCCGCGCTGGCCAGGACGGTGGCGACATCGGGCAGCGCTGCGAGGTCGGCGAGCGTGGCGACGGTGGGCGGGAGCATCGGGAGTTGGCCGCGCGCATAGTCGCCGAGTGCCGCGCCGGGAGACGCCCACAGCACCTGGTCGGCCTCGCCGCTCACGTCGCGTGCGTGCTGGCCGGGAGGTACGGCGGCGACGAAGAAGCGCACGTCGTACCTCTTGGACTCCACTTCAGGGGTCACCCAGTGGGTCCAGAGCGGGAGCACCCCGGGGTCGATCCGCAGTCCTCGCCGCGCGAGCACCTCGCCGAGGGCGGGACTGGACTCGGCGACTGCTGCGCGATCGTCCTCCCAGGCCGCATCCTCGGCGGGGAAGCGACCGGAGTCGTCCACGGCGAGCAGTACGCCGGTCTCCTCGAACACCTCGCGCACCGCGCCGATGACGAGTCCGCGTCCCTGACGCTCGTTCGCGTTCATGCGGGCTGCGTCGAGTGGCTGGCCGGTCCAGTCGAGGACGAGGTCGCAGTCGGTCTCGTCGATGCGTCCGCCGGGGAAGACGTACATCCCCGCGGCGAAGGCCATGGAGGCAGCGCGACGCATGAGGTAGGTCTCGAGCACGTCGGCATCGCGCAGGAGCACGACCGTGGCCGCGTCCCGGACGGGGGGTGGTTGCCACTGCCCCGCGAGCAGGGCGCGAGCGCGGTCGCTCACCTCGGGGGGCATGCGCGGGACGCTCAGTCGGCGACCTCCAGCACCATCTCCACCTCGACGGGCGCGTTGATGGGCAGTCCGGCGACACCCACTGCCGAGCGCGCGTGACGTCCGGCGTCGCCGAAGATCTCGAGCAGCAACTCGCTGGCGCCGTTGACGACGGCGGGCTGGGCGGTGAAGCCGGGAGCGCTGGCGACGAAGCCCACCACCTTCACGACCTTCGTCACACGATCGAGCGAGCCGATCACCGACTGCGCCGCGGCGAGGGCGTTGATGGCGCACTGTCGGGCGCAGTCCTTGGCGACCTCGGGATCGACATCGGATCCGACGAGGCCCTCGGCGATCATCGCGCCGTCGCGCATCGGGAGCTGGCCGGACGTGTAGACGTAGCGCCCGGTGACGACCGCCGGCACGTAGGCGGCCACGGGCGGCACCACCTCGGGGATGACGATGCCGAGCTCGGCCAGGCGCGTGGTGTGCGACATCACTGCTCCTTGGGTCGCTTGAGGTAGGCGACGACGTTCTCCGCGTTGGGGCCCGGGACGACCTGCACGAGCTCCCAGCCGTCCTCCCCCCAGGTGTCGAGGATCTGCTTGGTCGCGTGGATGAGCAGGGGCACGGTCGCGTATTCCCAGCGGGTCATGGCCCGACCCTAGTACGGCGCAGTCCGAGGACAACTGGGGCCGAGAGGACCCAGCGGACTAGGCTCAGGCGGTGCCCTCGACCGACTGGCCCGACGTGGTTCTGCACGTCGTATCCGGCAAGGGCGGAACGGGCAAGACCACGGTGGCCGCGGCACTCGCGCTGGCGCTCGCGCGCGATGGACGGCACGTGATGCTCATGGAGGTCGAGGCACGCCAGGGCCTCGCCCAGCTCTTCGACACCCCTCCGCTGCCCTACGAGGAGCGCAAGCTCGCCTCGGCCCCCGGAGGCGGTGAGGTCTGGGGCCTCGCCGTGGACCCGGAGGAGGCACTGCTCGAATACCTAGAGCTGTTCTACAACCTGCGCCGCGCGGGCGGCGTCCTGCGACGCATGGGCGCTGTCGACTTCGTCACCACCATCGCCCCGGGCCTGCGCGACGTACTGCTCACCGGCAAGGCGGTCGAGCTGGTACGCCGACGCGACAAGAAGCACGGCCGCGCGTACGACGCCATCGTCCTGGACGCCCCGCCGACCGGCAGGATCACGCGCTTCCTCAACGTCAACACCGAGATCGCAGGCGTGGCGAAGGTCGGACCCATCCGCAACCAGGCCGACGGTGTCATGGCAGTGCTGCGCTCGGACAAGACCGCCGTGCACCTCACGACACTGCTCGAGGAGATGCCGGTGCAGGAGACCGCTGACGGGGTGGCCGAGCTCGAGGACGCCGCCCTGCCCGTCGGCGGCATCGTGGTCAACATGACCAGGCCTCCGCTGCTGCCCTCGATGGCCGAGCTCACCTCGGTCGAGGCCGCGGCCGTGGCGACGGCGCTGGGCGCGGCCGGCATCCCGACGTCCGATCGTCTCGTCGAGGCCTTGCGCGCCGAGGGCGCAGACCACGCTGCTCGCGTGGCGCTCGAGGAGACCGAGCGCGCGCGGATCGCGGCGCTGGGACGCCCGGTCTACGAACTGCCCTTCCTCGCCGGCGGCATCGACCTTGCCGCCCTCTACGAGCTGGCGGACATGCTCCATGAGCAGGGGATGGCCTGATGCCTTCGGTCCCCTCGCTCGACGTCGACGCACTCCTGGCCGATCCGGCCACGCGCATCATCGTCTGCTGCGGCTCGGGCGGAGTGGGCAAGACGACGACCGCCGCAGCCCTCGGACTGCGGGCAGCGGAGATGGGCAGGCGCGTGTGCGTGCTCACCATCGACCCCGCCCGGCGCCTCGCTCAGGCAATGGGACTGAGCGAACTCGACAACACCCCCCGCCCGGTCGTCGGCGTCGAGGGAGACGGCTCGCTGAGCGCCATGATGCTCGACATGAAGCGCACGTTCGACGAGGTCGTGGAGTCCCACTCCGACCCCGAGCGCGCGCAGGCGATCCTCGACAACCCCTTCTACCAGGCACTCTCCTCGTCGTTCGCCGGCACGCAGGAGTACATGGCCATGGAGAAGCTCGGCCAGCTGCGCGCGGAGGCCGATCGCGACGGCACCTGGGACCTCATCGTCGTCGACACTCCCCCCTCGCGATCGGCGCTGGACTTCCTGGACGCACCCGATCGTCTCGGCACGTTCCTCGACGGCCGCTTCATCAAGATCCTCACCGCGCCCGCGCGCGGCGCGGGCCGCGGCCTCGGCAAGCTCCTCGGCGCAGGGCTCGGCATCTTCTCGGGCGTCCTCACCAAGATCCTCGGCGCCCAGCTGCTCACCGACCTCGCCGCCTTCGTCGGCGCCGTCGACACGATGTTCGGCGGCTTCCGCGAGCGCGCGGAGGCAACGTACGCCCTGCTCCAGGATCCGGGGACGGCCTTCATCGTGGTGGCCGCGCCCGAACGCGACGCCCTGCGCGAGGCGTCCTACTTCGTCGACCGGCTCGGCCAGGACGGCATGCCGCTCGCGGGCCTGGTGCTCAATCGCGTGCAGGAGGTGCGCGCCCCTGAGCTCAGCGTCGAGGAGGCCACCGCCGCGGCGCAGCGGCTGACGTCCGAGGACCCCGCGGTCGCCGCACTGCTGCGCCTGCACGCCGATCGGATGCGCAACGCTGAGCGCCAGGCACGGCTCGCGCGCCGCTTCACGGCGGCGCACCCGGGCGTGCCCGTGACCGAGGTCTACGCGCTGGCCGAGGACGTGCACGACCTTGAGGGACTGCGCGAGGTGGGGACGCTGCTCGCGTCAACCAACCCGACGCCTTAAGCGCGGGTTAACGACGTACCGGCGAGCGTGGCGGGCGTCCGAAGCAGGTGAATGCGACTAGGACGCGCGGAAGACGTCGATGCCGACCGTGCGCTCGTACTCATCGCGCGCGGTCTGCAGGAGCTGACGCCACGAGGTGACCTGCGGGCGACGACGCAGCAGGGCGCGACGCTCGCGCTCGGTCATCCCGCCCCACACGCCGAACTCCACGCGGTTGTCGAGGGCGTCGGCAAGGCACTCGGTGCGGACCTGGCAGCCCTGGCAGATGACCTTGGCCCTGTTCTGCGCGGCACCTTGGACGAAGAGGGCGTCGGGATCGGATGTGCGACAGGCCGCCCGCGCGGTCCACTCCGTCGACCAGGTCATCCCTCACCTTCCCGCCGCCCCGTCCGGCACGGCTTCCCCTCGGGTCCCAGTGGCTTCACTAGGTGGGGCCGGACGCTACGCCGGTCATCAGTGGTCAGACAGGTCCTTATGCCCCTATCCTAAATAGTAGTTTAGTACTAATTTCTCGTCCATGACTGTCCGGCTCGAGACGAGACTCCCGGGCATCGCTCGCCTACCCTGGTGAGGCGCCCCTTCCCAAGGAGTCCTGTGAGCGAGCCCTACCCGCCGCGCGAGCCCGCCAGGGCCGCCGGCCCGGTCGCACGGCCCGTGGCCGCGCTCGGCCGTCTCGGGCTCTTCCTGCTCGTGGCGGTCGTCGCCGGGGCGGTCGCGGCGGCCATGGTCCTCCCGGTGGCCGCGGCCACCGGTCTGCTCACGCGCGGCGCCATCGACAGCTTCGAGTCGCTGCCCTCGCAACTCGATGCACCCGACCTGCCTGAGCGCTCGGTGATCCTCGCCTCGGACGGCTCCGTCATGGCGACGATCTACTACCAGAACCGCGTCGAGGTCCCGCTCTCCGCCGTGTCACCCATCATGCGCCAGGCGATCGTCGCGGTCGAAGACGCGAGGTTCCTCGACCACCCCGGCATCGACCTGCGCGGGACGATGCGCGCGATCGTCGCCAACAGCACGCAGTCAGGCTCCACGCAGGGCGGGTCGACCATCACGCAGCAGTACGTGAAGAACCTCCTCATCGCGAGCGCGACCAACGAGGAGGAGCTCGAGGCGGCCCGGGCGCGCACCCCTTCGCGCAAGCTTCGCGAGATCCGCTACGCGCTCGCTCTCGAGCGGCGCTACTCCAAGGAAGAGATCCTCGAGCGCTATCTCAACATCGTCTACTTCGGCGCAGGTGCCTACGGTGTCGAGGCCGCTGCCCGCCGCTACTTCTCCAAGCCCGCCGCCGAGCTGGACCTCGTGGAGAGCGCCACCCTCGCCGGCATCGTCCAGCAACCCACCGCCTTCGACCCCACGCGCAATCCGGAGCTCGCTGAGCAGCGCCGCAACCTCGTGCTCGGCGAGATGGCCGAGGCAGGGTTCATCACGCCTATCGAAGCCAGTGCCGCTTCTCGGGTCGCCCTCGAAGGGGTCCTCGACCCGTCCATCCAGCCGAACGGCTGCACCTCGTCCTACGCGCCCTACTTCTGCGACTTCGTGATCCGCATGATCAAGGCCGATCAGGCGTTCGGCGAGACGCTCGTCGAACGCGAGGCCCTGCTACGTCGCGGCGGACTCACCATCCGCACCACTCTCGACCCCGACGTGCAAGAAGCAGCCATGAAGTCCGTGACGTCGTACATCCCCGTCAAGGACCCCAGCCAGCGCGCGGCCGCCATCACCCTCGTCGAGCCCGGCACGGGCAACGTCATCGCGATGGCGCAGAACCGCGAATGGGGGCTCAAGGGGCGCGGCAAGACCACCTACAACTACAACGTCGACCAGGGCTTCGGCGGGACGATCGGCATGCAGGCGGGCTCGACATTCAAGGTCTTCACCCTCGCCGCAGCGCTCGAACAGGGATTCTCTCCCACCGAGGGCATCGACTCGCCCAACCCGAAGACCTTCGAGAACTTCGTCAACTGCAGCGACGGCACGGCCTTCCAGCCGGTCACGGTGCGCAACTCCGGGTCCTCCGGATTCCTCAACATGTTCCAGGCGACGGCCTTCTCCACCAACACCTACTTCGTCACCCTGGCGGAGAGGTTCGGGCTGTGCCGCCAGGCGGAGATCGCCGAGGAGATGGGTGTGCGCCTGGCCACGGGTGACCCGCTCCTGCGCGTGCCCACCTTCTCGCTCGGCACCATGGAGGTGACGCCGCTGTCGATGGCGGGCGCCTACGCCGCCTTCGCCAACCACGGCACCTACTGCCAGCCGCGCGTGGTCCTGGAGATCACCGACCGCTACGGCAACAATCTCGACGTCCCCGATCCACGCTGCCGCGAGGTCGTGTCCCGCAACGTCGCCGACGCCGTCACCGGGGTGCTCACCAGCGTCATCGACGGCCCCTTCGAGGGCCGCACCGGCGGCGCCGCCTCGCTGCCGGACCGCCCTGCGGCGGGCAAGACCGGCAGCACCAACGAGAACGCCGCGATCTGGTTCGCCGGCTACACGCCGCAGATGGCAGCGGCCGTGTGGGTGGGAGATCCGCGCGGCGGCTTCGCCTACCCGATGACCAACGTCACCATCAACGGCACCTACTACTCCTACGTCACCGGCGGGCAGATCCCCAACCCCATCTGGCGCGACACGATGATCGCCGCGCACGCGAACCTTCCTCCGAAGGCCTTCGAGCTCTTTAACGACTGGGGCGTCGGACCCGTGCGCGGCGTGGGGCCCTCGCCGGTGTACATCCCCTTCGCCCTCCCCCAGCCGGAGGAGTCCAAGGAACCGAAGCCCGAGGAGTCCAAGAAGCCCAAGCCCACTCCGGGCCCCGGCCCCGGTCCCGGTCCAAGCCCGCAGCCGACACCCACGCCTCAGCCGACACCCGAGCCGACACCCGAGCCGACGCCCGAGCCGAGCCCGGAACCCACGGCACCGGGCTAGCCGAGCGCAGGCACCTTCCTGGAACGCTGCGCTCAGCCGAGCGCAGGCACCTTCCGTGAAGGCTGCGCTCAGCCGAGCGCAGCCTTCACGGACGCCGCTACTTGGCCTCCGTCAGCCCGTCCTCGCGTCTGTGGCGTGACGATCTTCATCACCGCACCCATCGCCGCGGGACCGGTCTTTCCCTCCGCCGCCGCTGCCGCAACGGCATCAGCGACGATCTGCCGGATCTCGTCCTCGCTCAATTGCTCGGGCAGGTAGCGCTGCAGGACCCCCAGCTCGGCGCGTTCGCGGTCGGCACGATCGGTCGCGCCCGCCCCATCGAAGGACTCCGCAGCCTCGCGACGCTTCTTGGCCTCGCTCGTGAGCACGACGACGACCTCGTCGTCACTCAACTCCCGGGCCTGCTTGCCCGAGACCTCCGCGTTGGTAATGGCCGACAGCGCCATGCGCAGTGTCGCCATGGTCAGCTCGTCCTGGGCACGGATGGCATCGGTGAGGTCGGACTGCAGTTGGTCCTTCAGAGCGCTCATGTCCCCATCCTCGCCCAGCCAGTCGTCGCCCCGCGCACCGGTGACACACTTCCCTCGTGAAGACGCGTGGTGCGCTCCTCGGCGGGCTACTCCTCAGCGCGGCAGCGCTCGCCTATGCGCGCGCGGAGGCCTCGTCCTACCGCCTGAGGCGCATCGCCGTACCCGTGCTGGACGCGGGCCAGCCGGACCTGAGGGTCCTGCACCTGTCCGACCTGCACATGACTCCCACACGCCATCGGCTCCAGGACTGGGTGGCTTCCCTCGCGGAGTTGCGTCCGGACCTCGTCGTCGTCACCGGGGACTTCCTCGGTCACCCCGAGTCGGTCGACCCCGTCGTATCCGCGCTCGATGCCCTACTCGACGTGCCCGGTGTCTTCGTGCTCGGCAGCAACGACTACTACGCCCCCCGCCCCATCAATCCCCTCAGCTACTTCGCAGGGCCGTCCGACCTGCACCCCGACCGCAGCGAGTTGCCCTGGCCCGAGCTGGTCGAGCAGCTCACGTCCGCGGGCTGGCACCACCTGCGCAACGCGAGCACCGTCGTCGAGGCCGCCGGCCGGGCGATCGACGTGCGAGGTGTCGATGACCCGCACATCGAGCGGGATGACTACTCGCTCATCGCCGGTTCGCCGCGCGACGGCACGGATATCGCCCTAGGCGTCGCCCATGCGCCCTATCTGCGCATCGTGGACGCCATGGCGGCCGACGGGGTCGATCTCATGCTGGCCGGCCACACTCACGGTGGTCAGGTGCGCGTGCCCGGCATCGGCGCGCTCGTCACCAACTGCGACCTCGACCGACGCCAGGCCCGCGGCCTCTCGAAGGTCGAGCGGCCCCTGATGGAGTTCGCCCCGCACGATCGCCCGGACCTGTGGCTTCACGTCTCGGCCGGACTCGGCACCTCGCCGTACGCGCCGATCCGCTTCGCATGCCCGCCGGAGGCCACACTGCTCACCCTCACCGCCGGGGGATAGACTCCTCCGGCTCCCTCGGGGTGTGGCGCAGCTTGGTAGCGCGCTTCGTTCGGGACGAAGAGGTCGTGGGTTCAAATCCCGCCACCCCGACATATCGAAGGGCCCAGGGATTCCCCTGGGCCCTTCGCCTGTCTCCGACGGCCACGCTGCCCGAGGCCGTAGGGTCCGGCCATGCGCGCACCTCGGGCGATCGGCATCGGCGCCGCGCTGCTGGTGGCCGCCGGCCTTACGAGCCCGCACGTGGTCTCAGCCGAACCGGCAACCCGGGAACTCGCCGCGACGCTGACCACGGTGCAGTGCCCTGCCGACGCCGCGCCCTCCGGGGTCGAGTGCGCCGAGCTCACCGTGCCCCTGGACTGGCAAACACCGGACGACGGACGCACGACGACGATCGCCGTCCGTGTCATCCGGGCAGCAGGAGGGGACGGCCTGGGCTTCACCTTCAATCCTGGGGGACCCGGCAGCAGCGGCATCGACGCGGGACCCGGGGTCTACGACCTCCTTCCCCCGTCCGTGCGCGAGCGCTTCGACTTCGTGATGTGGGATCCGCGCGGAGTGGGGCTCAGCGGACCGACGCTTCGGGGGTGCGAGCCCACGCCCTCACCGGATCTGCCGGAGACCGGACCGGTGGACTGGTCCGCGGTGTGGACGGCGTACGCCGAGGAGCAAGGCCGGGCCAACCGCGCCTGCTTCGACGCCAATCCGGATGCCGCGCCCTATCTGGGCACCTGGCAGGTCGTACGCGACCTCGAGGCCCTGCGCGAGGCCCTGGGCTACGACAGCTGGACCTACTGGGGCATGAGCTACGGCACGAGGATCGCCTACACCTACGCGATGACCTTCCCCGGAAGCCTGCGCGCCACCGTGGTGGACGGCAGCCTCTGGCCGCAGGAGTCACTCTTCCGTATTGCGGCCCAGCAGCCAGCCGCGTGGATCACCGCTCAGCAGGTCTACGCCTCGATCGTGGGCAGGGCTCAGGGGCGCAAACTCACACAGGTCCTCACGGCACTCGATGACACGGTCGTGACAATCGACGGCATGCGCTACGACCGCTGGATGGTGTCAACCTTCGCCTACGGCTACCTTGGCTCGCAGGAGTTCTATCCCCGGTTGCGCACCCTGATCAATGGGCTCCACGACGCTCTCTTTGCCACTCCCACGGCACGCGACCTCCGTGCTACCGCGCGACTCCTCAAGTCACTGGAAGCGAAGTCGGCTTCCGATGCAGCCCCCGAATACGCGAATACCTTCATCCATTGTGCTGACTTGCACGATCGCCCCTCACCCCAAGCGGCGGCACAGCTGGCCGCGAGCGCAGCAGAGACCTACGGCACCACGCTGGGCCGTAACGCGGGATTTGCCGTGAACTGCATGGGCCTGCCTGCGGACTACTCGCCCGCCGTGCCGCGAGGGCTCGACACGATCACCCTGCGGACCCCGCCCGTCATGGTGTTGTCGACAGGCGACCGGGCGACGCCGTGGCTGTGGGGTCGGACGATGGCGAACCAGTACGCACGCTCGCGGACCATCTCCTACGAGAGCTCGCAGCACGTGACCTACCTGAGGACACCCTCTGCCTGCGTCAACGGCCCGGTGACCGAGTACCTGCTCACGAAGCGGCTCCCGCCCGTGCGCACGTTCTGTCCCTACGTCGCCTCTGCCGAGCGCAAGCCGCGGTCCTAGGCGCGAATCAGCCCCGCGCGACCAGCAACTCGGCGATCTGCACGGCGTTGAGCGCCGCACCCTTGCGCAGGTTGTCGTTGCTCACGAACATCGCCAGGCCGCGTCCTCCGGGGACCCCCTCGTCGGGGCGGATGCGGCCCACGAAGGAGGGGTCCGCGCCGGCAGCCTGCAGGGGCGTGGGCACATCGGTCACCACGACGCCCTCGGCCGTCCCCAGGATCTCGGTCGCGCGCTCAGCGGTCAGCGGACGCTCGAACTCGGCGTTGATCGACAGCGAATGGCCGGTGAAGACGGGCACGCGCACGCAGGTGCCGGAGACGAGCAGATCCGGGATGCCGAGGATCTTGCGGCTCTCGTTGCGCAGCTTCTTCTCCTCGTCGGTCTCACCGAGGCCGTCGTCGACGACCGAGCCCGCGATCGGGACGACGTCGA
This sequence comes from uncultured Actinomyces sp., assembly GCA_964537955.1. GTDB lineage: Bacteria > Actinomycetota > Actinomycetes > S36-B12 > S36-B12 > Mxb001. Next base: position 15,880 of record CAZICY010000009.1, on the reverse strand, counting down.
AGGCGATGGTGCGCACGTACTTCTTGGGCTCCGGGAAGTCGATGGACGAACCGTCGTGCGTGAGCGCCGTCACGTCCTGGTCGATCACCGCGCGAATCTGCGTGTCGAGCTCCTCGACACCGGCCAGTCCACTGCCCGAGACCGCCTGGAAGGTGCTCACGACGAGGCGCTGCAGGCCTGCCTCCCTGTGCAGGGGCATGAGCACCGGCATTGCGGCCATCGTCGTGCAGTTGGGGTTGGCGATGATCCCCTTGCGCATCTGACTGAGCGCATCCGGATTCACCTCGCTCACGATGAGCGGTACGTCGGGATCCATGCGCCACGCGGAGGAGTTGTCGATGACGGTCGCACCGGCCTCAGCGAAGCGCGGGGCATGCTCCTTGGAGGTGCTCCCCCCGGCGGAGAAGAGCGCGATGTCGATCCCTGAGAGGTCCGCCGTCGCGATGTCCTCCACGACGACGTCGGAGCCCTTCCACGGCAGGGTCGTGCCCGCGGAGCGCGCTGACGCGATGTAGCGAATGCGACCGACGGGGAAGTCGCGCTCCTCCAGGAGCCGGCGCATGACGCTGCCCACCTGCCCGGTCGCGCCGACGACGGCGACGGTGAGATCGGTGCGGGCCATCAGCGGCCGGTCCCGGCGTAGACGACGGCCTCGCCGTCGGCATCGAGCCCGAAGGCGGTGTGCAGGGCCTGCACCGCCTGCTGTGCGACATCGGCCCGCGTCACGACGGAGATGCGGATCTCCGATGTCGAGATCATCTCGACGTTGACTCCGGAGTCTGCAAGCGCCTTGAAGAAGGTCGCGGACACTCCCGGATGCGAGCGCATGCCCGCGCCGACCAGCGAGATCTTCGCGATCCCTTCGTCAGTGAGCAGGTCGGCGAAGCCGATGCGCTCCTTCACCGCAGAGAGCGCCTCGGTGGCCTTGGCCACGGAACCCTGGGGGCAGGTGAAGGTGACGTCGGTGAGACCCGTCGATGCGGCCGACACGTTTTGCACGATCATGTCGATGTTGATGCCGGCATCTGCGAGCGCGGAGAAGATCGCTGCTGCCTCGCCCGGTCGGTCGGGTACGCCGACCACCGTGACCTTGGCGTCATTGAGGTCGGCGGCCGTGCCGGAGATGATCGGCTGCTCCATGGTGTCTCCCGCGGCGATTCGGGCCGCGATCGCGGCCTCGGACAGGACAAGGGTGCCCTCGCGGTCGGAGAAGGACGACCGCACGTGGATGGGCAAATCGAAGCGGCGTGCGTACTCCACGCAGCGCAGGTGGAGGACCTTGGCGCCGGCTGCCGCCAGCTCCAGCATCTCCTCGTAGGTGACGACCTGCAGCTGGCGCGCCTTGGGCACGACGCGCGGGTCAGCGCTGAAGACGCCATCGACATCGGTGTAGATCTCGCAGACGTCAGCGCCGAGGGCAGCGGCCAGCGCCACCGCGGTGGTGTCGGAGCCGCCGCGACCGAGGGTGGTGATGTCTTTGGTGTCCTGGGCCACGCCCTGGAAGCCCGCGACGATGGGGATGGCCCCGGCGGCGAGCGCCTCCTGGATGCGGCCGGGAGTCACATCGATGATGCGCGCGGCGCCGTGAGAGGAGTCGGTGATGAGCCCTGCCTGTGACCCGGTGTAGGAGCGAGCCTCCTCACCGAGGTCATTGATGGCCATCGCGACCAGAGCCATGGAGATGCGCTCGCCCGCGGTGAGGAGCATGTCGAGTTCGCGGCCCGGGGGCTTCGGGGATACCTGCTCGGCGAGGTCGAGGAGCTCATCGGTGGTGTCGCCCATCGCCGAGACCACGACCGCGACGCCGTGACCGGCGCGGTGGGTCGCCACGATCCGCGCAGCCACGCGACGAATGCTCGCAGCATCGGCGACCGACGAGCCGCCGTACTTCTGCACGACGAGGCCCACGCTGGCTCCCAGGCACGCACACCGGCCACCCCCGAATGGGGTGAACACCTGACGGCGGAGGTACCAGTCTATCGGCTCAGCAGCCCACCGCGACCCCACCCCAAGTCGTTGAGTGGCGGCCTAGGAAGTGCCAGCACGGCGTGTCGGACTCACCCGTCGCCACTCAACGACGTCGCTAGATGAAGAGGAGTTGGCCGCCCGCACTGATCTCCATGAAGTCCGTGGCGTTGATGACAGCCTCGACATCGTCGTACATGTCGTCCTCCGAGACCTTCATCATGTCGACCGACATGCGGCAGGCCCAGAGGTGGCCCCCCGCGGCGACGATCTGGTCGAGGAAGTCCGGCACCTCGGGGACGCCGAGGTCGGCGATCTGCTTCTTCATCATCTTCGTCGACATCCCCTGCATGCCGGGGAACGCCGTGAGGAATTGGGGGATGCGCGAATCGCCCACCGGCATGTGCATCGCCGTGTTGCCGACCGGGGTGAACTGCAAGTCGTTCATGCGCGACTTCAAGATCATGTCCAGCCCCCAGAACGTGAAGAAGAGATGTGTCTCGATCCCCTCACCAAGCGCGGCATTAGCCAGGACCAGGCCGGGGTAGGCCATGTCGAGATTGCCCTTGGAGCAGATGATGACGAGCTTGCGATCGACCTCGCCCTCGTCTCCGAAGTTGGGGACGATGGCGGGCGCGGTATCGGTCATGGTCATGACGGACTCCTGTCGGTTGTCTTAAACGCAGCCGTGCGGCTTGGGCAGGCCGGCGATGTAGGCCATCTTCTTGGCGGGCTTCTTGGGGAAGAGGACGAACTGCTTCTTGACCGGGAAGCCACCCACGGTGTCGACGCGGCGCGTGGTCGCGGTCTCGCCTTGGGTCTTGAAGTCATCGCGAAGGAAGCGGATGACGGCCCAGTGCTCATCGGTCATCTCGACGCCGATGTTGCTGGCGAGCTCGGCGGCGAGGGTCTCGTCCCACTCGTCGTACTCGGTGAGGAAGCCCTCGTCGTTGACGTGGACCTCGCGGCCGGCAATGGTGGTGGTGGTCATGGCATTACTCCTTCGTGGAGGGTGCGGTTATCGGTGTTGGAGTCCGGCTCCCCAGGGAGCGCAGGACGACGAGCGCACGCGCGAGGCCGCGACGGACCTCCGGATCGCGCATCTGGCGCAGTAGCGCGAAGGTCGAGGGAGGCGGCCCTGCAGGGGCATCCTCGGACTCCTGGACCTCGAGTGCGGTGCGGCTGAGGAGATTCAGGATCTCGGGCTGGGTCATCTCCTTGACGGTGTTGAGGATGAGGACCACGTTGTCGCCCAGAGCCTGGATGTCGTCCTCGTCGAAGGACGTGACGACGCGGTCTGCGATCTCAAGGCCGCCTTGGGCGAAGATGAAGTAGCCCTTCTCCTCCCACTCGGTCGCCTTGGCGGTGACCATCTGCATCACCGGGCCGGCAAGTTCGGTGAGCCCCAGGAGCATCTCGCGCATCTCCCGCTGGCGCTCGAGCTCCTCGGAGATCTCGGTCATCTGCAAGGACAGGCGGTCCAACCGCTCCATCAGGGCGTAGTCCATATCGGCGACGGTCATCACACACGCTCCAGCGCATCGGTCTGCTTGCCCGCCATCGACATGAGGGCGGGGAGGGGGAGTTCCTTGCCGGGGAGCAGGAGGTTCCAGTACATCCACCGGAAGGCGAGCTTCCCGAGGTGATTGAGCTCGGTCTCCTTGAGCAGGCTGAACGGCCCGATGCCCGGGATGGGGTACTTGCCCGGCAGCGGCTCCGTGTCGTAGTTGAAGTCGATGAGCATCCCCTTGCCGTGCCCCGACTCGATGAAGCAATTGGCATGGCCGTCGAAGTGCGCCGTCATGGGCAGCCCTTGGACGTGGTTGACGAAGTTCTGGGGAAAGAGATCAACGGAGAAGTGGGCGACGGATCCCGCCTTTGATGCCGGGATATTGGAGGCGTCGCCGATCGCGAAGATGTTGTCGTGCTTCGTGCTCAGCAGAGTGTGCTTGTCCACCGACACGTAGTTGAGGTCATCGCCCAGACCCGAGCGGCCGATGAAGTCCGCTCCCATGTTGAGCGGGACCGTGACCAGGAGGTCGAACGCAACCTCACGCTCGTCCATGGAGACGATCGCGCGCTTCTCGACATCGACCTGGTCGATCATGAAGTCCGGCTCAAGGGTGATCTTGCGGTCCTCGAGCATGTGGCCGAGGAGCTGGGAGGCCACCGGCTTGGTGAAGGCGCCCTCGAGCGGCGTGACGTAGACGATCTCGACCTGGTCCCGCATGCCCTTCTCCGCGAAGTACGCATCCGCCAGGAACGTGAACTCCAGGGGAGCCACCGGGCACTTGATCGGCATCTCGGTGATGTGGACGACGAGACGGCCGCCCTCCCAGGTCTCGAGCTTCTCGCGCAACGCCATGGCGCCCTCGAAGGTGTAGAACTCGTGGACACTCTTGCGCCACACCTCGGGATCGTCCATGCCGGGCGTCTGGTCGGGCCGCGGCGATGTGCCCGACGCGATGATGAGGTAGTCGTAGGGAAGTGACTCACCGCCGACGAGGTGCACGACGTTGGAGTCAGCCTCGATGCGGTCCACTTCTGCGCGAACCCGGGTGACACCTGCCGGGATGAAGCGATCCGTCGGCTCGATGGTCTCCTCCGGCGTGTAGGCGCCGAAAGGAAGGAAGAGGTAGCCGGGCTGGTAGTGATGCACATCGCTGGGCTCGACGACGATGATCTGCCATTCCGACTCGGGCAGCATCGGCCGCAGCTTGTTGATGGCCATAGTGCCCGCGGTACCGGCACCGAGGACGAGGAGCCGCTTCATGGTGTTCTCCTTTCGACCACCGCGGCTGCGATGCGCGGCAGGGAATCGAGGACGAGGCTGCGCTGAGCCTTCGTCAGGACATGCACGTCGGGAGCGGGCTCATCAAGGGGTGCGATGCCACCGACGATGACGAGGCCGACCAAGCGGTCCCCCGCGCGGATGAAGGCGGCTGCGCACTCAAAGCCCAGTGCTCCACGCTCAAACCGCGGCACGAAGTCGCTGCGGTTCGCCAACTCCCGCCACTCCTGCATGCACGCCAGCGCAGCCTCCGGCGAGGCCTGGCGGTAGCGCGGGCACGGATTGTGCACCTGGGTCATCGCATGACCCTCAAGATCGGTGATGACGACCATCGTGCCGAGAAGATCAGCGGCGACCGCAGCCACGGCTTCGGCCGTGGTCACGTCGACGGGGGAATCCCATCCCCTCACCGGGATGGCATCCACGGGGAAGCGCCACTGTCGACCGACCTTGATGGCATTGAGGCGTCCATCGCCTGCCATGCGATAGACGGTGGAAACATCGATGCCGAGACGACGACCCACTTCATCGGCACTCAGCAGGTCAACGGGCAGGTTGCTCGCCCGCTCCCGCATCTCCTGCACTGACTGCATGACTTCAGGCTATGCAGGCTCCGTGCAGGTATCGCCGGGCAAATGGCCCGTCGTGCACGCTCAATGACCTAGTCCTGACGGGACTTTGGTCACTCCTAGCCGTCGACGCGGCGGCGCCCGGCGAAGGCGCGTCCGAGAGTGACCTCGTCGGCGTACTCCAGGTCACCTCCGACCGGGAGCCCGCTGGCCAGTCGCGTCACCTCGAGGCCGAGAGGGGCCAGCATGCGCGCGAGATAGGTCGCGGTCGCCTCGCCCTCGAGGTTGGGATCGGTGGCGATGATCACCTCGGTGATCTGCCCGTCGGCGAGGCGCTGCATGAGCTCGCGGATGCGCAGGTCGTCGGGGCCGATGCCATCGATCGGGCTGATCGCGCCGCCGAGCACGTGATAGCGCCCGCGGTACTCCGCGGTGCGCTCGATCGCGATGACGTCGCGCGACTCCTCGACGACGCACAGGGAGTGCGGGTCGCGGCGCGGGTCGCGGCAGATCCGGCACTGCTCCTCCTCGGTCACGTGACCGCAGATGACGCAGAATCGCGCACGCTCCTTGACGCTGACGAGCACCTCGGCGAGACGACGCACGTCGGCGGGCTCCGCCTGGAGGATGTGGAAGGCCAGCCGCTGAGCGCTCTTGGGACCGATACCGGGGAGGCGGCCGAGCTCGTCGATGAGGTCGGCCATGATGCCGTCGTACATCTCAGCCCTGCTCGATCTCGCCGATGACCGTCGCGCCGAGCTCGCGCATGGCGAGGGCCTCGCCGCTCACGTCGTCGTCGGTGTCGGAATCGTCCAGGCTCGGTTCATCCGACGTCGTGGCCGCCGCGGACTGCGGAGCAGGAGCCGAGCCGGTGGCGACGACGTCGACCTGGACGTCGGCATGCATCACGTCGATGATCACTTGGCGCAGGCGCTCGGCATGGCCGCTGGCGCGCGCATTGCGCACCTTGCTCTCCTCGGGAACGCCGACGGCGAGCACGCCCGCGTCGAGCGAGAGCGGGCGAGAGTCGCTGAAGACCATCCAGGCGACACGGGACATGGACTTCAGTCCCTCGAGAATCGCCGGCCACATCGTCGTGACGTCGGCGAGCGACGCACTCGATCCCGATGTCGGGGCCGGGGCCTGCGCCGACTCGGCAGGCACCTGGGGCGGCGGCGCCGACTCCTCACCGGAGCCGGCCAGCACCTGGGACATGCGCGGAGGGGGTGGCGGGGCCGCAGCCGCACCACGCGCGGGCTTCTGCGACCGAGATGACGTGGGCTTGGACTCCGGCTGAGACGTGGTCGCCGGCTCAGGCTGCGACGCGGCTTCCGGCTCTGGACTCGACTCGGGGGCGGCAACGCGGGTGGCGGAGGTGCGCGGCGCTGCCGCGCGGCGAGCAGCCGGAGTCGCGCCGCGCTCGAGGCGATCCACGCGGACGGCGAGGCCCGCTGGCGAGGAGTCCGACGAAGGCAGCAGCAGGCGGGCAGCGAGGAGTTCCAGATGCAACCGCGGTGCCGTCGCGCCACGCAACTGCGTGAGGCCGTCGCTCACCAGGTCAGCCGCGCGCGAGAGCTCGGCGAGGGTGAGCCCTGCCACCTGACCGCGCATCACCTCGATCTCCGAATCGGGGGCGTCGAGGATGGCCAGCGCCTCGTCGCCGGGGATGGCAGACAGGACGATGAGATCGCGCAGGCGCTGCAGCAGGTCGGTGGCGAAGCGGCGCGGATCATGACCGGCATCGATGACGCGGTCGACCACGGCGAAGAGCCTCGCGCCCTCTCCCGACGCGATGGCATCGACCGTGTCGTCCAGCAGGGCCGCGTCGGTCACACCCAGCTGGGCGGAGACCTCATCGTGGGTCAGGCCCTCGGGGCCGGACCCCGCGATGAGCTGCCCGAGGATCGACAGGGCGTCGCGGACGCTGCCCGCGGCGCTGCGAGCGACGAGGGCGAGCGCCGCCGGGTCAGCCGGCACGCCTTCGGCCTCGCACACGGAGGCGAGGTGCTGCTGCAGCACGCGCGTGGGCACGAGCCGGAATGCGTAGTTGAACGTGCGCGAGCGGATGGTGGGGATGACCTTGTCGGCCTCGGTGGTCGCGAAGATGAAGCGCACGTGGTCGGGTGGCTCCTCGACGAGCTTGAGCAGCGCGTTGAAGCCCGCATTGGTGACCATGTGGGCCTCGTCGACGATGTAGACCTTGTAGCGCGAAGACACGGGGGCGAACATGGCGCGCTCGCGCAACTCGCGGGTGTCGTCGACGCCGCCATGGCTCGCCGCATCGAGTTCGATGACGTCGATCGACCCGGGGCCGTTGGGCGCAAGGTCGACGCAGCTCTGGCACTCCCCGCACGGCTCGGGAGTGGGACCCTGGGCGCAGTTGAGGGAGCGCGCGAGGATGCGGGCCGTGGAGGTCTTGCCGCAGCCGCGCGGCCCCGACAGCAGATAGGCGTGGTGCACCCGGTCGCTGGCCAAGGCCCGGGAGAGCGGCTCGGTGACATGCTCCTGGCCCACGACATCGGCCAGCCGCCCAGGCCGATAGGTGCGATACAGGGCCGTGGACACCCGGTCACCCTAGTCCCGCTGGCGGACAGCCCGGGCCGAGACAGGTGGGACCCCCCGCGCACCCGACAGAGCCCGCCTGCCCTTGCTGCCTTCCGGCCCTGGGGGATTCAGCGGGGTGACGCCGCGCGGGGGGTCGGAGCGAGTGTACGCCGCGCCGGGCGGCACGCGGCCGCGCGGACCTCGCTGCAGAAGCACGAAGCCCGGGCGGTCGGACCGCCCGGGCTTCGTGGCGCGCGGAGGATAGGGGATTTGAACCCCTGAGGGATTGCTCCCAACACGCTTTCCAAGCGTGCGCCCTAGGCCACTAGGCGAATCCTCCGCCGCCGAGGGTACCCAAGGCGATCGGACGGCCGGGGGTCGCCTGCGCTCGGGACCGCCAAGATCACGGTTGGGTCTTGCACCGCGTCGCGCCACGACTCCGGGCATGTAGCCACCTAGACTGAATCGACCGTGCGGGGCGCGTCGATGCAACCCGCGGCGACAACCCCAGGAGGAAGGGCTCGATGAGCGTTCCCAGCGGAGGCCCCCGGCCCAGCGCCCGTCATCGGCGCAAGCAGAGCCCCGTCATCGCCATCGTCCTCGTCGCCATCGGCATGGTCATCCTCTTCGGCGCCGGCTACGGCCTCTCGAGGATCATCCAGGGCTCGGGCTCGTCCGACGCGGGCGGCAGCACCGCGCCGACGGATAGCGCCGCGACCAGCGCCACCGCGGAGCCGGAGCCCTGCGTCACCGTCACGGTCACCCCCGGCGCGGGCCTGCCCAGCGCCTCGCAGGTGACGACCAACGTCTACAACGCCACCGACCGCACCGGCCTCGCAGCGTCCACCGCCGAGGAGTTGCAGATCCGCGGCTTCCTCATCGGCGTCATCGACAACGACCCGCTCGCCAAGACCATCACCGGCGTCGCCGAGATCCGACACGGCCCATCGGGTGAGCAGGCGGCGCGCCTCATGGCCTTCTACATCCCCGGCGCGGAACTCGTCGACGACGGACGGGGCGACGCGACGATCGACACCGTGCTCGGAGCGGCGTACACGACCGTCGCACCGCAGTCTGAGGTCGATGCCGCGCTCGCGGCGCCGTCGCCTTCGCCCAGTGGTCCGGGCTGCTCGCCCACGCCCGTACCGACGGCGGAGTCTCCCGCGCCCGCCGCGGAGAGCCCGAGCCCCGCAGCCTCCTAGCCGGGCAAGTTCGCGGAAGCCCCGCGAGCACCCCATGGCGTCACTAGCCTCCCCTCGGAAGGGGGCGCCATGGTGCCGACGAGTCGCATTCCACGCTCGGCATGGGTCGTGGCCCTCAGCGCAGCCACACTGGGCGTCATCTACGGCTACGACGGGTCCAATGTCGCGGGCGCGCAGCTGTACTTCCAGGACTACTTCGGCCTGCAGGGCAACGACGAGGCCGTGGAGACCATCGTCACCGCGACGGTCTACGGCGAGCTGATCGGAGCGCTGGCCGGCGGCTTCATCATCAATCGCTTCGGGCGCAAGCCCACGATCGTCGCCGTCGCCTTCGGCTACGTCGTCTTCTGCCTCGCAAGCGCTTTCGCGGTCTCCCCGCAGATGCTCGGGGTCTCGCGCTTCCTCCTCGGCCTCACCATCGGCATCTCACTCATTGCCGTGCCGATCTTCGTCGCCGAGTCGGTGCCGGCGAGGATCCGAGGGGCCACGCTCGTGGCCTACCAGGTGGCCGCTGTCGTCGGCATCATCTGCGGATATCTCGGTGCTCTTGCTCTGAGCGGCCTCGGCCAGACCATCAACTGGCGCATCATGCTCGGACTTGCCGCGCTCCCCGCCGTGCTGCTCATCCCCGCGCTGCTGCGACTGCCCGAGACCGCACGCTGGCTCGTCATGAAAGGTCGCATCGCCGAGGCACGCGCCTCGCTCGTACGCACCGATCCGGAAGCCGACATCGACACCGAGCTGGCTGACATGCAAGACGCCATCACCGGAGAGCGCGGCGGACGCATCAAGGAGATGCTGCGCAAGCCCTACCTGCGCGCGACCATCTTCGTCGTAGGGCTCGGCTTCTTCATCCAGATCACCGGCATCAACGCCACGGTCGCCTACGGACCGCGAATCTTCGAGGCGATGGGGGTCACCACAAACACCCAGTCGATCCTCATGTCGATGCTGGTGCAATGCATCGCCCTCATCGCCGTGCTCGGCTCCATGAGCGTGGTCGATCGCTGGGGCAGGCGCCCCATCCTGCTCACGGGAATCTCCATCATGATCGTGTCGCAGCTCGCCATGGTGGTGACCTTCGCCACCCAGCAGGGGGACACCTTCTCGACCACGCAGGTCGTGCTCGGGTTCCTCGGACTGGCCGGCATCAACATCGGCTTCGTCTTCGGCTTCGGCGCCCTGGTGTGGGTCTACTCCAGCGAGAGCTTCCCCGCACGACTGCGCGGCTACGGCTCGAGCGCCATGCTCAGCTCCGACCTGCTCGCCAACATCATCATCGTGCAGTTCTTCCTCACCGTGCTGGGCACGATCGGCGGCGCATGGTCCTTCGGGATCTTCGCTATCCTCGCGGTGCTCGCGTGGGTCTTCGTCTGGCGCCTGGCGCCGGAGACGAAGGGCCGTGAGCTCGAGGAGATCCAGGGCTACTGGGAGAACGGCGGGCGTTGGCCCGCTCCCGAGGAGAAGGGGACGCGCTGATGCTGCGTGCGGGGGTCGACCTCGGGGGCACGAAGATCCAGACGGTCATCGTGGACGCCGAGGGCAACGTGGTCGGCCAGTGCCGGCTGCCTACCCCCCAGGACCGGGGCCCCGAGGGGGTCATCGAGGCCATGGTCGACTCCGTCCGCAAGGCGACGGCCGACGCGGGCGCAGACCAGACGCAGCTCCTCGGAGTGGGTGTCGGCTCCCCCGGGCAGATCGATCACGAGGCCGGCACCGTGAGCCACGCAGGCAACCTCCCCGACTGGCTCGGCACCATCGAGGTCGCCGCACCCCTGCGCGCCGCGCTCGGCGTGCCCATCGAGTTGGCCAACGACGTACAGGTCGGCGTCATGGCGGAGTCCCGTCTCGGCGCGGGGCGCCCCTACTCCTCCATGCTCGGCATCTTCTGCGGCACCGGCGTGGGCGGCGGCATCGTGATCCACGACGAGCTCTGGCTCGGCCGGGGAGCGGCCGGCGAGGTCGGCCACATGGTGGTGGAGCCTGACGGCGCGCCATGCCCATGCGGGCGAAGGGGTTGTCTCGAGGCGTACGCCGGTCGCGCGGCGATGGAGGCCGAGGCGCGGCGGCGCATCGACCACGGCAAGCACAGCGATCTCATCGCGATCATGGAGAAGAAGGGCCGCACCCGGATGTCGAGCGGCGTCTGGGCGAAGGCACTCGAGAAGGACGACCACCTCGCCGTCCACCTCGTGGACCGCGCGGTGTGGGCACTCGGACTCGCGGCTGCCAGCGCGGTCAACCTTCTCGACGTCGAGGCGGTCGTCATCGGCGGGGGGCTCGGCACCCGTCTAGGCGCACCCTTCGCCGAGCGCATCCGAGAGGCCATGCTGCCGCACCTGATCCTGCCGGAGAAGGCCCCGCAGGTGCTCAGCGCCGCACTCGGCGACCTCGGCGGCGCGATGGGCGCGGCACTGCGCGTGGAGCACACCGTGCCGCCACCGGGCGACCTGGGCGCTGTCGCGGACCGCGATGCCTGAGGTGGTGCCCGGCCAGACGATGGCCGCGGAGATCGCCGAACAGCCCGTGACGCTCGCACGACTCCTGGATGAGGGCCGCGCACCCATCGCCGCCGTCGCGAGCGAGGCGCGCGAGCGGGCTCCGCGATTCGTGCTCCTCGCCGCTCGAGGCACCTCCGACCACGCAGCTCTCTACCTCAAGTACCTCATCGAGGTGCGCCTCGGCCTGCCCGTCGGGCTCGTGTCGCCGTCGACGCTCACGGTCTACGGCGCGCAGCCCGACTACCGCGACGTGCTGTGGATCGCACTCAGCCAATCCGGAGGCTCCCCCGACCTCGTCGAGTCCACGAGCAGCGCACGCGCTGCCGGCGCCTGGACCATCGCCATCACCAATGCCGCCGAGTCCCCGCTCGCGAGCGCGGCGCAGGCTCACATCGACGTGCTCGCCGGACCGGAGCGAGCCGTCGCCGCCACCAAGAGCTACACCAGCGAGCTGCTCGCGTCGTGGCTGCTGGTCGAGTCGTGGGCGGGGGGCGACACCTCGCGCGCGGATGTCCTGCCCGGACTGGCCCGCGAGGTCCTCGACCGGGGCTACGGGCTCGAGGTCGCGCCGCGCTATCGCTTCGTGGAGCGGCTGGTGACGACGGGGCGCGGCTACGCCTACCCCACGGCGCGCGAGGCAGCGCTCAAGTTGATGGAGACGTCGTACCTCTCGGCACATGCCTTCTCCAGCGCCGACCTCATGCACGGCCCGCTCGCGATGATCGACGCAGACCGGCCCGTCATCGCCATCGTGCCCTTCGGTCCGGGCGGCGCGGCGATGCAGCCCGTGCTCGACCGGCTCGCGGAGCGCGGAGCGGACGTGCTCATCGAGGGCGACGCGGATCGAGCGCCGACCGCCGCCGCGCACATCCCCCTGCCCGAGACGGGTGAGGACATCGCACCGGTGCTGCAGATCATGCCGATGCAGCAGCTCGCCTACGCGATGGCGATCGCGCGCGGCCACGATCCCGATGCCCCCCGCGGCCTGCGCAAGGTGACCGAGACTCTCTAGGCCCAGTGGCCCCCGCGCAGGACGCGCATCACCCGCAGGTCCTCGTCGAGCGCGACGACGTCAGCGCGCTGGCCCACGGCGAGGAGGCCGCGGTCATCCAGCCCCATGGTGCGGGCGGGGGCCAGGGACGCCGCCCGGCTCGCCTGCGACAGCGTGCGGTCCGCGAGGCGCACCGAGCGCCGCACGGCCGAGTCCATGAGCAGCGTGCTGCCCGCGAGGCTGCCCTTGTCGCGCAGGCGAGCGACGCCATCGCGGACCACGACCTCGAGTGCGCCGATCCGGTAGTCGCCGTCGCCGGCACCCGCGGCGGACATGGCATCGGTGATGAGCGCGCCGCGGCCCTCGGCCGCGGACAGCGCGAGGGCGACGACCTCAGGCTCGAGGTGCACGCCGTCACCGATGACCTCGCACGTCACTCGGGGGTCGGCCAGCAGCACCCCGACGGGACCCGCGTCTCGGTGGAGCAGCGGCGGCATGGCGTTGAACAGGTGCGTCGCCACAGTGGCTCCCGCATCGACCGCGGCCCGTGCAGCGTCTCCGTCTGCCGCGGTGTGGCCGATGGCAGCGATCGCGCCCCTGTCGACGATGATCCCGATCGCCTCGAGCGCACCCGGCAGTTCGGGAGCGAGCGTCACCATGCGGATGCGGCCGTCGCCGGCATCGAGCACCCGTGCCACCTCGTCCGGATCGGGCGGCCGCAACGTGCTCGGGTCGTGCGCACCGCAGTAGGCCGGCGAGATCCACGGGCCCTCCAGGTGGATTCCCCTCAGGGTCCCGTCGTCCACGAACGGGATGAGCGCGCGCACCTGCGCGACGAGGTCGTCGTACTCCGCGGAGACGAGGCTCGCGTGCATCGTGGTGGTGCCGTGGTCGAGATGAGTCTGTGCGGCCGCCGCGATCTGCTCGGGATCGCCGGAGGTGAAGGAGGCTCCTCCGCCCCCGTGGCAGTGCAGGTCGACGTAGCCGGGCAGCAGCGTGTCGGCCCACACGGCATCTGCAGGGGGCGGGCCGGAGCCGACGTCGCGGATGACGTCTCCGTCGACCCGGATCCACGCGTCCGGGCGCTCGCCGTCGGCGTCGACGACGCGCTTCGCGGCGAGCACGAGCGACATGCCCCGACCCTAGGTCATCCCGGCGCTGGGTAGGGTCGTCGCGACGAAGGTGCGACACCACATCCCCGCGCGTACAGGAGCACGATGCCCAGCCTGCTGGACTACCCCGCCTACCCGCTGCTCTTCGGGCCCTCGCCCGTGCATCCCCTGGAGCGGCTGACGGCTGACCTGGGCGGTGCGGCGGTCTGGGCCAAGCGCGAGGACTGCAACTCCGGCATCGCCTACGGCGGCAACAAGACCCGCAAGCTCGAATACCTCGTCGCGGACGCACTGGCTCAGGGCTGCGACACGCTCGTCTCGATCGGCGGCGTGCAGTCCAACCACACGCGCCAGGTGGCAGCAGTGGCGGCGCGCGCCGGCATGAAGTGCGTGCTCATCCAGGAGAGCTGGGTGGAGTGGCCCGACTCGGTCTACGACAAGGTCGGCAACATCCTCATCAGCCGTCTCGCCGGCGCCGACGTGCGCCTGGTGAAGGCCGAGTTCGGCATCGGCTTCAAGGAGAGCTGGGAGCGCGCCATCGCCGAGATCGAGGCGTCAGGCGGCACGCCGTACGCCATCCCCGCGGGCGCATCCGACCACCCGCTCGGCGGCATGGGCTTCGCCCGGTGGGCCTACGAGCTGGCGGAGCAGGAGGCCGAGCTCGGCGTGTTCTTCGACACGATCATCGTCAACTCGGTCACGGGATCCACCCAGGCCGGGATGGTCGCGGGATTCGCGGTGCTCGAGCAGGAGGGTGCGCGTCCGCGTCGCATCCTCGGCGTCGACGGATCGGCCAAGCCGGCGGCGACGCGTGAGCAGATCGCTCGCATCGCCGATGACACGGCACGCAAGATCGGCCTCAACCGCTCGCTCACCGAGGCCGACATCGAACTCGATGAGAGATTCCACGCCGGCATCTACGGCATCCCCGACGAGACGACGATCGCCGCGATGAAGCGTGCGGCGCGCACCGAGGGCATGGTCACCGACCCGGTCTACGAGGGCAAGTCCATGGCAGCGCTCATCCATGTCGTCCAGACGCGTGAGATCGACCCGACGTCGACAGTCCTCTTCGCTCATCTGGGTGGCCAGCCGGCCCTCAACGGCTACAGCGCGCTCTTCTCCTAGGCTGCCTGTATGTCGACTCCCGAGCCCATGCCCGCCGGGTGGTACGACGACCCGTTCACCGATCACCTCCAGCGCTACTGGACCGGCGACTCCTGGACCAAGGAGACGCGGCCGAGGCCCGGCGCTATCCCTCCGCCGCCCGCCTATCCCGTAGCTCCCCCTACGCCGGGGGCCGCCGTCGGCGCGCCCGCCGATGCCCCGAAGGTCATCGACTGGCTGATCCCCTCGATCCTGTCGATCATCTGCTGCGCGTGGCCGCTAGGCATCCCGGCACTGGTCTTCGCCATCAAGGCCAACGGCTCCAAGAAGCGCGGTGACATGGCGGCCGCAGCACAGCAGGCCAACACCGCACGCCTGTTCGTGATCTTGTCGGCGGTGCTCGGGATCATCGTGTGGATCTACTTGGCCTACACCATCGCGAACACCGAGGTGCCCGCCACCGATCAGGGCAACCTCACGCCTTTCGGCGCCTGATCCTCAGCCGCAGGCCTGATGCTGCGCCTGATCCTCAGCCGCAGGCCTGATGCTGCGCCTGATCCTCAGCCGCAGGCC
>CAZICY010000009.1:0-425 GCA_964537955.1 uncultured Actinomyces sp. | reverse complement strand
TGATGCTGCGCCTGATCCTCAGCCGCAGAGCGACCGGATCAGCGGCACCGGATCCTCGTAGCCGCCGGACCAGCCGTTGGGTCGCACCTCGAGGTGCAGGTGCACCGCACCCGGCGACCCGGTGTCTCCCATGTATCCGATGAGATCGCCGGCCTGCACCTTGTCGCCGTACCCGAAGAGGATCTTGTCGAAGTGGCCGTAGAAGTACATGCCACGCGGTCCGGTGATGTCGAGGATGAGCGATCCGTTGCTCTGGTAGCCCGAGCGGGTCACCGTGCCCGAGTCGATGGCGTAGATCGGCTCGCCGCGCTTGCCCATGAGGTCCAGACCGGCGTGCGTGCGGCCACCCGGACGAGGTGCACCGAGGCCGTCGCCGTAGTAGAAGTTCTTCACCGGGCAGAAGAGGTTGCCGTTTCCACCGGCAC
>CAZICY010000008.1:53193-59483 GCA_964537955.1 uncultured Actinomyces sp. | reverse complement strand
GCACGCGTGGATTGCCCTCCAGGCTCGGACCGGTGTTGTGCCCGTAGCGCGAGTAACGGTGGTTGCGCAGGTGGTCGCGCGGGACATCGTCAAACGCCAGCTCGCGCCCTCGCTCGATGAGCAGCACGCTCTTGCCAGCCTCGGCCAGCACGCCGGCAGCGACCCCGCCGCCGGCTCCGGCACCCACGACGATCACGTCGTGGATGCTCATCCGGTCACCTCGAAGCCGATCATGCGCCAGGACACCCCATCGCGGTTGCCGCCGTTGCCCTCATCGCCGTAGAAGCCCTCGGCCGCATGCTCGGCCGCTGCGCTGAAGAAGGCGGCGGGGTCGACCGGCCAATCGGTCACCACGTCACCTTTCTCGACTCGACGCAGCAACTCGTCCTGCGCAGCGGGGGCGAGCGCGGTGAAGGCGACCCCGGTCGTGGCACCTGCCTCGGCCTCCAGTGCGTCGAGCCCGGCCCGGTACCAGTCCACGAGATGGCACAGGTCTCCCGCGAGCTGGCGGTCCAGGTATTCCCCGACCCCGGCCTCCCAGCCGGCCGGGAAATCGTCCGCAGGGATGATCCGGTCGACGAGCGCGCGCAGGGTCGCCTGTTGGGACTCCGTCAACATCGTCAACATCTGCGCACCCTCTGCCGCTCGCTCGTGCTGCCTCCAGCTCACACGATCGGGGCCGAGGCTAGCCCACGCACGGCCGTCCCGGCCCGTTTGGACATCGTCGCGCTTCGCGCGCTGCCACACTCTCCGCGTGAAGGAGAGGCAGCCACGGGGTGTGCTCACGCTCGCCCTGGTCGAGATGTGGGAGCGCTTCTCGTTCTACGGCATGGTGGCTCTGCTGGTCCTCTATCTCATCCAGCCGGAGGACGGCCCCTTCCCGCCAGGGCCAGGGCAGGGCTTCGGCGAGGCCGACGCGGCGGCACTCTTCGGTGTCTATTCGGCGCTCATCCTTGGCGCCCCGCTGATCGGCGGCTGGATCGGCGATCGGCTCATCGGGCCGCGACGGGCGCTGGTCATCGGCGGCCTCCTCATCGCTGCCGGTCACTTCATCCTGCTCGTGCCAGGACTCGTGGTCTTCTGGTGCGGCCTGCTCGTCATCGCAGCGGGCACGGGCCTGCTGAAACCCAACATCTCCACCGTGCTGGGACTTCTCTACGCCGAGGGAGACCCGCGGCGGGACGGCGGATTCTCGCTGTTCTACTTCGGAATCAACGTCGGAGCCTTCACGGCACCCCTGATCTGCGGCTGGGTGGCCAACACCTACTCCTGGCGCCTCGCCTTCGCCATCGCAGGGGTCGGCATGCTCCTCGGCCTGGCCCAGCTCGCCGTGGGACGGCGCCGCCTGGGCGATGCAGGCATCGCGGTGCCCCGACCGGCAAGCGAGCTCGCGCGGCGCCGGGCGCTCCTCACTGCGCTCGGTGGCCTCGCCGCGGCGGTCGCGATCATGACCGTCGGCATTTCGGTCGCCGGCTTCAACGCCGCAGTGATCTCTGCCTCCGTCACGGTCATCGTCGTGGCGATCGCCGTCGTGGCGTTCACTGCCCTGCTGCGGCGCACGCCCAGGGGGACGACGCCCCATCGTCATCTGCTCGCGTTTCTCCTGCTCTTTCTCGCGAGCGTGGTCTATTTCGCCCTCTCCTCGCAGGCTGGGTCCACCATCACGGAGTTCACTCAGGATTGGATCGACCGGGACGTGGGCAGCTTCGTCGTGCCGACAAGCTGGCTGCTCTCACTCAACCCCGTGCTCGTCGTGGTCTTCGCTCCCCTCTTCGCCGTGCTGTGGACGCGCTTGGCCTCCCGGGCGCCGACCACTCCGACCAAGGCCGCACTCGCCATGGTCGGGGTCGGCTTGAGCTTCCTCATCATCGCCATCCCGGGCTTCCGCGCCCAGGACGGCCAGACGTCGAGCGCCACGTGGATCCTGGCAACCTTCCTCGTGCTCACGTGGGCCGAATTGCTCATCGTGCCCATCGCGCTGTCCACGACCACCGAACTGGCACCGAGGGGACTGACCAGTCAATTGCTCGGCCTGTGGTACCTCGCCGCGGCTGCCGGAGGCGCCATCGGAGGCCAGCTGGCACGCCTGGTCGAATCTCTCGGGTTCGGGGGTTACTTCCTGCTCTCGGGGCTCATCGTCATCATCGTGGGCGGGGCGTTCTTCGCTCTGCGGCCGCTGTGGACGCGCCTGCTCGCGCCGATCAGGTAGTCGACTCGCTCGCCCCGGCTACTTCCTGCGACGCAGGAGGATGATCACGAGCGTAATCGGCACGGCAATGATCGCAATCGCTCCGATGAACGGGAGCACGAAGCCCGCAAGCGTGATGAGCGCACCCACCACGGTGCGCAGGGCATTCCACCCGGACTGGAGGCCGGACAGGAATCCTGGAGGGGTCCAGGCGCCTGCTTCGCTGCTCGGGGTGACCATGATCGTCAGCGTGGACATCGCGACGAGATCGGACAGCGCCGCGCGCTGAGCGACCAGGGAGTCGAGCTCGGCCTGCCGGATCGTCAGCTCTGCTTCGATCTCGATGAGGTCCTTCGTCGTGGCTGCATCTGCAAGCAGCTCGCCCAGGCGATCGATGGAGGCCTGCAGCGCAGCGATCCGCGCATCGAGATCGGCGCCCTGCGCGGTCACGTCTTCGGCCTGGATGCTCAGCGACATCACCTGGCCGATGTCGCCCACCGCCGTGATGACTCCATCCAGGCGCTCAGCGGGCACCCGGGCTGTCACCGTTGCGAACACCGATTCGCCCATGGCATCGATGGTCTGGCTGGAGACGCGACCACCTGCCTGTGCCGTGATGCTGCCGATGCGCACGACTGCGTCGCGCACGTCATCGACGCGCAATTGCATGTCGGCGTTGCGGATGATCTCTCGCTGGGTCTCGGTGACCATCGTGTCCTGAAGGGGAACCTTCTCCCCCTCCGCTGTCATCTCGCCTTCCGCGCATGCTGCGACTAGGAGTGTCGCTGCGAGGCCCACGAGGAGTCCCGCCCACAGGCGGCGTGCCATCGTTAGCGCACCGAAATCATGGCGAGGGCTTGCGCGAGGCAGGCAGGGTCCCAGGGCCCCCCGGACTCCGAGGGGAACGCACACGCGGAATCCGTGGAATGGTGCCGACCGACGCGGATGAGCATGAGCAGCCTGCAGGTCTCGCCGCTGAGATGGAAATAGCGCGTCGAGCCCTCCGTGGGCACCGCGATCTCTCGCAGTCGCGGCCTCACCTGCTGCCAGGTGAGCCTCGCGAGGACATCAGGAGGCACCTCGTCGACCGCATGCATCCGCCAAAGTGCGCGACGCGACGTAAGGCAGCCCTCCTGGGTGAGGAAGGCGTAGCGTCCGACGGCAGACACGATGCGTGCGGCGGAGCGTTCACGCACTCCTCGGATCGCCAGAGCCTCTCGCGCACGCGCAAGTTCCGCGGCAGCCTGGGCCAATCCCGCGAGGGTGGACCACTCCCGCAGGCGGCGCATGTCGATCGTGATCTCGCACGCCTGTCGGTTCTCCGCCTCTGCCGACACCTCCATCACGCTCATGGGTCTCCTCTCCCCTGCGCTCCGACGGCGCCGGCTGACGTACCGCAATGTGGCGCATGGACTCACCACAGGGAAGGGACCGCGATCATGCGTGCTGGCATTGGATGGTCATGCACGGTCATGCACGGTCATGCACGGTCATGGATGGTCATTGCCCGTCACTGCACTTCACGCATCGCGCATCGATCGGCAACATGATGCTCGGCCATGCGCCGCACACACGTTTCCCGACCGCCCACACCGACTGGAGGACTTCCGTGGACCCGATCACGACTCATGCGCCGACCGCGTCGACTCTCGACGCGGTCGCCGAGGCACCGCACCATGGCGCTTGCCTCACCCAGGACGTGACGAACTTCCTGCTTGGTCGGGCCAGCATGGACGAGGTGTGCCAGTTCTGCGTGCTCACCGCACTGGCCCCGCTCCATCCGTGGCAGATGGCGATCTACGCCGTGGGCAGCGACAGCCTGTTCCGGATCGTGGGCTCGTTCGGCAAGGGCGCGGGCCTGGACGTGCTCCATCAGTACTCCTGCCTGGACGATCCCCAGGTCGGCGCCGAGCTGCGCCAAGGCAGCCCCCTGGCCACATTCCCCCTCGTCGGGATGCGACCTGAGCAGCACCTCAACATCTCGGACCTGGAAGACGGCCCCCAGGTGCTGTGGCCCTTGTCCACCGCCCATGGCCTGATCGGGGTCATCCACGTGCGCTTCTCGTCACCACCTGCAGCGCAGGCCGTGTCCGAGGACATGGCGGCCATCGCGGCGCCCATCTCCCTCGCGCTCGACCTTGCTCACGGGCGTGACCCCGTTGCCGTGGCAGCCGGCTACGCGGGGGCGCTCACCTCTCCCGACGTAAGCCTGACCCATCCCTCCATGCTGGGCCCCGCGAGCCCGACAACCACCCTGCCGCGCGCACTGTCGGTGGTCCGGTGGGGCGGCTCAGGCGCGGCAGCTGCGCCCACGGCGCCGTCGGCCGCTGATCTCACCGCACGCCAGCTCCGTGTCCTATCCCTCATGGCGAAGGGCATGACCAACGGCCAGATCGCGCGGGTGCTGGCCTTCAGCGAGTCCACGGTACGCCAGGAGACGATGGCGATCTACCGCAATCTGCAGGTGAAGGGACGAGCGGAGGCCATCGACTACGGCAGGACACACGGGCTCATTCCCACCAGCCCGTGATGTGCACCGGAACTTCGGCGACACCAGCCGTGCCCGGAAGGCGTGTGCAGGTCTGGGTGTAGTGATCAACGCCTGCCTCATCACCAGTGCCGAGTTTAACGAGATGATCGAGGCTGGGATACATCACGTTGTCCTCCCTCCCCGCATGCCCGAGTCCCATGACATGGCCGAGTTCGTGCAGGTAGAGATGCATGACTCGGTCGGGGTCCACTTTGCGCTCCTCGAGGATGTAGCTGCGCCGGAAGACAGCCACACCGGCGATGATCTCCCGCGAGGGGAGCAGTACAACCGCTGGCTTTGCGAGGCCGATGACGCCCCGGAGGCGTCCGACCAGACCCGCCATGCCTGCTTGAGCCTGGCGATCTCGGTGCGCGATTGACGAGAAGAAAGGCCGGTGACATCGACGCTCCACGTGAGTGGCTGCTCGCACTTTGCCCAGCCGGCACCCTCCAACTCGCGCTGCCAGAAGAAGCTCGAGTAGTCCGCCTCCGCGAGCACTGCTCCGGGTGATCAGTCAGCGGCGGCAACCCGGACATGTCGCGTGACGTTTCGCTGACCGAGGTCATGTCCCCAATTGCCTGAAAGTCCGGCAACCGTGAGGCCCGCAACTACGACGAGGGAGTCTCATGTCTGACATCACCGACAGCGCCATGCAGCCGGGCCAGCATCCTTCGCACCGTGTGCGATGGGGCGTGGCGGGAGCCATCGGGCTTGCAGGCGCACTAGGGATCGCGGCCTTCATGGTGCTTCCCGGCGTCAGCGCAACACCGTCAGACAAAGTGACGATCTGCCATGCGACCTCGTCGACGAGCAACCCCTACACCGTCAACACTGTCAACACCTCCAGCATCGACGAGGAAGGGAACAAGTACCTCAACGGGCACGGTGACCACACCGGCCCTGTCTTCACCCCCGGCATGACATCCGGGTGGGGCGACATCATCCCGCCGTTCACCAGCCCGTCCGGCAAGTCATTCCCGGGATACAACTGGGATGCCACCGGCCAGGCCATCTGGGATGCCGGGTGCACTTCCCCGTCTGCTTCACCATCGCCTACGCAGACGTCGCCAAGTCCCACTCCCACGTCGACGTCACCCACCCCGACGCCGACGTCCACGTCGCCCACGCCCACGCCTACTCCCACATCGGTCAAGGTGACGATCTGCCACGCCACCTCTTCGACGAACAACCCCTACACGACCAACACGATCGATTCCTCCAGCATCGACGAAGAGGGGAATCAGTACCTCAACGGGCACGGTGACCACACCGGCCCTGTCTTCACCCCCGGCATGACATCCGGGTGGGGCGACATCATTCCCCCGTTCACCTACGGCACATCGAGCTTCCCCGGCTACAACTGGACGTCAGCGGGCCAGTCGATCTGGGAGAACCAGTGCGCCTACACGACACCCTCCCCGACGCCGACGCCGACCGAGACGACCGGCAGCCCGACGCCGACGCCAACCGAGACGACCGGCAGCCCCACGCCGACTCCTACGACGACCTCTCCCACACCGACACCGATCACGACGTCACCCGCGCCGATCACGACGTCGCCGGCACCGACCT
>CAZICY010000008.1:0-53093 GCA_964537955.1 uncultured Actinomyces sp. | reverse complement strand
CCGACACCGATCACGACGTCACCCGCGCCGATCACGACGTCGCCGGCACCGACCTTCCCGCCGATCTTCCCGACGCCGACTCCCACGCCGACGGAGACATCAGCGACTCCCACGCCGACGACGACCTCGCCGGCACCGATCACGACGTCGCCGGCACCGATCACGACGTCACCGGCACCGATCACGACGTCACCCGCTCCGACGCCGACATCGACCTCGTCGGTCAGCCCGACGCCGATCGTCACCCCCTCGGTCGACGGGTCTCCCACCCCGCCGGCGCCGATCGTGACCAACGGCCCCGGACCGACCGGAGGACTCCCCCAGGCCGTGCCTGCCGGCGGCGGTCCCGGTGAGGCACCCCAGAAGCCCGCGTGGCTCTGGATCGTTGCCGCCGCCTTCCTTGGCCTGCTCGTCGCCTCGCTGCGTCAGCTCGCTCCTGAACGCGGTCTGCGATGAGCCCAGGAATCGGATCCCGCTACGCGACCGCGGTCGTCGCCGCGGCGCTCGCGGGGGGCGCAGCAACCGTCCTGTCGTGGGGCCCTCCCCCGGCAGAGGGGCGGCTGCCTCCTGCCGCGCACTACGACGACATGTCCCCTCAGGTCAACCCACTACCCCTGCAGGACGCCATGCCTGACGCAGCAGTCACTCCGCAAGATCCGGGGCCCGCGCGTCCCCCCGCGCGCGAGCGGGAGCCCACGCACCTGTCGATCCCCGATCTCGGCATCGACACTGACGTCTACCGCACCTGGATGGATGGGAGCGGCAGCATCGTCGTGCCCGACGACGTGCTTGTTACCGGATGGTTCGACGGCAGTCGGCGGCTCGACGCGCTCTACGGATCCACTGTGATCGTCGGGCACCGCGATTCGGCCACCCAGGGCAGCGGCGCCCTCTTTGCCATCGAGGAGCTGCCTCGGGGAGCCGCTATCACCGTGACGGATCGCTCGGGGAACGAGCACGACTTCGCCGTCGAGTCCGTCGAGCTCATCGACAAGCAATCGCTCCCTCAGGAAGCACCTCGCATCTTCACGCATCGAGGTCCCTACCGCCTGGTGCTCATCACGTGCGGCGGAGCCTTCGACGAGAGCGCACGCAGTTACGAGTCCAACGTCGTCATCACCGCGCTGCCCGCATCCGCGGACAGCGACTGAATCCGAGAGGAGAACCCGTGCTTCCCAGGATCGCCATGGTCAGCACCTTTCCGCCGACCCAGTGCGGTATCGCCACCTTCGCGGAGTCGCTCACGCGTGCCATCACGCACGCCGGAGCGTCGATCGAGATGGTGGACCTCCCCGGCGGGCCAGAGACCCCGCCCCATGAGGCGATCCTCCACCGCCACAGGGGCTTCCAGGATCTCCCGGTGACGGCGTACCTCCTGGACTCCTTCGACGTGGTGATCCTCCAGCACGAATTCGGCATCTGGGACGGCCCGGACGGCGCGGGCATCGTGGATCTCATCGGATCGCTCGCTACGCCCGTGCTCACGGTCCTTCACACCGTGCCCTCCGTGGCCACAGGAGGCCAACGACGCGTCTTGCAGAGGATTCTCGACCTCTCCGACGCGATCGTGGTGCTCTCGCACTCCGCCTACCGGAGACTCGTGCAGGACTTCGCCGTGCGACCGGGCACGCTCATGATGATCCCGCACGGTGCCACAGCGCTATGGCACCTGAGGAGGCCGGAAGAGGATGGCGCATCTACTCGGATCCTCACGTGGGGACTGCTCGGGCAGGGCAAGGGCCTCGAATGGGGAATCAGGGCCATGGCGCTCCTGCGTGACCGCGGCGTCACAGGTGAGTACGTCATCGCAGGGGCTACCCATCCCAATGTGCGTCGCGCGGAGGGAGAGATCTACCGCCAGTCGCTGCTGGACCTTGCCCGCAAGCTCGGAGTGTCCGGGTCGGTCAGCCTCGCAGACGAGTACCTGAGCGACGATGGACTCGGGCAGCTCATCAGCGAATCCTCCCTCTTCCTCTTGCCCTACGACTCGCGCGAGCAGATCACCTCGGGTGTCCTCGTCGAGGCGATCGCAGCAGGAGGGCCCGTCGTGGCCACCCGCTTCCCGCACGCAGCGGAGCTCCTCGGGACAGGTGCTGGCGTGCTCGTCGATCATCGCGACCCGATCGCGATCGCCGACGCGGTCGAGCACATCGTCCGTGATGGCGAGGCGAGCGAGCGCATGCGGGAGCGCAGCCGCACGCTCGCTGCCGACCTCGACTGGAGCCGCGTGGCCCAGAGCTACATCTCGCTCGCAGACGGCCTGTGGCGCGGTCATCAGATCGCTGACGAGCCTGACTCCGTCGCAGTGGCGGCGTCCGCATGAACTACGACCACTTGCTCGCGCTCACCACGACGCGCGGGGTCTTCGAGCATTGCACGGGGCAGACGCCGCTCCCCGAGCACGGCTACTGCGTCGACGACGTCGCCCGCACCCTCATCGTCGTCGCGCGCGATCCGTCCCCGCCGGATGATGTCGACCGCGTGGCCGACACGTGCCTGGACTTCCTCACCGCCGCCCAGCACGTCGACGGCCGGGTCGTGAACCGCCAGAGCGTGGACGGCACGTGGTCGGGCGACGCAGACGTCAGCGACCACTGGGGGCGCGCCCTGTGGGCCTGGGGCACCGTCGTCGGGCGCAGCAGCGACCTGGACCGAATCGAGCGATCCGTGGGCGCATTCCGACTCTCCAGTAGCCAACGCAGTCCGTTCCTCCGCTCCATGGCGCACGCCGCCCTGGGAGCCGCGGAGTACCTGCGGCGCTTCCCCACCAACACCTCGGCCTTGGATCTCCTCGCCGACACTCGCAACCTGGTCCTGCAGCGCCGAGAGGCATCGATCCCCTGGCCCGAGGCCCGCCTCACGTATGCCAACGCCGTGATCCCGCAGGCGGTCATCGCCGCCGGCCTGCACCTCGAGGAGAGTGACACCCTCGATCACGGACTGGAGATGCTCGACTGGCTCACTCGGTTGCAGAGCCCCCAGGGCCATCTGTCTCCGATCGGCAACGACGGGTGGTCGCCTGGCGATCGCCTGCCCTCCTTCGATCAGCAACCCTTGGAGGTCGCCCATCTCGTGGACGCGTGCCTCACGGCATTTGACGCCACGTCGGACTCGTACTGGCTCGACGTCGCGCGGAAGGGCGCGACGTGGTTCTACGGCGTCAACGACGTGGGCGTGTGGATGCATGACCCCCAGACGGGCGCGGGATTCGACGGCCTGACGCCCCAGGGACCTAACCCCAACTGCGGGGCCGAGTCGACGCTCGCCTACCTCTCCACGGTGACCCAGCTCAGCGTCTATCTCGACTCCCTGCGGGTGCACTAGTGGACATCGTCGAGCGGACCGACATCGTCTTGCGGGGGGATCCGCACCGAGTTCTGTGCCGGCTCTTCATCCCCGGCGAGGAGGAACTCATCCGGGGGACCTCCCGGGCGCGCGAGCTCGTGGATCGCTGCCTGTCCTTGAGCGAGGAAGAGGTGGAGTCGACGCTCGAGAGGACACTCCTGGACTTCGGATCCCGTCATCGCGACCTGCAGCGACACCTACTCGAGCACTACGCGGCAGTGGCAGCCCTTGTGGAGAGCACCGAGGCGGCATCGCCCGCGCGCAAGACCTTGATCGGCGCCTACCTCACCCAGGAGTACGCCTTCGAGTCCACGGCCTACTTCAACCCCTCACTCACGATCCATCCCGATCAGTCCGGCACGGCTTCGGGAGAACTGCGCGTCATCATGAGCGTGAGAGCGGTGGGAGAAGGGCACATCTCCTCCCTCGTCTTCCGGACGGGGGTCTTGAGCCCAGACGGACACATCGTCATCGACCCGCCCTCGCGCTTCGCCTCCACCCGGGCGACACGGTTCACGGCGCTGCGAAGTCGCGTCCTGCACCAGGCGGTGTCCGATGCCGGCATCGACTCCGCGGACCTGCAATTCGTGCTGGGCATGCTTCCGGACACCTTCACCCCGGAGGAGCTCATCGCGCGACTCAACGCACTCCCCCACCCCACGCCCATCGAGGACCACAACGTCATCACCGAGATGCTCCAGGCATTGAGCACGAGCAGTTACGAGGTCGACTTTGACCCCTCCACCGACCTGAGCGAACGCGTGCTCTGGCCGACATCCACGGACGAGCGCCGGGGCATCGAGGACGCGCGCATCACCCGATTCACGGACGAGCGGGGCCAGGTCCTCTACCGGGCCACCTACACGGGCTTCGACGGGGCGAAGGTCGTCTCGCGCATCCTCGAGACAGAGGACTTTAGGATCTTCACGTCGATGCCCCTGTCGGGCACCGCCGTGCGCAACAAGGGCGTGGCCTTCTTTCCTCGACTGATCGATGGGGCCTACCTCGCCCTCTCCCGCTGGGATCGCGAGTCGAACTCGATCGCCTTCTCCTCCGACGGATACCACTGGGACGACTACGTCACGTATCACGTGGCCACCGAGCCATGGGAGCTCATCCACGTGGGCAACTGCGGGCCACCGCTGGAGACCGATTCGGGGTGGCTTGTGCTCACGCATGGTGCGGGCCCGATGCGCAGATATGTCATCAGCGCCGTCCTCCTGGATCTTGAGGACCCCACGCGCGTGCTGGCGACCTATCCGGGACCTCTCCTGTCTCCGCAGGAGGACGAGCGCAGTGGCTACGTCCCCAATGTCGTCTACTCCTGCGGGGGCCTCATCTATCGCGGCACCCTCGTGCTCCCCTACGGATTCAGCGACTGCGCCACGCGGATCGCGCGCGTGGACGTCGACGCACTCCTCGGTCGCATGGCGCCACAGCGATCACGAGCCGAATTGAGGTGACAAGCCTGGGGGCGGCCCGATCCATCGGGCCGCCCCCAGGCACCTTCACTCCCTAGGGAGCCACGTCGCCCCGCTCGATCGGGACATGCGTCGGATCGGCCTTCGCGGCGTTGATGTCCATCCTGATGTCGAGGATCCCGCCGCGGTAGGACGCCTTGACGGACTCCTCGTCCACTCCGCGCGGCAGCGTGACTATCCGCATGAACTCTCCGTATG
Organism: uncultured Actinomyces sp.; assembly: GCA_964537955.1. GTDB lineage: Bacteria > Actinomycetota > Actinomycetes > S36-B12 > S36-B12 > Mxb001. Next base: position 48,069 of record CAZICY010000008.1, on the reverse strand, counting down.
AGAATTCGCTGCGATCAACGTCCTGCTCAGATTCGACGCGGCGACCAGAGACGGTCAGGGTGCCTCGATCGATCGCGACATCGATGTCCTTGTCGGGATCGATACCCGGGATTTCGACGCGCAGGATCAATTGGCCGTCCTGCCTGATCTCCTCCATGCGCAGGGGGAACGGATGAGTGCGCCACAAGGCATCTCCGGGAAGCCACGCATCGATCCAGTCCATCACCTTCGTCATGTTCCTACCCTTCCTGCCTCACTTCTCGGACTGACATCACGCTCACTCCACGCTGTCACGACCCATGCGATAGCGACACCGACTGATCGGTCATGCCCTGGTCACACCGACTCGCAGCGCATTGTGCGCACGTGTCGATCACCTGAGCATGGATGCAGCGCTGCTCGGTGACGCGGCGCCAACCACGCTGAGGAGTTCGCATGACACACGCCCGGCACTTCGCCGATCGCGCGGCCGCCGGCCGCGAGCTTGCTTCCGAGCTCGGTCGCTTCGCAGGCCAGGAGACGGTCGTCGTCGGCCTTGCACGAGGAGGCGTCCCCGTCGCGGCAGAGGTTGCGCGCGCGCTCGCTGCGCCGCTCGATGCCCTCGTGGTGCGCAAGGTCGGGGCCCCCTTCCAGCCTGAGTTCGGGATTGGGGCGCTTGCCGAGGGCGACGTCCAGGTCATCGACACGGTCCTGTGCCAGAGCCTGGGCGTCGACGATGCGGACGTGCGGCGCCTCGTGCGCGCCAAGGCGATCGAGTTGGACGAGCGCACCGCGGCCATCAGACGGGCTCACCCCCGGCTCGACCTCTCGGGGCGCGTGGTCATCGTCGTGGACGACGGACTCGCCACGGGGTCGACAGCGCATGCGGCTATCCGCTCGGCCCGCCGGGCGGGTGCAAGCCAGGTCGTTCTCGCTGTCCCCGTCGGATCGGCCCAGGCGGTGACACGCCTCGAGGGCGTGGCTGACGAGGTCATCTGCCTGTCGACCCCACCTGACTTCATGGCCGTGGGATACCACTACGACGACTTCGCTCAGGTGTCCGAAGAGCAGGTCCTTGCCTGCCTGCAGGCCCCCCTGCACGCTGATGTGCTCATCCCCGTCGGCGACATCGACCTCGCTGGGATCCTCGATGTGCCCGCTGGAGCACGCCTGCTCGTGATCTTCGCGCATGGCAGCGGCAGCAGCCGTCTCAGCCCTCGCAACCAGGACGTCGCGCGGATCCTGCGGGATGGCGGCATCGCCACGCTGCTCATGGATCTGCTCACGAAGGACGAGGCTGCGCATCGCGCGCAGGTATTCGACATCGAGCACCTCGCCGACCGGCTCGAGGGCGCGCTCGCCTGGGTGCGGCACGATCCTCGTACCCGGCACCTCGCCGTGGCGCTTTTCGGCGCGAGCACGGGCGCCGCTGCCGCCCTGGTCACGGCTGCCCGCTGCCCGGACCTGGTGCGCAGCGTCGTCTCCCGCGGTGGCCGTCCTGATCTCGCCACCCCCTGGCTCTCCCGCGTGCATGCCCCGACGCTCCTCGTCGTCGGGGGCGATGACGTCGACGTGCTGCGCCTCAATCGGGAAGCGCTCACGCGGTTGAGATGTCCGGCAGCACTTGAGATCGTCCCCGGCGCGAGCCACCTCTTCGAGGAGCCGGGCACGCTCCATCGCGCGGCAGCGCTGGCCCGCGACTGGTTCACCAGCACGGCACTGGCCCGCGCCGCCTAGACCGCCATGGTGGGCTGGCGCGCAATCGTCGCGATGGGGTGCGTATCACTGACGCTCGGTGCCCTCACGCCGTGGGTGGTGACGCGGCCAGAGCCTGCCCCTGCGCTGACGCCCCCGCGCGAGGAGGTGCGTGCGCAAGGCCCCGAGATCGCCGCCGCCGCCGCCGCGCCAGAGCCGCGACTTCGCGGGGCCATCGCGATCGGCGACGCCGCCATGCTCGAGGCGCAGTCCTGCTTGGAGGAGCGCGGCATCGCCGTCTACCCCCGTCCGGTGGACGATGCCGAGAACCTCGTCCTCGCCCTCGAAGCATCGCTGGTCGACCAGGCGACGGTCTTCATCCATACCGGTGGCGCATCCGGCATCGTCGACGGCCAGATCAGGCGGGTGATCGATCGCCTGGGGCCGGACCGGAGGCTCGTGTGGGCCACGATCCAGATCCCCGATCCCGAATGGGGGTCCTTCTCCTTCGAGGAGCGCACGAACGCCTCCATCCGCAACGTCGTGAGCCGGCATGGCCAGGGCCGGGTCCTGGATTGGCACGCAGCGACGGTGAAGAACCCTCACTGGACGGTGGACGGCGTTCACATGTCCCCCGAGGGCTGCCGAGAGTACGCCCGCAAGGTCATCAAGCTCAGTGGGTTGCCCCGGGGCGCCTGACCTAGGCCCCCACGGACAACGATCGGTCCTGGAGCTCGCCGGAGGCACGCGCGGCAGCGACCGCATGGCTGCGCGAGTGCACGCCGAAGTGCCGGTAGATGGCCATCGACTCCAGTCGCACCGTGGACTCGCTGAAGCAGATACGCGCTGCGATCTGGCGATTGGTCATCCCCTCGGCCATGCAGGTGAGGATCTCCTTCTGACGAGGAGTCAAATCGATAGGAGAAGGCAAGGAGACACCCGGATGGTCGACGACATCGCGCTCATCACAGGCGGCGGGAGCCAGCAGGGCGGTCACGAGCGTGAGTCGGTCCGCCAGCCCCCGCACCTGGTCCGGGCTGTGTGTCGTGATGCTGCACGCGATCAGGGTGCGCACGCGCCCCACATCGTGAAGCGGGATGCACACCTGCGCTACGGCGCCAGTCCCCTCCCGCCGCACACGCACGAGACTCCAGCCCTCTGCGAGCAGGTGCGCCGAGGGAGACGGCCTCCACAGGCAACTCAACACCCAGGCGAGCAGATCCGTCGTGGACGCCTGTCCCTGCGGGCGCTTCAACGCTCCCTGAGCATCGACCTGCACGAGGAGCATCTCGCTCAGGATCTCCGGGGCCGCGATGCGGCGAATCGCCGACAGCGCCCTGTCGGCCAACCCGAGCGACGGCGACACCGTCCCCACGACATCGAGCATGACGTCCAGTTCCCACGGCGTGTCCGGGTGCCTCCACGCGTCTCCCGGGACCGCCTCGGCGGGCCATTCCTGAGCGTACGTTCCCTCGTTCATCGAAGCTCCCTCCCCCCGAACCGCCGCTTGAGTGTGGACATCCCCTCCTGCCGTGGGTCCTATGCCTGTTCTGCGGTCTGTGCGTGACAGACCTCATCGTGAGGGCGGGCGACGAGTTCGCGGGTCGCGACACGCGCAGGTCAGGAGGCGTCGAGGCGATTGCAAGGTGGCCTAAAGCAATGTCCCCAGGAATGGGGCCGGGGACGGGGGCAAATGCCAGCACAAGGGCGCTGACCTCCACGCATTCTCCTATCGACCTACGAGGTACTCGTACTCGTCGTCATCCCCGGTGATGGGTTGCTCATCTGGCGGGAAGTCGAACGGATCTTCGATAGCGGGGTCCCCTTCGTAGGGGTCGTCATCGAACGGCGACTCGGGGGGTGCCAGCGTGCCGACGTAGCGACTCATGGCATCGAATCCTCTCCGCAGCAGTCGCGTGACCTCGAAGATCTCGTCATAGGCCAGGGCCCTCACCCGGTTCCACCCCCTGGGCGTGAGCCACCCGCTGACACCAACATGGGTGGCGCCGCTATCTGCCTCGTCCAGGGTCCACTCCATCCAGCCGCGATAGTCGCCGTCCACGAGCGACCAACGCAGTCGCTTGCCTGGCTGGAGCACGTCGAGTCGCAAGCCCCAGCGGGTCGTTCCCATGAGCCGCTCAGTGTGGCCACGCGCATTGGCGAGGACATCGACCACGCAGCCCGGGGCTCCATGTGGAGTCGCCGGGCGGTGGCGCAGCAGGAGGTAGGGACTCCACCACCTACTGCGCCCCTCCACCTCGTCGAGAATGGCCCGCGTGCACTCCTCAGGCGTGGCCCGCACGCGTGCGGTCATGAGGAGATTGACGTCCTGCCCCGGCATGACTCCCGTCAGAACGTGTGTCACGGTCGCCTCCCCACTCACTCGCGCCTGAGAGCGGCGTCGATTCCTGTCGCCTCCGACGCTAGGCAGGCATCGCGCCTCGAAGCCACGCTCACCACAGTCAGCAAGGGCACATGACTGGTCCCGGAGCGGCTTCGCCACAATGCCGCCATGTCGATTCGCGAAGCCACGCCCGCAGACGTGCCCGAGATCCTCGCGATGATCCACGAGCTCGCGGACTACGAGAAGGCGCCCGACGAGGTGGTGGCCACCCCGGGACTGTTGCGCGAGGCGCTCTTCGGCCCCGATCCCGCCGTCTACGCGCTCATGGCGGTGGACGACGCCTCGGAGGAGGTGGTCGGGTTCGCACTGTGGTTCCGCAACTTCTCCACATGGCTCGGGCGCCACGGCGTCTACCTCGAGGACCTCTATGTGCGACCTGCGCATCGCGGCCATGGCTACGGCAAGGCCCTGCTCCAGGCGCTGGCCCGCATCGCGGTCGAGCGAGACTACGGACGCTTCGAGTGGTGGGTACTCGATTCACTCATTGACACACGTGCCTTCTACGACAGTCTCGGGGCGCGCGAGATGTCCGAGTGGACCGTGCGACGCCTAGACGGTGAGGCCCTACGTCGACTTGCCGGGGGAGACTAGGAATCGGCGCCCACGCGCCGGACGGACCTTGCCGTGCCCGTCCGGCGCGTGGACTCGACCTTCTAGGCGCTCGCGCAGATGGCGTAGCCCTTCATCTCCATGTCGCCTGTGGCCACGCTGCCGCGATTCGTGAGCCCGAAGGTGATGGATTGCCCGCTCGGATTGACACTGGACGTCACGACGAGCCCCGCCGGGAAGGGATCGATCCCGGTCCTCATGCTGAGATCCCCAGAAAGCACCTTCTTTCCCGCAGGGCAGGTGACGATGAATGCACTGGCCCTACCCACGGGCATGGACGCCACCGTGTCGTCCTTGACGACACGCTCCCAGCCGCTCACACCGGCGGGTCCTGTGGCACCGGCGGGTCCTGTGGCACCGGCGGGTCCCTGCGGTCCTGCAGGTCCCTGCGGTCCTGCCGGGCCGGTGTCACCGGTAGCGCCCTTCTTCCCGGTCGGGCCTTGCGGGCCTGCCGGGCCGGTATCCCCGACGGCGCCCTTCTTGCCGGCCGGACCTTGCGGGCCCTGAGGTCCCTCGGGCCCTGCCGGCCCCTGAGGACCGCGCGCGCCGACGATCTTGTAGTCGAGTTCGAGTTCGGACGAGCGACAAGAGTCGCCTGCGGGGATGAGGCGCGCCTTCGAGGTCGTGGCATCGACGCACATGCGGTAGGTCACCGTGGGGCCATTCCCACGGGTGACCGCCTGTGCCGTTGCGAAAGCCCCGAGGGCGAGGCCACCTGCGAGCGCGAAAACCAAAATCCGGTGCCGAGCGTTCATCAATCCTCCTCTGGACCTGCGCCACAGCGTGGCCACGATTGGCAGACACTAACGGCAGACGGACACGCACGTGACGACCCCGGGCGGGCTCGCTCCTACGAGTCACTCGTGGGTGCTCGACTGGAACACCCCCGCCATCGACTTCTACCGCTCGATCGGCGCAGAGCCCATGGATGAGTGGACGGTCCAGCGCGTGACCGGCGAGGCCCTTCGTCGCCTCGCCGACAGGGCGAACAGCTAGGAGTCGGCTACGGCGGCGGTCGTGCTCGGCCAGAAGGCCGCCACGATGCCCGCTACGGCGAGCGCGACCATGGCGAAGCCGGCGCCGCGCGGGACCGCCTCCTCGGCCTGAGCGAGCGGCACGCCCACGACGAGGGCGAGGAACTGCCCGACCACGAGCAGGCTGCGCGCCCAGCGGCGCGCGCGCCACAGCCCGCGCGCGGCCAGGACCATGGCAGCCCCCAGGAGGGCGAAGATGGTGATCTCCAAGGTCACCGCGACGGGGCTCGACACTTCGGCGGGCCCGGTGATGCCGAGCCGGGCCACCTGCACAGCGATGTACACGGCATACGCGAGAAGGGCCACACCCTCGACGGCCGCGACCACGGCCCCCACGATCAGTGATGCCACGGGCCGCGCCCTGCCATCCGCCATGAGTCCAGGGTAGGGCGACTAGGGTTCTTGCGTGCGCGGAGTCCTCGTCGTCAACCCCCATGCCACGACCACCTCGCCGCGTGTCACCGACGTCCTCGTCCAGGCATTGGCCGGCGAGGTGGATCTCGAGATCATCCGCACCGAGCACCGCGGCCACGCCGCCGAGATCGCACGGCGCGCGCAGGCCCAGAACGCCGACCTCGTCTGCGTCCTCGGCGGCGACGGAACGGTCAACGAGACCGTCAACGGACTCCTCGCCGACGGCCCGGCGCCCGAGGGGCCCATGCTGGTGATCATCCCGGGCGGGAGCGCCAACGTCGCCGCCCGCGCCCTGGGACTGCCCCCCGATCCGGTGGAGGCCACGGGCGAGATCCTCCAGGCCCTGCGCGAGCGACGCACGCGCACGATCGGGCTGGGTCGCGTGATCATCACGCCCTGGGAGGGTGACACCTGGCAGCCACGGTGGTTCCTGGCCAACGCGGGCCTGGGCATCGACGCGGAGATCATCGCCGCGATGGAGGCCGATCGCGCGAAGGGACACGAGGCGACGCCGACGCGCTATCTCGCGACGACGATCCGGCAATTCCTATGGCGCACCGATCGCCGGGAGCCGGCCCTCGCGGTCGACCTGCCCGACAGCCATGTCGAGGGCGTCTTCCTCGCCATCGTGCAGAACACCTCGCCGTGGACATTCTTCGGGGCGCTGCCCATCGCACCGTGCCCCGATGCATCCTTCGACGCCGGGCTCGACCTCTTCGCGGTGCGCCGGATGAGCTTTGCCACCGCCATGCGTCTGGCCCGACGCATGGTCGCGGGGAGCCGCGCCGGGTCCACGGCGCGCAGCCTGACCGTCGCCCACGACCTGTCCGGCCTCTACGTCCGGGCCGCCCGGCCCATCGCGATCCAGGTCGACGGGGAAGGGCTCGGGGACGTCCGGGGGGCCGACTTCGCAGCGGTGCCGGCCGCGCTCACCGTGGTGGCCTAGGCGGCGTCGCCGACCCCGGGGCCTGATGTGGTACGTCGTCCTATAAACGGACGCCCCGGCAGAATGGACCGGTCATGTGACCAAGCAAACAGCTCACCACGGCAATCGGTCTGCCGTTTCGCCTTGTGGGAGGCCTCGGTCTCTGCGACCCTTAGATGCCGGGCACGCCCTGGCCGCGTTCGTCACACTCGCATCCTGGCCTCACGGCTGCGACTCTCGGGAGTGTGCGTGAACGTCGTCACAAGCGGTTTCGAGGCGAGGAGGAACGATGGATTGGCGCCACGATGCTGCCTGCCGTGACGAGGATCCCGAGCTGTTCTTCCCCATCGGCAACACCGGACCGGCCCTCCTCCAGATCGAGGAGGCCAAGGCTGTGTGCCGCCGCTGCGACGTGATCGACGACTGCCTCCAGTGGGCCCTCGAGACCGGGCAGGACGCCGGCGTCTGGGGCGGCCTGAGCGAGGACGAGCGCCGCGCTCTCAAGCGCCGCAATGCCCGCCTGCGGGCCCGCAGCACCGCCTGAGTCCCCGTCTAGCCGGGGTCCGGCACGCTGACGCGCACCACGCACCCCCCTGATCCAGGTGCCTCGAAGGCCAGCGAGCCGCGCAGGTCCTGCTCCACGAGCGAGCGCACGATCTGCAACCCCAGGCCCTCCTCCACCGGCTGCGTCATGCCACGACCGTCGTCACGCACCTCGATGCGCAGTTCTCCGTCCGACCGCGACGGCTCCACGACGATGCTCGTCGCGCCCGCGTGCTCGACGGCGTTGTGCAGCAGCTCCGACATGGCCATGGCGAGCGGACTGGCGACCTCGGTCGCCACGACGCCGACGAGCCCCTCGCGCGCGATGGTCACCCCGGGTGCGTAGGCGGCCGCGAGATCGCGCTCGACGGAGACGATGCGGTCCACGACCGCATCGAAGTCGATCCGATCCCCCGGCTCCTGGGCCAGCACCTCGTGAATGGCGGCGATGGCTGCCACCCTGCGCCCCGCCTCCGCGAGGGCCTCTCGGGCCTCATCGGCCTGGACGCGTCGCGACTGCAGCCGCAGCAGGGCGCCCACCGTCTGGAGGTTGTTCTTCACGCGATGGTGCACCTCGCGCAAGGAGGCGTCCTTGCTCAGCAGGGCGCGCTCCCGCCGCCTGAGGTCGGTGATGTCTCGCACTAGGACGATCGCACCCTCCGCACGGCCGCCGGGCACGAGCGGCAGCGACCTGAGGGTGATGCACGCCGAGGGGTTCTCGACCTCGGCGTCAGCGGCGATGCGACCGCTCGCCGCGAGAGCGAGGGACTCGTCCACGGGCCCGGGGCGATGCCACAGCCGCGTGACGATGGCAGCGAGTTCGGCGTCCTCTAGCGGGCGCGCGAGCCCGAGCCGACGAAACGCTGACACGGCGTTGGGGCTGGCGAATCGCACCCGGCCCTGCTCGTCGACGCGCAGGAGACCATCGCCGACGCGCGGTGGGGCCGACCCGGACGCCCAGTCGGTGTCCCGCGGCGGGAAGCGACCCTCGCTCGCCATGACGAGCAGGCGCTCCGCCAGGTCCTGGTAGACCTCCTCGAGTCTCCCCGAGCGGCGCGTGGCCGCGTGGCGCTCGATGACGCCCACCACCCGGTCCCCGACGTGAAGCGGCACGGCCTCCCCGCCGTCGGGATCAGTGACGATACGGCCCGATGCCGCAGCGCGGTCGAGCACGCGCTGCCGGCCCCGCGGCACGAAGGTGCCCACGACATCCTCGGGAACCCCCGTCGGCGCGGTCGACGGTCGCACGAGCGCGGCGGCGACCCAGCCCCCGGCGTTCCAGGTGGGCAGCCACAGGACGAGGTCGCTCATGGCCAGGTCGGCGACCAGAGCCCAGGCACCGACGAGGGCCTGCAGATGCTCGACCTCGGCGTGCGCGAGATCGGTCCGCTCCCGGGCGAGGCGGTCCAGGCTCCCCATGCTCGCGCAGGCTAGGCGGTCGCTCGGGCGCAGCGGTCACCGGGCCGACCCGATAGCCTGCCGGGAGAGAAGGGAGCCCCGTGCAGAACAAGACGCTCATCACCGTCACCGCCGTCGTCGCGCTCGTCGCCCTCGGCGTGAGCATCCTCGCGCTCGCGATCCTGTGACCGCGCCCGAGGGCGTGGGGCAGGCCCAGCACGGGGGGCTTCAGGCCGTCGGTGCAGCGGCCCAGCACGGCGCCCGGCACCTCTTCACGCTCTCCGGGGCCCACATCTTCCCCCTGTACGACGCGGCCGTCGGCGGCGTCGACGCCGTGCAGTCGGCGGAGCCGGGGCCGATGCGACTGGTCGACGTGCGCCACGAGCAGACCGCGGTGTTCGCCGCCGAGGCCATGGGCAAGCTCACGCGCACGCCGGGATTCGCAGCCGTCACCGCGGGCCCCGGCGTCACCAATGCGGTGAGCGCCGTCGCCGGCGCCTGGGTCAACGGCTCGCCGCTGGTCCTCATCGGCGGACGCGCTCCGGACGGACGCTGGGGATCGGGCGCGCTCCAGGAGATCGATCACCCGCCGCTGCTCGCCCCCATCACCAAGTCGGCGACCACTGTGCACGATCCCCAGGCCGTGGCCGGCGCCGTGGACGCGGCCTTCCGCCTCGCGGGCGCCGCCCACCGCGGCCCGACGTTCGTCGACGTGCCGATGGACGTGCTCTTCACCCCGGCCGTGCCCGCAGCACACGACGCGCCACCCGCGCCCGCGCACGTGGAGGGTGACCTCGAGCGGATCGCGAGCCTGCTGCGAGCGGCCGAGCGTCCGGTCCTCATCCTCGGCAGCGATGTCTGGGCTGACGGTGCGGACACCGCGGCGCGTGCCTTCGCCGACGCCACCGGGATCCCGGTCATCGCCAACGGCATGGCGCGCGGCATCCTCCCGCCCGATCATCCCCTGCTCGTCACTCGCGCGCGCGGAGCCGCCTTCGCCGGCACCGACCTCGTCATGGTCGTGGGCACTCCGCTGGACTTCCGGCTGGGCTACGGGGCGTTCGGTGACCCGCAGGCTCCGGTCATCCACGTCGCAGACTCACCCGGCCAGGTCGCACAGCACCGTGCACTGGCGGCCAGCGCCGCGGGGGATCTCACGACCTTCTTCCTGCGCCTCGCCGAGGAACTCGGCGATCCCCTCGACATCGGGCAGTGGGCAGCCGGGCTGCGCGAGCGCGCCCTCGCCGCCATCGCCGCGGACGCCGCGGACCTGGCCAGTGACGCCGACCCGATCCACCCTGCTCGGATCTACGGCGAGCTGCTCCCGCGACTCGCCGAGGACGCCGTCGTGATCGGCGATGGCGGCGACTTCGTGTCCTTCGCCGGGCGCTACGTCGAGCCGCAGCGCCCCGGTCACTGGCTGGATCCGGGACCCTACGGCTGCCTCGGCACCGGCCCCGGCTACGCCATGGCCGCTCGGCTCGCGTATCCGTCGTCGCAGGTGGTGCTCCTCCTCGGCGACGGCGCTGCGGGCTTCTCCCTCATGGACGTCGACTCGCTCGTGCGCCACGACCTGCCGGTTGTCATCGTGATCGGCAACAACTCCGGCTGGAACCTCGAGCGGCACCCCATGCGATTCCTCTACGGCTACGACGTGGCCGCCGACCTGCGCCCCACGGCGTACGACGAGGTCGTGCGCGCCCTCGGCGGCGCCGGCGAGACGGTCACGCGACCGGGAGAGGTCGGGGCCGCCCTCGACAGAGCCTTCGCTGCGGGGGTTCCCTACGTCGTCAACGTGATGACGGACCCCGACGTCGCCTACCCGAGGTCGACCACCGGGGTGTGAGGACTACGCGCAGAGCCGACGGATGATCGGCTCCGCGTCCTGGGCCGAGCCTGACCAGCCCCGGGGGCGCAGCTCGATGTGCAGGTGCACCGCCCCGGGGGAGCCCGTGTCGCCCATCGTCCCGATGAGCTGGCCTGCCTTCACCGTGTCGCCCAGACCGACGAAGATCTTGTCGAAGTGGCCGTAGAACCACATCGATCCCTTGCGATCGGTGATGTCCAGGATGAGCGAGCCATTGCCCTGGAATCCGCTGCGCGTCACGCGGCCCGCGTCCACGGCGTAGATCGGGGAGCCTCGCGTGCCCAGGAGATCGAAGCCCATGTGGTTGCGGCCGGCACCGAGGCCGTCACCGTTGCGGAAGTCCACCGCGGGGCAGTACCTGCCGTCGACCTGCTTGTCACCAAAGGTCTCATCAGCGCGTGCCGCTTCGCGGGCGATATCGCGTCCGAGGAGTCCCCAGGTCTCCGCGCCGACCACTCCGGTCGGCTCCAGGCCGTTGTCTGTCTGGAAGTCCTCGACCGCGATGCGCGTGACGGGGCCGAAGTATCCGGTGACCGGCTTGATGTCGAGTGCCTTCTGGAGGACCTTGACCGCCTCGCCCGTGCTCCCGGTGCGAAGCTCCGGTGCATCAGCGGCGAAGGCGGGGGTGCGTGGAGCACCCGGTGCCGCCTGGCTGGCCACCGGCACAGCAGCGAGGGTGACGACGGCGACGGCGAGGGTCGCCGCAAGGGCAAGTGATCGACGCAGACCTGCGGTCATGAGTCCTCCGTCGCCTGCGGGGTCAGCTGTCGGGTTCGGCAGGCCTCATGCGCCCGCCGGCGGAGGATCCGGCGGACCGGACCTTCGCGCTTCACCCCAAGATCCACCGGTGGTGCTGGCGGATCGTGCCGGGGCCTGGTGGCCCCGGCGGTGGGTCCCCCGCTCCTGCCCGCGGTGGTGCGCCCTGGGCGGGCAGGACTCGGCGTGCCCCGGGCGGCCGGTCTGGCGACCGACCCCCGAAATGTAACAGAAGGGTCACGACACCGCCTCCGGGCAGCCCGCCGGCCCATCGGCGTGACCACGTGCTGCCCGACGACTCCCCCATCGGTGCCTGACGCTGGTGGGTGGTCGGGCACACCGCGTGGGGAGGGCAGGGCATGGCCGCAGGAGCCGGGCTCACCTCGGCCGAGGCCGCCAGGCTCCTCGAGGCGGTCGGCCCCAATGCCATGCCGCGGCCCGACCGGCCGGCACCCCTGCGGCAGTTCGCCCGACAGTTCACGCACTTCTTCGCCCTCATGCTCTGGGGGGCAGCCGCCCTTGCCCTGCTCGCGGGCCTTCCTCCACTCGCGCTGGCCATCGCGTGCGTCATCGTCATCAACGGACTGTTTGCCTTCATCCAGGAAGGCCGGGCGGATCGCGCGGCGGAGCGACTGAGGTCGCTTCTGCCCAGCCGAGCGGTCGTCGTGCGTGACGCGAGGCCTGTCGAGATCGATGCGCAGGCCGTGGTGCCCGGTGACGTGCTGTGGCTTCAGCCTGGCGATCGCATCCCCGCCGATGCCGACATCCTGCGCTGCACGTCCCTGCGCATCGACACGTCGATGACCACCGGCGAGAGCAGACCCGTCGCGGGGGCCGTGGGTGACGCGATCGTGGGCGGCTGCTTCGTGGTCGAGGGCGATGCGCACGCCATCGTCACCCGGACCGGCGCCCAGACCGAGCTGGCCGCCATCTCGCGGCTGACCTCGAGCGCAGGCACGGTCACCACGCCGCTCACCCTGGCACTTCGCCGGGTCGTGCGGCTCATCGCCTTGATCTCACTCGGAGTGGGACTGCTCTTCCTCGTCGTCGTGATGGTGACGGGGCGGCCGCTGTCCGACGCGCTGGTCTTCGGCATCGGGGTCACCGTGGCCCTGGTGCCCGAGGCCCTCCTGCCGACCGTCACGCTCACGCTGGCATGGGGAGCCGAGCGGATGGCCCAGCACCGCGTGCTCGTCCGCCGGCTGGAGGCTGTGGAGACGCTCGGCTCCACCACCATCATCTGTACCGACAAGACAGGCACGCTCACGCAGAACGCCATGACGGTGGTGTGCGCGTGGACGTCGACGTCGACCGTCGCGACGGCGGACCCCGGCTATGACCCCACGGGCTTCGTGGACATCTCCGGCGACCCGGAGGGAGTGCGCGAACTCGCGCGCGAGGCCCGTCGATGCTCCGAGGGCTACGTCGCCGAGGTCGACGGCCACTGGATCGCGCGGGGCGACCCCATGGAGGCTGCGCTCGATGCCTTCGCGAGGCGCCTGCGCGCCGAGCAGTCACCCGGTCCGCTCGTGCACCGGTTCCCCTTCACCCCTGATCGCCGGCGCATGTCCGTGGTCTACGCAGACGGCACGGCCGTGAAGGGGGCTCCGGACGCCGTGCTCCCCCTGTGCGCGCCCGACCCCGATGCCGAGGCTGCGGTCGAGGACATGACCGCTCGAGGATTGCGCGTGCTCGCCGTCGCACGGGGGCCGTCGCGCACGTCCCCGGAGGTCAGGCAGGTGGAGCGGGACCTCGCCCTCGTGGGGATCATCGGGCTCGAGGACCCGCCGCGCCCGGATGTGAGCGAGGCCCTCGCGGCCTGCCGCGCCGCCGGCGTGGCCGTGATCATGGTCACCGGCGATCACCCCGCGACCGCAGCGGCCATCGCCACCGAGGTCGGGATGCGCGACGCGCACGGGCTGGTGCTGACCGGAGCGGAGCTCCCCCCGGACGACGGTGAGCTCGCGCACCTGCTCGAGCAGTCAGGGACCGTCATCGCTCGCGTCGCCCCCGCCGACAAGCTGCGCATCGCGCGCGTCCTGCGCGACCAGGGCCACGTCGTGGCCATGACCGGCGATGGGGTCAACGACGCGCCCGCCCTTCGCGAAGCCGACATCGGAATCGCGATGGGCCGGTCGGGGACAGACGTCGCCCGGGAGGCAGCGGACCTGGTCCTTCTCGACGACCGCTTCGACTCGATCGTCTCCGGGATCGCGCAGGGACGTGCGACCTACGTCAACATGCGCCGATTCCTCACCTACCACCTCACCGACAATGTGGCCGAGCTCGCGCCCTTCGTCGTCTGGGCCCTGTCCGGCGGCCAGATCCCGCTGGCCCTCGGGGTGCTGCAGGTGCTCGCCATCGATATCGGCACCGACACCCTCGCCGCGGCGGCGCTGGGGGCGGAGCCGCCCGCGCGCGATGTCCTCACGCGCCCGCCGGTCACCGGGGCGCTGCTCAACAGGACGGTGCTCCTGCGCGCCTTCGGCATCATCGGACCCGCCATTGCCCTAGCCAGCATGGGTGCCTTCTTGCTCACCTACGCCGTCGCGGGCTGGCGAGCCGGCCAGCCCTTTCCGACCGGCGACGTCGCCCTCATGGCCTCCGGGGCGGCATTCGCCACCGTCGTGCTGGGCCAGACGGCCAATGCCTTCGCCTGTCGCAGCAGCACGCGGTGGCCCGGGGCGCTCGGCTGGACCAGCAATCGCCTGCTCATCCCCGCGGTGCTCGCCGACCTCGCGATCGGGGCGCTCATGCTCGCGGTCCCCTTCCTGGCCCTCGCGCTCGGTCAGGCCATGCCCGGGCCCGTGGGATGGATGGTCGCTGTCCTTGCCGCCGTCCTGGTCCTCGCACTCGACGCGGCGTACAAGGCGATCCGGCGGCGCCGGCAGCGCGGCGACGATCAGGAGCTGTCGGACGGACGGACGAAGGCCCTCAGGCGCACCCCCGGCACGGGCTCGTGGTCCCGACCCGGGGTCGGGGTGAAGCCGCGGGCGAGGTAGAGCCGCGCGGCCGGTTCATTGCCCTCGATGACGCTGCACACCAGTGCTTGCTCGCCCGCGCGGGTGATGACCGCATCCAGTAGCGCCTGGGCGATGCCCTGGCGCCATGCGTGCGGCGCGACGGCCATGAAGCGGAATTCCACCTCACCCGGCTTGCCCACCTCGGCCAGAGGGACCCCGGCGCGCACGATGGCCACGGTGCCCACGAGCTCGCCCTCGCGCAGGGCGACGAGCACGTCCGCCTGGGCCGCCTGCCCGGGCGCGTCTCGCAGCACCGCGGCGTAGCCGACCTCCTCTGTCGCCATCCCGTATCCGGCGACGTAGGCCGCCACGCGTAGCTCGCCCACTGCAGGCAGTTCCTCGGCGACGGCCTCCCGGATGAGCAAGGCAGGGACGGCACGCGCGACGAAGGATTCACGGCGTACGACGACCCGCGTCACCTGCCCTTGCGCGATGAGGGCGGGTCCGTGACCCACGTCGTGCTGGGCGCTGACAGCAAAGCGCAGGAGTCGACCATCACGATGGACCAGTTCGGCAGCAGCGTCGACGCGCGCGCCGATGGGAGTGGCGAGCAGGTGCTCGATGTCCACGCGAGTGCCGACGCTGGTCTCGTCGGCGGTCAGGTCAGGGCAGGCCTCGACGGTCGCGGCTTCGAGCCACGCGATGAGCCGCGGCGTAGCGAGCACGGGCACGTCACCACTGCCGAGCGCGATTGCGGTGTCGGAGTGGGTGACGACGTGGGTCCGCGGCATCAGCTCGCGCGCAGGTCGAGCGTGACCAGGACGTCTCCCTCGTGGACGACATCGCCGGGTCGCACGGGGATCTCCACGACCGTCCCCGCCGCCTCGACGATGACGGGGATCTCCATCTTCATGGACTCCAGCAGGAGCACGGTGTCGCCGACGACGACGTCGGCGCCCGGCTCGACCAGGACCGAGTGCACCTGGGCGACCATCTCGGCGCGGATCTCCGCGGCCATGGCCTAGGAGTTGGGGCGCTTGCCGTGGTTGGCGCCGCTCTTCTTACGAGCCTTCTTCTTGCGTCCACGCTTGCTCATGTCAGCTCCCGGAGGGTCTAGGGGCGGTAATCGTGGCACATCCCGCCGGCAGGGTGGCAGGCGCATCGTCCGCGAGCGGGCTCAGATCTGGCGGCGATACGTGATGCGCACCTCGGAGATCCGGGCCACGATCCGGACCCGCAGCGCCTCCGGGGCGCGCTCCTCGCAGCAGGTGCGATGCACGAGGGCCTTGACCACCTGCTCGAGGCGGTACTGCTCGGCGCAGTCCGGGCAGGCGTCGAGATGCCCGGCGATGGCCACGGCCGACGCAGCGTCGAGCTCCTGGTCGAGGTAGTCGTAGACGCGCGAGAGCGCGTCGCCGCAGGTGCAGGGAGGAAGGCCGTCGCCCGGCGTGCAGTCGCTCATGATCCGCCCCCCTCCGGCACGAGATAGCCCTCCGAGATCGCGTACTCCTCGAGCAGGGAGCGCAGTTGCTTGCGGCCGCGATGGAGTCGCGACATCACCGTGCCGATGGGCGTGTCCATGATGTCGGCGATCTCCTGGTAGGAGAAGCCCTCCACGTCGGCGAGGTAGACGGCCATCCGCCTCTCCTCCGGCAGGGCCGCGAGCGCGTCGTTGATGACGCCGTTGGGCAGCCGGTCGAGAGCTTCGGCTTCCGCCGAGCGCAGCTCGCCGGTCGCGTACGCCTGGGTGTGCTGCATCTGCCAGTCGTCGAGGTCGTCGGTGTGGGTCTGGAGCGGCTGGCGCTGCTTCTTGCGGTAGGTGTTGATGAAGGAGTTGGTGAGGATCCGGAAGAGCCAGGCCTTGAGATTGGTGCCCTCAGTGAAGGAGTCGAAGGCGGCGAAGGCCTTGACGAAGGTCTCCTGCACGAGGTCCTCGGCATCGGCGGGATTGCGTGTCATCCGCATGGCCGCGCCGTAGAGCTGGTCGAGATAGGGCAGCGCGTCGCGCTCGAAGCGCGCGGTGCGCTCGTCCTCAGACTCGCCCGTCACGGCAGCCCCCTTCATCGTGAGCGAGGGTACCCCCCGGCCGGCGACGGCCGAGGCGGACGAACTGCCGGTCTCGCCCAGGTGAGCAGGATCGACCGAGCCCAATGATGCTCGGCCGGCAGCGCTCAGACGCGTCAGCACGATCCCGGCAACGTCGGGAGCCCATGCGCTATTCCGCTCCTCGCCCCGACACGATCGGCTCCGCAGGCCGCACGAGGTCAGGGCCCTGGTTGCGGACCGAGTTCACCGCCGTCGACACGGGGTAGATGTCCCAAAAGCCCGGCCTCGCGGGGGCGAGGATCTCCGCGAGGACCTCCCGGCCAGGGGCCTGCGGGTCCAGCCAGGCCGCGCGCTGCTCGGGAAGCACCGCCACCGGCATCCGATCGTGGATGCGGCCCACCTCATCGCGCGCACTGGTCGTGATGATGGTGGTCGAGAGCAGCCATGCGCCCGGATCATCGTCCTGCTCGACCGCGGGGTCGCGCCACCACTCGTAGAGCCCGGCCATCGCCAGGCCCGTGCCATCGGCAGGGTGGAGGAAGTAGGGCTGCTTGGGCGGCTTCTTGCCCGAGGCCGTGTGCGCCCCCTCGGCGGGCGGCTGCCACTCGTAGAAGCCGTCGGCAGGCAGCAGGCAACGGCGTGCGGAGAGTGCCCTGCGATACGAGGGCTTCTCGGCGACCGTCTCCGCTCGGGCGTTGATCATGCGATTGCCGATGGCCGGATCCTTCGCCCACGACGGCACGAGTCCCCATCTCGCCACGTCGAGTCGACGCGGGTGGTGACCCGACTCGTCGGCCTTGCCGTCGCGGACGATGTAGACCTCGTTGGTGGGCGCGATGTTGTAGCGGGCCGGCAGGTCGACGGCAGGCGGCACCTCCACCCCGAACTCCTCCACGAGCGCCGCGGGCTCGCGTGAGGCCGCATACCTGCCGCACATGGGCCCAGCCTGCCTCATGCGCGCGCACGGGGGCAGCCCCCATGACCGATACCCTCGCGATGTGACCGACGTGGAGACCTGGCCGGCGCCCGTAGCCCCGGAGCCGGTGTCTGCCACGGTGCGCGTCCCGGGATCGAAGTCGGCGACCAACCGGGCACTGGTGCTCGCCGCGCTGGCGTCGGGGCCATCACGCATCACCCGGGCCCTCGCCGCACGCGACACCCGGCTCATGGCACAGGCCCTCACCCGCCTGGGCGTGGACATCATCGAGACGGGCACCGATGACGTCGGCAATGTCGACTGGGCTGTGACGCCCGGCCCGCTGCGCGGCCCCGCCACGGTCGACGTCGGGCTGGCTGGCACGGTGATGCGCTTCGTCCCTCCCTTCGCCGCGCTCGCGACCGGACGCATTGACTTCGACGGCGACGCGCGCGCGCGCGAGCGCCCGCTCGGGCCGATGCTCGACGCCCTGCGCGATCTCGGTGTCGCGTTGACGGACTCGGGGGGCCGCCTCCCCCTGACGATTCAGGGCACCGGATCGGTGCGTGGCGGCGCGGTCGACATCGACGCGTCGGCCTCGAGCCAGTTCGTGAGCGGACTGCTGCTGTCCGGGGCACGGTTCGACGAGGGCCTGACGCTGCGCCACACGGGTCGCTCCCTGCCGAGCCTGCCGCACATCGCGATGACCTTGCACATGCTCGGCGAGCACCAGGTCCACGTCGACTTCGACCCTGCCCGCGTCTCCTGGCACCTGTCGCCGGCACCGCTCGCCCCCCGCGACCGGGTCATCGAGCCCGACCTGTCCAACGCCGGGCCGTTCCTCGCGGCCGCACTCGCCACGAGCGGTTCGGTCCGGGTGCCCGACTGGCCACGCCACACGACCCAGGCAGGCGACGACCTGCGCGGCCTGCTCGCCCAGATGGGAGCGCAGGTGCACCTCGACGACGCAGGCCTCACCGTCATCGGTTCCGGCACCATCCACGGCATCGATGCGGACCTGGGCCAGGTCGGCGAGCTCACCCCCGTCATCGCCGCGCTGGCCGCTCTCGCATCGTCGCCCTCCCGCCTCACCGGGATCGGCCATCTACGCGGTCACGAGACCGATCGGCTTGCCGCGCTCGCGGAGATGCTCGGCGCACTTGGTGCCCGCGTCACGGCGTCCACGGACGCCCTGCAGATCACCCCGGGCACGCTCCACGGCGCCACGGTGGAGTCGTACGGCGACCACCGCATGGCGACGGCCGCCGCCGTCGTGGGACTGGTGGTCCCGGGCGTGCGCATCCAGGACATCGCCACCACGGGCAAGACGCTCCCGGACTTCCCGGGCATGTGGCACGCCATGATCGCCGGATCCCAGGTCGACGCGTGAGCAGGGGCGCCCGGCACATGGACGAGGACGACGTCCGCGTCCGGCCCGGGCGTCGCAAGTCGCGCCCACGCTCCAAGGACCGGCCCTCATTCGACCAGGCACTTCCCGGCACCGTAGTGACCGTGGACCGCGGCAGATTCACCGTGGCCATGGACGACGACGCGGAACTGCTCGCGATCAAGGCACGCGAGATCGGTCGCAAGGGAGTCGTCGTTGGCGATCACGTGGGCGTGGTCACCGACGCGAAGCCTGGCACGGAGACCCTCGGCCGCATCGTGCGCGTGGACGAGCGCTCCACCGTGCTCCGACGAACCGCTGATGACGACGACCCCGTCGAGCGCGTGATCGTCGCCAATGCCGACCAGCTCGCGGTGGTCGTCGCGACGGTCGATCCCGAGCCGCGCCTGGGCTTCATCGACCGAGCCTTCGTGGCGGCCATCGATGCGGGGAT
Organism: uncultured Actinomyces sp.; assembly: GCA_964537955.1. Classification (GTDB taxonomy): domain Bacteria; phylum Actinomycetota; class Actinomycetes; order S36-B12; family S36-B12; genus Mxb001. Next base: position 28,679 of record CAZICY010000008.1, on the reverse strand, counting down.
CGAGCCGCTGCTTGTCATCACCAAGGCCGACCTTGCTGACCCGGGGCCTCTCATCGATGCCTACGCCGCGCTTGACGTGGTCGCGATCCCCGTCGCCCGAGGCGACGGCAAGCGCCCGCGCGAAGCCGATCTGCAGGTCGTGCGCGACCATCTCGCCGACCGCACCACGGTGCTTGTCGGACACTCGGGAGTGGGCAAGTCCACCCTGGTCAATGCCCTCGTCCCGGGTGCCACGCGTGCCACGGGCCACGTCAATGCGGTCACCGGTCGCGGCCGGCACACGTCGACCTCCGCCCTGGCGCTCCGGCTCCCCCAGGGCGGCTGGATCGTGGACACCCCCGGAGTGCGGTCGTTCGGCCTGGCCCACGTGACGCCCGACGCGGTCATCTCCGCCTTCGACGATCTCGCCCCTGGGCTCGCGGAGTGCCCTCGCGGATGCACCCACGACGAAGTGGAGTGCGCCCTGGACTCCTTCGTCGGCGATGACGCGCACCTGCGCGCACGACTGGACTCGTTGCGCAGGCTCATCCGGTCTCGGGCAGGGTCCGACGACGCGACCGGCACGCCGGACCTGCCGGACCTGCCGGACGTCCCCTAGCAGGCGCCCCAGAGCCCCGCGCGCGCGTCGCGCGCACGCGACTCCGCCGCACGGAAGTCATCGCCGTGGGCGTAGCCCTCGGTGTAGGTGACCTCCTCGGCGAAGCCCTCCTCGATGAGCAGTTCGTTGAGCATCGTCTGCGGGTCGAGCCACACGAAGGCGAGCGTCCGGTCGTACTTGTCCGTCAGGCCTGACACCGCGTCGTACTCAAGCCACACCTGCCCTCCCTCCACCAGGTCCTGCGTGCGCGCGGACGCCTCCGGGCCGAAGCACTCGACCGGGCGATCGGGGGCGACGGTTTCGGGCGTGTCGAGTCCGATGAGTCGGACGACGATCTCCTCGCCGTCGCGATCGACGCGCACGGTGTCGCCGTCGACTGCGCGCACGACCGGATAGGGGCCATGCAGCGTGCCCGGGCTCGTCGGGGCATTCCCGGTCGCGGGCGCGCACGCGACGACGCAGCAGGCGATAGCCGCGATGGCGGCAACGGCGCGCATCTCAGCCGGGCTGGGTGTTGTCGATGATGGCCTTCCAGGTCGCCTCGGCTCCCGTGTGACCCGTGCGAATGGTCCAGCCCGTGACGACGAGAGCCGCGACGATGACGACGACGGCGACGATCTGCGTGCCGAGGTCACGGGCGCCACGTCGATCAAGCAGCCACAGCAGGACGACCGCCACGAGAAATCCGGCGGCAATGAAGGGCAGGATCGCCCCCGCCTGGGCGTGGACCTCGGGGTTGCCGACCCGCTCGGCGAACTCCTCTCCGGAGATGCGACTCGCGAGGGCTGCCACGGTGCCTGCCGCGGCCACGGCAACGACGACAGGGCCGAAGCGCACGGAGAAGCGGCGCGAGAAGCCCATGATGACGGCGCCGAGGGCCGCCAGGGGCAGGAGCACCACCGCGGCGTGGACCACCAGCGTGTGGGTGGGCAGCCCGAAGATCGTGTCCGACATGGGACCAGGCTATGGCCGCTCGCTACCGTGAGCACGTGACGACACCGGCACAGATGCCCCCTGATCTGGCTCTCGCACTCGATCTCGCGGACGAGGCCGACGCGATCACGCTCGCCCACGCTCGCCGCACGGATCTGCGCGTCGAGATCAAGGCGGATCTCTCGCCCGTGACCGAGGCGGACCAGGCGACCGAGCGCGCCCTGCGGGAACGGATCGCCACGGAGCGCCCCGAGGATGCGATCGTGGGCGAGGAGTACGGCGGCGATGCGGCCGCCGGGCGACGGTGGATCCTCGATCCCATCGACGGGACCAAGAACTACGTGCGACGGGTGCCCGTCTGGGCAACGCTCATCGCGCTCGCTGACGACTCCGGAATCCAGGTCGGCGTGGTGAGCGCGCCGGCCCTGGGACGACGGTGGTGGGCGGCTCGCGGGCACGGGGCGTGGACGACCGGCCCGGAGTCGCCTGAGCCGCGCCGGATACGGGCGAGCGCCGTCGAGGATCTCGCAGACGCGTCCTTCTCCTTCAGCGATCCCGACAACTGGGACCGGCGCGCCCTGGACGGGCTCATCGAGCGCACGCGCCGCACGCGCGCCTTCGGCGACTTCTGGTCGCACATGCTCGTCGCGGAGGGAGCGGTGGACATCGCAGCGGAGGTCGGACTGGGCGTGTGGGATGTCGCAGCCCTCGTGCCCATCGTGGAGGAGTCTGGCGGGCGCTTGACGAACCTCGAGCGGCCATCCGGCACGGTGTGGCTGACGACCAATGCGCCCCTGCACGCCGCAGCCCTGGCGATCATCGAAGGTCGCGACGCCACCACGTGACGGTGGAGTCCTCCTCGGTGATGGAGAACCCGGCACGGACGAGGACGCGCGCGCTTGCCGCATGGCCCGACTGCACCTCCGCGCGCACCGCGAGCGCCCCTCGCGCGAAGGCGTGCTCCACGAGAGCGATGACGGCCTCGGTGGCCAGGCCCCTGCCGCGTGCGCGAGGTGCGAGGCCGTAGCCGATCTCCACTGTGCCCGTCTCGTCAGGTGAGCCCTTGAAGCCCGCTCCGCCGACGAGCAGGTCGCTGGCTCGCTCGATCACCTGCCACGGCCCCCACTCATCTGCCGGCAGGTGACCGTCGGCGACGAGCCGGGCCATGACCAGGTCGCCTTCGGTCGGGTAGCCCTTGACGGCCGCCGGGGCCTCGCCCTGGAGCAGCGCGCGCCATGCCTCGAGGCCCGGCGCCCTCAGCTCCAGTCGCCCCGTGAGGATCCGCATGGAGCGATTCGACCATGGGCCAGCAGGCATCGTCCGCGCCTAGTGACGCGTCACGACGAGTGGCAGCGCCCCCGCGGGCCTGAGGGTGACCAGGGGCACGGCCCGGGGATCTGCCTGCCCCGGCACTCGCGCGACCCGGACTCGCTGCAGCAAGGACGCGAGCACGGCGATGGACTCTAGATAGGCGAAGTCCTTGCCCACGCACATCCGAGGACCGAGCCCGAAGGGCCAGTAGGCCGCATCGTGGGCGGCGCCGCCCCGCTGCTCCCCGAGGAAGCGCTCGGGGTCGAAGCGCTCGGGATCGGGCCACACCGCCGGGTCCCGCTGCGCGAGGTATGGCGTCATGATGACGAGCGAGTCCGCCGGGATTTCGCGCCCGCCGAGGACATCGGGCTCCATCGCGCGGCGCGTGACGAGCCACACCGGGGGGTAGAGGCGCATGGCCTCGTCGACGACGGCGCGCAGGTAGGGCAGGCGCGTCAGGTCTTCGGCACTCACCCGTCGCTCCCCGAGGACGTCGCCCACCTCATCGATGGCGCGCTGCTGAGACACCTCGTCCCCCGCAAGCAGCCACAGGGCCCAGGTCATGGCGCTCGCTGCCGTCTCGTGACCGGCGACCATGAAGGACACCAGCTCGTCGCGCACCTCGCGCCGCGGTATCGGTTGCTCGCCGTCGAGGGCAGCCACGAGGAGCCCAAGCAGGTCGGTGCGCGGCTCGGTCTCGGCGAGGCGCCGCTGCACCATGTGGTGCACGGCATCGTCGAGCTCGCGCGTCGCGCGTCGCAGCGTGCGCTGCGAGGGGGCCCAGTCCGGGAGGCGGACGGGAACCTGCGCGGACGACACGACGACATCGAGCGCCTCGAGAGTCGCACGAGCGAGCCGATCCGCGTCGGCCGACAGGTCGGTGCCGAAGAGCGATGCCGCCACGGTCTCGAGCGCGACGCGCATCATGGCCTCGTCGACGTCGATCACCGCCCCACGAGACACGTCACCCCACCGGACGATGAGCTCGTCGGTGGCTGTCGCTGCGTGGCCGACGACCGCCTCCAGGCTGGCGCGATGGAAGGCGGGCTGCACCATGCGGCGCTGCCGGCGCCACAGGTCACCCGATGTCGTGAGCAGGCCCTCGCCCGTGACCAGTGACAGAGAGCGGTACTGCACGGTGCCCTTGTCGTAGGAACGGGCGCGATCCACGAGGACCCGGCGCACCGCCGCCGGGTCGGCCACGAGGTAGCTGGCGGGAGAGGGGATCGGGAACTGAACGACCGGTCCGAAGGTGCGCGTCATGCCCTGCAGGAAGCCGAGCGGGTCACTGCGGATCGCGCGCAGGTGCGCGAGCATGCGCGGCCCCGATGGACCCGGCGCGGTCGCCGGCGTGCGGAAGTAGCGGCGGTCGGGAACTCCCTCGCGCGAGATCGTCTCCGCCTGGTCGAGCCCCACGCATCGAGCCTACGGCCTGCGCTCCGCGCTACCCAGACGGCAGGATGGCCCCATGACGACGCACCCCCGCGCCGGACAGCCAGCCCTGGACTCGGACCTCATCGACGTCGCCGCGCTCGTCACGGCCTACTACACCAGTCATCCCGACGTCGACGATCCATCACAGCGGGTCGCCTTCGGCACCTCGGGGCACCGAGGGTCATCCTTCGCCCAGGCCTTCACTGACGATCACATCGCGGCCACCACCCAGGCCATCGCGGAGTACCGCAAGAAGCAGGGCATCAACGGCCCGCTCTTCCTCGGCCGCGACACTCACGCGCTCAGCCAGCCCGCCTGGGCAACGGCACTCGAGGTGCTCGCTGCCCACGGGGTGACCGTGGCCATCGATGCGGGCGACCGACTCACGCCGACGCCCGCGATCTCGCACGCGATCCTGCGTCACAACGCTGGCCGGTCGGCCACCGACCCCGGCCGCGCAGACGGGATCGTCGTCACTCCGAGCCACAACCCGCCCCGCGACGGCGGCTTCAAGTACAACCCCCCGGACGGCGGACCGGCCGGCTCCGACATCACCTCGGTGATCCAGGACCGCGCCAACGAACTGCTGGCTGCGGGACTCGAGGGCGTGCGTCGCGTGACCCTGCCCCGTGCGCGGGCAGCGGCGACGACCCAGCACTACGACTTCCTGCGGCACTATGTCGACGACCTGCCCGCCGTGATCAACATCGACGCCATCCGGGCGGCGGGCGTGCGCATCGGGGCGGACCCGCTCGGCGGAGCGAGCGTCGACTACTGGGGCGCTATTGCGGATGCCTACGACCTCGATCTCACGGTCGTCAATCCGCGCGTCGATCCGACCTGGCGCTTCATGACCTTGGACTGGGACGGCCAGATCCGCATGGACTGCTCGTCGCCACACGCGATGGCGTCGCTCATCGAGCGCCGGTCCGACTACGACATCGCGACGGGCAACGACGCCGACTCCGATCGCCACGGGATCGTCACGCCCGACGGCGGCCTGATGAACCCCAATCACTTCCTCTCCGTGGCCATCGACTACCTGTTCGCGCGGCGCGAGGAGTGGCGGGCGGACGCAGCGGTCGGCAAGACGGTGGTGAGCTCGTCCATGATCGATCGGGTCGCCGCTACCCTCGGACGGCGCCTGTGGGAGGTGCCGGTCGGCTTCAAGTGGTTCGTTCCCGGGCTCATCGACGGCAGCGTGGGCTTCGGCGGGGAGGAGTCGGCGGGGGCCTCGTTCCTACGCCGCGACGGCTCAGTGTGGACCACCGACAAGGACGGCATCATCCTCGCCCTTCTCGCCGCCGAGATCCTCGCCGAGACGGGCCAGTCGCCCTCGGCTCGCTATCGCGCCCTCACCGAACTCCACGGCGATCCGGCGTACGCGCGCGTCGACGCGCCCGCGACGCGCGAGCAGAAGGCGGCCCTCGCCGCGCTCTCGCCCGACCAGGTCACGTCCACCGAACTCGCCGGCGAGCCCATCACCCGGGTGCTCACGCGCGCGCCCGGCAACGACGCGCCCATCGGCGGCCTCAAGGTCGAGTCGCCGAGCGCGTGGTTCGCCGCGCGGCCCTCGGGCACGGAGGACGTCTACAAGATCTACGCGGAGTCCTTCCTCGGCCCGGAGCACCTTGCCCGGGTGCAGCAGGCCGCCCGCGCCGTTGTCGACGCGGCACTGGGCTGACGGCCGGCTGATGGCGCTCACCCGTCGACGAGTCGACGCTGCCACGCCCTTCGAGGTCATCGACGTGGACCTCCCCGGGATCCGGGTGAGCCTGCTGTCGCTCGGGGCGGCCATCCACCAGGTGGAAGTGCCCGACAGCGGTGGCGTCCTAGGGCCCGTGCACCTCGAGCTGCCGGACCTCGCCGACTACGCCGACGTCGCGCTCAATCCTCATCTCGGCGCGACCGTGGGCCGCTACGCCAACCGCATTGCCGGCGGCCGATTCGTCCTCGACGGAATCGAGCACCGTGTGGATGTGAACAACGGCCCGAACACCCTCCACGGCGGTCACCGCGGCTTCGACCGGCGCGACTGGGACGTCGTCGACGCCAGCGAGGGAGTGAACGGCGCCTCGGTGACCTTCGCCCTGCACAGTCCCGACGGTGACATGGGCTTTCCCGGGGCGGTCGATACGCGGGTCACCTATCGCGTCGAGCCGGGGCGCATCGCGATCGAGATGTCCGCGACATGCGATGCACCCACCGTGGTGAGCCTGGCCAATCACGGCTACTGGAACCTAGACGGGAGCCCCTCGATCGATGCGCATCGCCTCGAGGTGCCCGCGCAGCAGCGCCTCGCCATGGATGACACCAACATCCCCGACGGCGTCGTCGATGTCGCGGGGACGGCGTACGACCTGCGCGCCCTGCGGGAACTGGGCCCGGTCATCGCAGCCACCGGAGGGCTCGACGACTGCTACCTCCCCGACGGGTCGGGCATGCGCGCGATGGCCCGCCTGCATGCGGGGATGTCAGGCCGCGTGATGACGGTGTCGAGCGACGCGCCGGGGCTGCAGGTCTACACGGGCAACAGCCTGCCTCCCCCGTTCGCCGAGCACCAGTCGGTGTCGCTCGAGGCACAGCGGCTCCCCGACGCGCCCAACCAGCCGGCACTCGGCCCCTGCGTCCTGCGCCCGGGCGAGCACTACTCGACGACTACGCTTCTGGAGTTCACCACGTCTTCGACCTGAAGGAGCATCATGCAGGCACGGGCCTACGCCGCAGCCGAGGCGGGCGCACGACTCGCACCCACCACCATCGAGCGCCGCGAGGTCGGGCCGCGTGACGTGAGCATCGAGATCGACGCCTGCGGGGTGTGCCACTCCGACATCCACCAGGCGGAGGCCGACTGGGGCATGGACATCTTCCCCATGGTCCCCGGGCACGAGATCGTCGGGCGCATCACCGCCGTCGGATCGGATGTGACGAAGCATCGCGTCGGCGATCGCGTCGGCGTCGGCTGCTATGTCGCTTCGTGCGGCGCGTGCCCGGCCTGCGATGCAGGCGACGAGAACTACTGCCCCGACTGGTCCACGACCTACAACGGCTATGAGCGCGACGGCGTCACGCCCACCTACGGCGGCTACTCCGACAGCATCGTCGTCGACGAGCACTACGTGCTGCGCATCCCCGAGGGCCCGGACACGCAGGCCGTGGCCCCGCTGCTGTGCGCCGGCATCACGGTGTATCCCCCGCTCAAGGACTACGCCGGACCGGGCAAGGAGATCGGCGTGATCGGACTGGGCGGCCTCGGGCATGTCGCCGTCCGCATCGCCAAGGCGATGGGATCTCGCGTCACGGTCTTCAGCCACAGCCCGGCCAAGGAGGCCGATGCCCGTCGCCTCGGCGCCGACGCCTTCGCGTCCTCGACCAACACCGCAGCCTTCAAGGCAATGCGCATGTCCTTCGACATGATCCTGAGCACCGTCTCGGCTCCGATCGACGTGGACGCCTACCTCGGCCTGCTCAAGACCCGCGGCGTCCTCTCGATCGTCGGCCTGCCCGTCGAGCCGCTGAGCTTCGAGGCCGGCAATCTCGTCGGCGAGGCCCGCACGATCGTCGGCGCCAAGCTCGCCGGGGTCGACGCCACCCAGGAGATGCTCGACTTCTGCGCCGAGCACGGCATCGTCGCCGACGTCGAGATCATCGACATCGCGGACATCAATGAGGCCTGGCAGCGGGTGAAGGACTCCGACGTGCGCTACCGCTTCGTCATCGACATCGCCGGATCCCTGCGCTCCTGAACTGAGCTCACATGCCCCGGTCGAGGAGCACCTCGGCCACGGCCAGCGGGGCCCCGTGGACGAGATCGTGGGACTCGATCATCCACAGCTCGGCAATGATGCACCCCACGAAGCCCCAGGCGCGCACGCGTGCGGCGTCGTATCCGGTGACCTCGGCGTAGATGTCCGATCGGCGACGCGATCGCGTCGCAAGGTCCCGCCCGTCGATGCCGCGAGCATCCCCGCCCTCGACGAGCCCACGCGGGTTGGCCAGCAGCGCGGCTGCCTCGAAGGCAGGGTCGCCCACCCAGCCGTGCGGGTCGATCGCGCGCCAGGAATCCCCCGCATTGAGGACGTTGAGGTGCTGAAGGTCACCGTGCAGCACCACCTGCGGCGCCTGCTCGGCCATCAACTCCTCGAAGATCTGGCGCGCACTGTCGACCAGATGCCCCGGTAGTCGCTCATCGTCCGGCGCGTCGAAGGCCGCACCGATCTCCCGCAGCGACGGAAGGCCCTCGCCCGAGCCTTGGTCGCGATGCAGGGCGACGGCGAGCCGAGCGATCTCCCGCGTGGCGGCGTCGTCGTCGCGACGCGCCAGGGGGCGGATGTCGTCCCCTGGCAGGACCCGTCGCGTGACGAGCAGCCCGAGGTCCCGATCGTGCGCGATGACGTCCGCTGCATCCGAGCCGAAAATCCCCAGCGCGAGGGCCTCGCGATGGCGCTCCCCCGGGTCGCCCGCCTTGACGACCACGTGCGCTGCACCGAGGCGTGCCCACCATGCGAAGGGATGGTCGTCCACCTGGGACAGCGAGTGCACGTGCCACTCGCCCAGTCGCGCGCGTTGATCGTGCGTCAGGCTCATGCCACGCGCTCGCGCAGCGCTGCTCCAGCAAGCGGGATGATCGCGAGGGCGGCCAGGACCACGATGGCCACACCCCAGGAGATCCCAGCACCCTGCGCGATGAGCCCGACCGCGAGCGGTGAGATGACGAATCCGATGCGGGAGAACCACGTGACGAGCGCGATGCCGGTCGCGGGCGTGACCCCCGGCAGCCGTGATGCCGCGCGCATGGCCGCGGGGAAGAGCGTCGCCACGCCGAATCCCGACACGGCGCTGGCGATGACGAAGGCCCACGGGGTGCCGGCGACGAGGGCTGCCGCCATCGCGATCGCCACCGCGGCCATGGACCAGCGGATCCAGCGGACCTCGCCGAAGCGCTCGACCAGGCGGTCTCCGGTGAACCGTCCCAGGGTCATCGCGCTCGTCAGCGCGACGTAGGTCACGGCGATCCACGCGCCTGGGTCCCCGAGGCGGTCGGTGAGGTAGACCGACCCCCACCGCGCGGGGACATCCTCGACGAGGATCGCGGCCATGATGAAGGCCGCCAGCAACGCGCCGCCCGAAGCGAGCATGACCGCCAGCGCACGCCGTCGACTGAGGTGATGCGTCTCGCCAGAAGCATGGTCGTTACGACTCTGCTCCCCCTCGGGCACCGCGCCCGCGCCCCCCGCCCACACCACGAGCAGCGCAGCGCCCGCGATGACAGAGAGCGCCATGAGGAACGGTCCGAGGGGGATGCCGGCCAAGGCGCTCAGTGCGCCCAGCGCACTGCCCACGATGGACCCCAGCGACCACCATGCGTGGAAGCCGTTGATGATCGATCGACCGTACGCCGCCTCGACCTCGAGCGCGCGGGTGTTCATCGCCGAATCCATGACCGAGTCCGCGGCCCAGAAGAAGAAGAAGGCGACGGCGAAGACAGCCGGGGCGCTGGCCCACCCCATCACCACGAGGAACGGCAGCGCAATGAGGCCCACCGCCGAAGCCACGGGCACGGCGCCCCAGCGATGGATGAGGGGGGCGGCGAGCGGCCCGACGACCAACCCGCCAGCGGTGCCGACAGCGAGCACGAAGCCCAGACCGGCATCGTCGAGGCCGAGGCTCGCCTGGATCTCCGCAAGACGTGGCACGAAGGCGAAGCCCAGGATCCCGTTGATCGCGAAGAAGGCCGTGGCCCCGACCCGGGACCTCTGCAGAGAGGTCACCTGACCGTCGCGACGCTCATGCGCTGCACGGCTTCATCGATGACGTCCGGAGTCGTCGCGAGGTTCATGCGGACGAATCCCCGGCCCTGCACGCCGAAGTCCCCACCGGCGTTGACGGCGACACGCCCCCGCTCGAGGAACGCCGCTGACGGGTCCTCGCCGAGGCCGAGCGCTCGGCAGTCCAGCCAGGCGAGGTAGGTGGCTGCTCCACGGGCGTATCCCACGTCCGGCAGTCGCTCGGAGAGGAGACGGGCCAGCAACTCGGTGTTGGCGGCGATGCGCTCCCGAGTCCCGTCCAGCCAGGCGTCGCCCTCGAGGTACGCCGCGACGGACGCGATGACGCCGAGGTGCCCCGCCGAGTACGTCACCTCGACCGGGATGCGCTCGGAGAGCCGGCGCATGGTCTCCTCGGAGCCTGCCACCACCTGGGCCGCCTTGAGCCCAGCCAGGTTGAAGGCCTTGGATGCCGAGACGAGCGCGACGTCGGGGCCGGTGAGCTCCTCGCCCAGGCTGAGGTAGGGCGTCATGGCGTGGCCCGGGAGGGTGAGGGGGCTCCAGATCTCGTCGGAGATCACGAGCACGCCGTGGCGGCGTGCGAGCGTGGCGATCTCGACGAGCTCGTCGCGAGACCAGATGTCACCCGTGGGGTTGTGCGGATTGCACAGGAGGAACGCAGTGACGTCAGGCCGAGCGAACGCCTGAGCCAGGCGCTCGAGATCGAGGCCATGCCCCGGCTCGAGGGGCACCTCGACGAGCTCGCGCCCGACGATCGTCGTCGCCACGTGGAAGAACGGCGGATACACCGGCGGCGTGATCACCAGGGCGCCGTCGGACAGTCGGCGCACCGTCTCGGCCATGCCCACGAGCACGTCCCCGAGCAGCATGACGCGGGAGGGGTCCAGAGCCCATCCCAGGCGGCGCGCGCTGAAGGTAGCGAGCGCATCGGGCAGGTCCCCCGCCCACCGATAGCCGGTGTCGGAGCGGTCGATCGCGTCGTGCAGCGCCGCGGCGATGGGTGCGGCGAGAGGGAAGTCCATCTCGGCGACCCACAGCGGGAGCACGTCCGCCGGATACGCGCGCCACTTCGCGCTGGTGCGCGCCGGCCGCTCGGAGGTCACGGCCCGAGCCTAGGCGAGGCCGCGCACCCTAGGCGTCGACCCCGCTCCGCTCCGAATAGGAGCGGACGGCCGCGCGGGACGCGATCCAGGTCCAGCCCGGCTCGCGCTCGGGAGCGGGGGTCGTCTCGATCGCGAGGCCGGCGGCTGCCGCGTTGCCGAACATGTCGTCCACGAGGACGACATTGTCGAAGCCCTCGTGCTGGAGCAGCGAGGTCACCGCAGCGGCGCGGTAGCCCGATCCGCAGTAGACGTAGACCGGGCGGTCCCGCGGGATATCGCCGAGTCGATCGGCGATCTCGTAGAAGGGAATGAAGTGAGCGCCCTGGACGTGCCCGGCCTCCCACTCGAGGATCTGGCGAGTGTCGATGATGTAGGGGGTCTGATCGCCCTTGACCTCGGCGGCGAGGTCGTTGAAGGCGATGCGGCGCAGCGTCGCGGCACGCCGGGGATCGGCGAGCCAGGCCTCCGGACCTCCGACAGCGGCGCCGGTGAGTTGATCGATGCCCACGCGGACGAGTTCGCGCTGCGCCTGCGCCACCTGCTCGGGCGTCGCGCCGAGGAGCGTGACGGGCGCGCCCCAGGGCAGCATCCACGCGAGGTAGTTGATGAAGGAGCCATTGAGGTCGAAGTTGACCGCACCCGGGACATGGCCCGCCGCGAACACCTCTCGGGAGCGCAGGTCGACGACCCACTCACCTCGCTGCACCCGGGCGCGAAGCTCGTCCGGATCCACCAGCGTCGGCTGCTCGAGGTTCACCTCGGCGGGACCGGCAACGTTGGCCGGGCCCATGTGGGCGTAGTACGCGGGGAAGACGTCGAGGCCGGCGAGAGTCATGTCGACGAAGACCTGCTCGGACTCGGTGAGTGCGGGATTGATGACCTTCTCGTGGCCGATCGTCGAGGAGACCCCCTGGGTCTGGGTGGCCGAACAGAACGATCCGAAGCCGTGGGTGGGGTAGATCGCCGTCTCGTCCGCGAGCTTGTGGGCGAGTTTGTGCGCGGAGTGCCACTGGTCGTGGGCCTGCTTGACGGTGAGATCCGGCGCGACCAGGTCTGGGCGCCCCACGCTTCCGTAGAGCAGTCCGCCACCGGTGAAGACAACGCTGTTGTCACCGATCCGAGCGGAGTAGGACATGTGATTGGGCGTGTGGCCCGGCGTGTGGATCACCTCGACCGCGAGGTCGCCGACCGTGAAGGTGTCGCCGTCATTCACTTGGGTGGCGTCGTACTTGATGTCAAAGCCCGCGGGGACGACGTACTGCGCCCCGTGCTTGCGGGCGAGCTCGATGCCGCCACTGACATAGTCGTTGTGGAAGTGAGTCTCCGCGACGGCAACGATCTGCAGACCGTGTTCAGCAACGAGGCGTTCCACTCGATCGATGTCGCGCTGCGGATCGACGACGAGCGCGCTGCGCCCGTCGTGGACGACATAACTGCGATCGCCGAGCCCGGTGGAATCCAGGGTGAGGACGTGCGGGGTGCCGGGTGTGGTCATGTCGGGAGCCTCCTCATCGTGACAGGAGGAGCCTATACCCCCAGGGGTATCCCGCGCAAGGCTGCCGCGGCGGCCCGCGACATGAGGACGGCTGCCTCCGGGGTGGGGTGCAGCCCGTCGTTGGTGTAGCCCGAACGCCAGCCCCCCAGGGGGTCGCGCAGGGGCTCCCCCGTGTCCAGGACGAGCACCCCCTCGAGCGCACCCCACTGCTGGATCGCGGCGTTGACGGCGACGGCCCGGGCGTCGGCCGCGGGATCGGCACGAGGCGGGATCGTGCACACGGCGAGGGGGACCCCGACCGAGTCGGCGGCATCCTTGATTCGTTGGAGATTGCCGATCACGTAGGCGGGGTCGACCTCGCCTGACACATCATTGGTTCCGCCGTGCACGATGAGGATGTCCGGGCCGAGGGCAAGCGCGTTGTAGGCCTGCGACGCCATCCAGCTGGTCGACATGCCGTTCTCGGCGACCATCCCGCCGTAGCGCACGACGCCTTCCGTGTCGTCCAGCAGGCGGTAGAACCACGACCATTCGGTGACATCGCCCCAGGTCGGATCCAAGGTGGCACCTCGGGTGATGGAGTCGCCGAGGAAGACGGCGACGGGTCGCTGCTCCAGGGGCACGGCCCCCGCGGAAACGTCATTCGAGGGCAGGTCGCCGGCCTGAGCGGATCCGGTCGGCAGTGGCATCTCCCCGGGGCCCCTGCTCGTCGATGCCGCCGGCCCGGGCTGCTCCTGGGCCGGGGGCTGCAGGAGGGGAGCCGTCGAGGTGGGACCGCCTGCTGCCGCCACGCCGATGCCCACGACGACGAGAATCGCGGCGAGAGCCGCCAGCCCTCGCAACGCCCAGATCACCCCCCCATTGAAGCCCGGACCCGCTCGCGTGGCGCGGCGGCCCCGGCGTGACGCGCGCCACTACGCCGGGGACCCCCGGGGCCTGGTCGCCCCGTGGGCGGGCACAGTGGAGGCACGTGCGGGGAGATTCTCCGCACGGCATGGGGCGCCACCCATAGGTGAACGCCCCGATAGGGAGTGATTCAGATGTCGCCGTTCGGGTCAGTATGGTCCTCGATTCTCACGAGGCAGACCCCCGAGGAGCGGCGTGCCGGTGACCGGGACCGCGCGGAAGCGCACCGGATCACCCGCCGCCACCGCGGCTGAGCTAGCCCGTCAGGGGAGGCTTGCCTTCCTGACGGGCCATGGGGGCCTTCTAGGGTGCCCCCGTGACGATGGACGCCTCACGCTTGCGCGTCCATTACCCCGCGGACCTGCCGGTCTCGGAGCAACGCGACACGATCGTCGCGGCGCTCCGGGACCACCAGGTCGTGGTGGTCGCCGGCGAGACCGGTTCAGGCAAGACGACGCAGGTCCCCAAGATGCTCCTCGAGGCCCTGAGCGACGGGAACGGCCGAAGCGGGTTGCCGCGCATCGCGCACACCCAACCTCGGCGCATCGCCGCCCGCGCCGTGGCCGAGCGCCTATCCGAGGAACTGCAGACGCCACTCGGCGAGGGAGTGGGCTATCGCGTCCGATTCACCGACCGCACCCGTGCGGACACAGCGATCACGGTGATGACCGATGGCGTGCTCCTCGCTTCGATCCGCCGTGACCGCATGCTGCGGTCCTACGACGCGATCATCATCGACGAGGCCCACGAGCGGTCCCTCAATATCGACTTCCTCCTCGGCTACCTCGCCTGGCTGCTCCCTCAGCGCCCTGAACTGCGCGTGGTCATCACGTCCGCGACGCTCGACACCGATCGCTTCCGTGCGCACTTCGGCGACGCCCCCGTCGTCGAGGTCTCCGGACGCACCTTCCCGGTCGAGATGCGCTACCGGCCCTATGACGACATCGACGAGGTAGACGCTGTCTGCGATGCCGTCGGCGAGCTCCTGCGCGACACGGACGGCGACGTCCTCGTCTTCCTCACGGGAGAGCGCGAGATCCGCGACGCCCGCGACGCCCTCTCGGATCACCTCGGCGAGGCGATCGAGATCACACCGCTCTACGGCCGGCTGTCCGCCGAGGAGCAGCACCGGGTCTTCGCGCCGCACGATCGCCGCAGGGTGGTCCTCGCCACCAATGTGGCCGAAACCTCCCTCACCGTCCCGGGGATCAGGTCCGTGGTGGACACCGGGCAGGTGCGCATGTCCCGGTTCTCCAGCCGGCTGAAGGTCCAGCGCCTTCCCATCGAGCCGATCTCGCAGGCGAGCGCCGCCCAGCGCGCCGGCAGGTGCGGGCGCCTCGGGCCTGGCGTGTGCATCCGCCTCTACTCCGAGGACGATCTGCGAGCGCGGCCGGCGTTCACCGATCCCGAGATCGTGCGCACCAACCTCGCGAGCGTGCTCCTGCAGATGGCCACCCTCGGGCTCGGCGACGTCGCCGACTTCCCGTTCCTCGACTCGCCCGACCGCCGCGCCGTGGCCGCCGGGATCGCGATCCTCGAGGAGGTCGGAGCCCTGCGGCCCGGTGCGCCGGGCACCCCGCTGGCCGATCGCGTCACCGACGTGGGCCGCCGCCTCGCGCGGCTCCCGGTCGATCCGCGCCTGGGCCGGATGATCCTGCATGCCGAGGAGGAGGGCTGCGTCGAGGATCTCGTCGTCGTGGCCGCAGCGCTCGCCATTCGCGATCCACGTGAGCGGCCCGAGGATCGGGCCAGCGCCGCTGATGCCGCCCACGCGCGGTTCATCGACCCCACCTCCGACATCCTCACGCTGCTCAACCTGTGGGATCACCTGGAGCAGGCACAGGCAGCCATGTCCTCTACCCGATTCCGAGCCGCCTGCCGCGAGGAGTTCATCCACTACCTGCGCGTGCGCGAGTGGCAGGACCTCGTCGGCCAGCTGCGCTCGGCCTTGCGACTGAAGGGGGCGCCTTCCACTGCATCTCGCGACAGCGATGCGATCCACCGCTCGGTTCTCGCGGGGCTGCTCTCGCACATCGGCATGCGTGCACCCGAGGAGGGCACCCGGGCCACGCGTCTGCCTCCCTATCGCGGTGCGCGCGACACGCGCTTCACCCTGTGGCCCGGATCGGTCCTGGCCCGCGCGAAGCCCGAGTGGGTCGTCGCCGCCGAGATCGTCGACACCGGACGCCTCTGGGGTCGCATGGTCGCCCGGATCGACCCGTCCTGGGTCGAGCCGCTGGCCGGCCCGCTCGCGCAGCGCTCGTATTCGGAGCCGACCTGGTCCTCACGGCAGGCGCGCGCCGTATGCGTCGAGCGCGTCACGCTGCTCGGACTGCCCATCGTCACAGGTCGCCGCATCCCCTACGACCGCCTCGATGCCGAGGAGTCTCGCCGGCTCTTCATCCTGCATGCGCTCGTGCGCGGCGAGTGGAATCACCGGCACCCCGAGCTCGACGCCGTCTCCGAGGCGCTGGAAGGCATGCGCGAGCGCCTACGCAGGGCGCGTCTGCCCGAGGATCGGCTCGACGAGGAAGCGCTCGTGCGCTTCTTCTCCTCGCGCCTGCCCGACACGGTCACGTCAGGACGCGCCTTCGACGCGTGGTGGCGTCGCGAGCGACGTCGGAGCCCGCACCTGCTCGATCTGCCCGACGATGTCGCGGAGTCGATGCCCGGAGAGGAGGACTTCCCTGGCACCTGGGCCTCCACCGGCCTGCCCCTCACGTACCGATTCGCTCCCGGGGACCCCCGGGACGGAGTCACCGTGCACGTGCCCGTCGCCACGCTCGCCTCGCTGCCCGACGATTCCTTTCTCGCCACCGTGCGCGGCTACCGGGAGGATCTCATCGCCGCGCTCGTCCGCGGCCTGCCCAAGCAGCTCCGCAAGGCGATTGGTCCGGCTCCCGACGCCGCCCGCCGACTGGCCGCGCGACTCGACCCGTCCGCTCCGCGCGCGTCGCTGAGCGCCGCCGCACGCGAGGTCCTCGACGTCACCATCGCACCCGGGGACTGGCCCTTCAATGCCGTGCCCGACCATCTACGACCGACGATCCTCGTCGAAGACGTCGCCGGCCGGGAGATCGCCGCGGGCAAGGACCTGGCGGCATTGCGCGCGACCTGCGCCGCCGACACCGCCGCGGCGATCCGCGATGCACTGCCCCACCTCGAGGCTGCCGGGGTGACGTCGTGGCCGGACCTGCCGACCGAGGTGACGACCCCGGGCGGCGCGCCGGCGTGGCCCGGCCTGCTGGCCGCCGCGGACGGCACCGTCGCGGTGCGCGTCTTCCCGAGTCGGGCTGAGCGCGACGTCCAGCACCCTCGCGGGGTAGCGCGCCTGCTCTCGCTGGCCGATCCGCTGCGCCTGTCGGAACTGCGCCTCGACGATCGCGACAAGCTCGCACTCGGCCGCAGTCCCCACGGATCGGTCGCCGCGCTCGTCGACGACGCATCGCAGGCCGTGGCCCTCGACCTCATGGAGGCCGCGGGCGGAGCGCCGGCAACCCCGGAGGAGTTCGAGGGCCTGCTCGCCGAATTCCGACGACGTCGGATCCCGGCCCTGGGGAGCCTGCTTCGCGCCGCCGTACCCGTGATGGACCTGTGGTGGCAGTTGCGGCGGCAACTCGATGCAAACCCGCCGGCAGTGGCTCGCGCGGCGTACGACGACGCGGACGCGCATCTCGATGACCTCGTCGGAGGCCGAGTGCTGTCACGCGTGCGCGAGCGAGGCCTGCCGGACCTCACGCGCTATCTGCGTGCCCTGCACGAGCGCCTGTCCGCGCTCCCGCAGGATGCCGCCCGCGACCTCACCCGGATGGAGCAGGTCCATCGCGTCGAGGATGCCTATCTCGCGCTGCCACCAGAGCGCCGATCATCGACGGAGGGTCGTGCTATCCGCGAGGACCTTGCAGAGCTGCGCGTGAGCCTGTGGGCCCAGCACCTCGGGACGGCGCACCCGGTGTCGGAGAAGAGACTGCTCGAGCGCATCGCCGCGTGCTCTAGGCAGTGAAAGCAGCGCTGGGCACGTCCTTCTCCCCGTCGCGAAGCGCCGCGATGATGCGGTCGGCCACGGCCTGGGGGTCGAGGCCCTGCGGCAGCTTCGGCGCCGCACCCGTCAGCGGCCGCTCGGCCAGTCCGGTCTCGGTGTGCGGCGGCCGGATATCGACGAGGCGGATGCCCTCGCGGCGCAGTTCGCGCGCGGCTGCGGCGTCGTAGGCGGCCAGGGCAGCCTTCGCCGCCGAGTACGCCGCCATGCCGGCCTGAGGCTGCTCCGCCACGACGGCGCTGATGTGCGCGACGAAGGGCTCCCGGCCCGCAGCCGCCGACGCCCTCAGTGCCGGGAGCGCTGCGCGCAGGAGTCGTACGGGAGCGAGGGCATTGAGCGTGAAGAGCTCGATCATCACCTCGTCGGGCATCTCATCGACGGCGCCGAAGGCCACCGCGCCCGCCGCGAAGACGATGCCGTCGACGCCGCCGTACTCGGCCAGGGCGGCGTCGACGATGCGCGAGGCACTCGCTGCCTTGCGCACATCCGCGTCTACGACAAGGCCCGGCACCCCGGTCGCGCGCAGCCTTTCGGGGTCACGGCCGACCAGGGTGAGGCGGCAGCCCATCTCGGCCAGGCCGCGTGCGAGGGGAAGCCCCAGGCCCCCGGTGGCACCGACGACGACAACGGATCGGTCGCTCCATGCGGTCATGGGGCCACCCTGCCACCCCGGGCGTGACGCGGCACGCGCGCGCACCGCCTATGCTGGTCTCACCAGGGGAGCTCGAGGGAACGTCGGGCTGAGAGGGCGATCGCCACCGCCGACCCGCACACCTGATCTGGGTAATGCCAGCGGAGGGAGCCCAAATGAATCACGTCCGTCATGCCCTACTCGCCGCCACGACCGCACTGGTCCTCGTGGGCTGCGCAGCCCCGGCCGACTCGGGGGCGGCCAACTCCGGTCCCGAGAGTCCGAGCGCGAGTCCCGCCTCCAGCGACCCCGCTCCGGCGGGCCCGCGCACGGTGCGCGTCGTGACCCACGACTCCTTCGCGCTCAGCGAGGACCTCGTGACCGCCTTCGAGGAGTCCTCAGGGATCACGGTGGAGTTCATCCCCGCCGGCGACGCGGGCGAGATGGTGAACCGCGCTGTCCTGGCCTCGGGCAACCCGGAGGCCGACGTCCTCTTCGGCGTGGACACCACCTTGCTCTCCCGCGCGATAGACGCCGATGTCTTCGACCCCTACCTGTCGTCCGCCGATGCCCTGCGCCCGGAGCTTCGCGACGCCGGACTCGGCATCGTCACCCCCGTGGACGACGGGGACGTGTGCGTCAACATCGACGATGCCTGGTTCGCCGACCGCGGGCTCCCCGTCCCGGCCACGCTGGAGGACCTCGCGGATCCGCGCTACCGGGGCCTCCTCGTCGTACAGAACCCCGCCACCTCCTCCCCCGGCCTGGCGTTCCTCCTCGCCACGATCGCCCGCTACGGCGACGCGTGGCCCGACTACTGGGAGCGCCTGCGCGCCAATGACGTCGCCGTCGTCAACGGCTGGTCGGAGGCCTACCTCACCGAGTTCACGGCCGGTGGCGGCGGCGGGGACCGCCCCCTTGTCGTGTCCTACTCGACGAGCCCGCCAGCGGAGATCGTCTACGCCGAGGAGCCCAAGCCGGAGCGACCCTCGACGTCAGTGATGCTCGATGGCTGCTACCGCCAGGTCGAGTTCGCGGGAGTGCTGCGCGGCACCGAGGACGTGGCGTCGGCCCGCGCGGTCGTGGACTGGCTGGTCTCGCCCGAGGTACAGGCCGATATCCCCCTGTCGATGTTCGTCTTCCCCTCGCGCGCTGGCGTGCCACTGCCCGAGGTCTTCGAGCGCTTCGTCACTCGTCCTGCAGAGCCCCTCGAACTCGGGGCCGAGGAGGTCGCGGCGCAGCGCGCTGACTGGATCGATCAGTGGACGCAGCTCGTCCTGAGGTGACGACAGGCGCGCTCGCGGCGCGCCACGGGCGCCGGCGTCAGGCGGCGTGGGCGGTCGTGCCGCTGGCCGTCGTCGTCGCCCTCGTCGTCGTCCCCGTCCTCGCGGTCGTCCTGGCCGGGCTGAGCGCGGAGGCATGGCACACCCTCGTGTCGCCCGCCACGTGGCGCATCGTCGCCTACACGGCAGCCCAGGCCGCGGTGAGCACCGTCCTCAGCATTGCTCTCGCACTACCCGCTGCCTACGCCCTCTACCGGCTCGACGTGCGCGCGCGCCGCACGCTCCTCGCCATCGTCACGGTTCCCTTCATCCTGCCCACGATCGTCGTCGGGCTGGCCTTCCGCGAGATCCTGCCCTTCGCGGGCACGACGGCAGCCATCGTCGTGGCCCACGTGTTCTTCAACGTCGGACTGGTCGTGCGCATTGTCGGCAGCCTCTGGGGACACCTCGACTCGCGACTGCTGGACGTCTCGCGGACGCTCGGCCTAGGTCCGGTCCGCACCTTCGCGCAGGTCACGCTTCCACTGCTGCGCCCGGCGATCCTCAGCGCCGCCGCCTTGGTCTTCCTCTTCACGTTCACCTCCTTCGGCGTGGTCCTCGTACTCGGCGACCCCTCGCTGCCCACGATCGAGGTGGAGATCTACGCGGAGACGGTGCAGCGCCTTGACCTCCCGGCCGCGGCTGGCCTGGCCCTGCTGCAATTCGCCTTCGTCGCCGTCGCCGTCGCGTGGTCCGTCCGACTGCAAGAGCGAGCGGCGGTCCGCCAGCGACTCACCGACGACGAGCGGCGAGCTCCCGTGGCCACCGTGCTCGACCGCGTGGCCGCGGCCTGGACCTGGACCCTCGCGGCGGCGATCGCGATCCCCCTGCTCGGGCTCGCCGTCAGGTCCCTGCGCGTCGGAGACGGCTGGGGGCTGGCGTGGTACCGAGATGCCTTCTCCCCCGCGGAGGCGACGACGCGATCGGCCTCCGCCCTCGAGTCCTTGAGCCTGTCACTGCAATACGCCGCCGTCGCGACGGCGATCGCCACGACGCTGGGCGCCCTGGCCTGCGCAGGCATCCTCGCGGCGGGCAGACGTGGCGCCTGGATCGACGCCGCACTGGCCCTGCCCCTCGGGGTGTCGGCGGTCACGATCGGCTTCGGGCTTCTCCTGGTCTCACTGCGCGGCCCGATCGACATGCGCGGCTGGTGGATCCTCGTGCCACTCGGCCAGGCCCTCGTCGCCCTTCCCATCGTCATCCGCGTCGTCCTGCCCCTGCTGCGCTCCCTCGACCCGCGCATGCGCCAGGTGGCCGCCACTCTCGGGGCACCGCCCGTGCGCGCGTGGTGGGCGACCGAGGGCGGCGTCGCCCTGCGCGCCATGGCCGTGGCAGCCGCGCTCGCCGCCGCCGTAGCCCTCGGCGAGTTCGGAGCCACGGCCTTCCTCGTGCGCCTCGACACGCCCACGGTGCCGGTGCAGATCGTGCGCCTCCTGGGCCGCCCGGGCGAGGCCAACATCGGCGTCGCCGCGGCGTTGTCGGTCATCCTCATCATCGTGACGGTCGCCATCGTGGGCGTGGCCGAGCGCATCCGCCCCCGGCGTAGCGGAGGATGGTGAGCCGATGATGGACGACAGCGCGGGGCTTCGCGTGCGCGGCCTCACGATCTCCTACGGCGGGCGGGTCGTCCTGCGAGAGGTCGGCCTGGACGTCGGACGCGAGGAGATCCTGGCCTTGCTGGGCCCGAGCGGATCGGGCAAGAGTTCGCTCCTGCGCTGCATCGCCGGAGTGCAGCGGCCCGACGCGGGCACGATCTCCTGGGAGGGTCAGGACATCACCGCGACTCCCGCCCACCGCCGTCGCATCGGGCTGGTCTTCCAGGACCCGCTGCTCTTCCCCCATCGCGATGTGGCAGGCAACATCGGCTTCGGGCTTCCTGCCGACGGACGCGAGAAGCGCATCGCCGAGCTGCTCGATCTCGTGGGACTTGCCGGCATGGAGCACCGCGACGTCGCGACTCTGTCGGGCGGCGAGGCCCAGCGAGTCGCCCTCGCTCGCGCCCTGGCCCCTCGCCCCCACCTGCTCCTGCTCGACGAGCCCTTTGGAGCGCTGGACCGCCAGTTGCGTGACCGGCTCGCCGGGGACGTGCGGGCACTCCTGCGCAGCCAGGGGACCCCCGCGATCCACGTGACGCACGACCTCGAGGAAGCCGACCTCGTCGCCGACCGGGTCGTGCGGCTTGCTGAGCCGCCCCCTGCGCCCTACGCTCTAGATACTTAGACATCAAAGTATTTGGAGGCGGCGTGGCGGATCGACCCCTGCGCTTCGTCACCGCGGCGAGCCTGTTCGACGGTCATGACGCGGCGATCACGATCATGCGGCGCATCCTGCAGTCACAGGGTGCCGAGGTGGTCCATCTCGGCCACGACCGAAGCGTGGCCGATGTCGTCCGCGCCGCGGTTCAGGAGGACGTCGACGGAGTGGCCGTCTCCTCCTACCAGGGCGGCCACGTCGAGTACTTCACCTACCTGCGGGACTCCCTGACCGCGGCGGGAGCCGGCCACGTCGGTGTCTACGGCGGTGGAGGGGGCGTGATCCTCCCCGACGAGATCGCTCTCCTGGCCGCGAGGGACGTCCGCGTCTACTCCCCGGAGGACGGCCAGCGCCTGGGGCTCGTCGGGATGATCGACGACATGCTCGCGAGCTGTCGCGCACGTCCCCGCCCGGATGCTCCCGCCCTCGACGCGGTGATGACGGGCGACGAAGCGGCACTCGGGCGGCTGCTCACCGCCGTCGCCGACGGACGCCTCGACCCGCCCAGTCTCGAGGCCCTGCATGCCGCCCGCCAGCGCACGAGCGTGCCCGTCCTCGGGATCACCGGCACGGGCGGGTCGGGCAAGTCCAGCCTCACGGATGAGATCGTCCGCCGCATGCGCCTCGACAGCGCGGGCAAGCTGCGGATCGCCGTGCTCGCCATCGATCCTACGAGGTCACGGGGAGGAGGCGCGCTCCTGGGGGACCGCATCCGCATGAACTCCACCTCTGATGACGGGGTCTTCTTCCGCTCCATCGCTACGCGCGGCGAAGGTGCGGTGCCCGCGCACCTGCCAGCTGCCGTGGGCGCGTGTGCCCTGGCCGGATACGACCTGGTCATCGTCGAGACCCCCGGCATCGGCCAGGGAGACCACGCGATCACGGAGATCGCCGACGTGTCGCTCTACGTGATGACGCCTGAGTTCGGTGCCTCGAGTCAGCTCGAGAAAATCGACATGCTCGACTACGCCGACGTGGTCGCCATCAACAAGTTCGACCGGCGCGGAGCGCTCGATGCGCATCGCGATGTCTCCCGTCAGGTGCTCCGCAATCGCGGCGACTTCGCACGGCGCTGGGAGGAGATGCCCGTCTTCGGGACGTCCGCGTCGCGCTTCGACGACGACGGCGTGACGGCCCTGGCCCATCACCTCGAGCTCGAGCTCATCGCCCGCGGCCTGCCGATGGAGGCCCCCGAGGCACCGATGTCCCGCATGACGACCGCGGGCGCAGGGCCGGTCCCCGCTGACCGGGTGCGCTATCTGTCCGAGATCGCCCAGGCCATCCGCGACTACCATCGGGCCACGACCGACCAGGCCGACCTGGCCGAGGAGGTCGCTGCACTGGAAACCGCGCACGCCCTCACGGGACTGCCCGGTCTCGTGGCGGCGCGGGACGAACGCAGGTCCCGGCTCCTGCCCGATGTCGTCCAGGGACTCAAGGAGTGGCCCGTCGATGCCGCTGCCCTGCGCGAGGATCCGGGCGCCTGGCGCACGACCCTGTCCGGCACGCGCATCTGTCGCGTGGGGCTGCCGCGCGGCAGCTCCGCCGGCGACCTGGTGCGCTACCTGCGTTCGGAGAACCTGCCGGGGCGCTTCCCCTTCACCGCCGGAGTCTTCCCACTCAAGCGCGATGGAGAGATGCCTGCTCGGATGTTCGCCGGCGAAGGCGATCCCACACGCACCAATCGGCGCTTCCACCTCCTCGCGGAGGGGCGCCAGGCCACTCGACTGTCCGTCGCCTTCGACTCCGTCACGCTCTACGGTCGCGATCCGGCCGAGCGACCCGACATCTATGGCAAGGTCGGCACGTCCGGGGTGAGCATCGCAACCATCGAGGACATGCGCGAGCTCTTCCGCGGGTTCGACCTCTGCGATCCATCGACCTCGGTGTCCATGACCATCAATGGGCCCGCCCCCACGATCCTCGCGATGTTCCTCGCCTGCGCGATCGACGATCAGGTGGAGCGCGCCGAAGCTGTGCGCGGGACGCTCTCGGATGCCGAGCGAGCCGAGATCGCCGCGCGCACGCTGTCGACGATCCGCGGCACAGTGCAGGCGGACATCCTGAAGGAAGATCAGGGTCAGAACACCTGCATCTTCTCGACCGAGTTCGCCCTCCGATGCATGTCCGACGTGCAGCAGTGGTTCATCGACCACCAGGTCCGGTCCTTCTACTCCGTCTCGATCTCCGGCTATCACATCGCCGAGGCCGGTGCGCTGCCCATCACCCAGCTCGCCTTCACCCTGGCCAACGCCTTCACCTACGTCGAGGCCTACCTCGCGCGCGGCATGGACATCGATGACTTCGCACCGAACTTCTCGTTCTTCTTCTCCAACGGCATGGACATCGAATACACCGTGCTCGGTCGCGTCGCGCGCCGGATCTGGGCCATCGCGCTGCGCGATCGCTACGGCGCCGGGCCGCGCGCGCAGCGATTGAAGTACCACATCCAGACCTCGGGCCGCTCCCTGCACGCGCAGGAGATGTCCTTCAACGACATACGCACGACCCTCCAGGCACTGTGCGCCTACTACGACTCGTGCAACTCCCTGCACACCAATGCCTACGACGAGGCCGTGACGACGCCCACCGACGAGTCGGTCCGCCGTGCCCTGGCGATCCAGCTCATCATCGACTCCGAGTGGGGGCTCGCCGGCACCGACAACCCGCTGCAGGGCTCCTATGTCGTCGAGGAGCTCACGGACCTCGTGGAGGAGGCCGTGCTCGCGGAGTTCGACCGCCTCACCGATCGCGGCGGGGTGCTCGGCGCGATGGAGACCGGCTACCAGCGTGGTCGCATCCAGGACGAATCGATGGAGTACGAGCGTCGCAAGCACGATGGGTCGCTGCCCATCATCGGCGTCAACACCTTCCTCGACCCCGATGCGCGCAGCGAGCCGCCGCAGGCCGTGTCGCGCGCGACCGAGGCCGAGCGCGCGGGCCAGGTGGCTCGCTTGCGGGACTTCCACGAGCGGCATCGGCACGACGCTCCGGCGGCGCTCGCGCGCCTGCGCGAAGCGGCCCGAGGCGACGGAAACGTCTTCGATGCCCTCATGCACGCCGTCCGCTCGTGCTCCCTCGGCCAGATCACGGACGCCTTCTTCGAGGTGGGCGGGCAGTACCGGCGGGGCATGTGACCGACGATCCCATCGCGCTGGCGGAGTCCCACTGGGCCGACCACGGCTGGGGCGAGGCAGCTGCTGGCATGCGTCTGGTGACCACGATCACGCGCGTCCAGCAGTTGCTGCATCGGCGCATCGACGAGCTCTTGCGGCCAGAGCTCACCTTCGCCCGCTACGAGATCCTCATGCTTCTCGTCTTCAGCAGGCGAGGAGCGCTCCCGATGTCCGTGATCGGCTCGCGCCTGCAGGTGCACGCCGCCTCCGTCACCAGCGCCGTGGACCGCCTGGAGAGGGACGGCTACGTCGCGCGCGAGCGAGGAGATGGCGACAGACGCCTCGTGCTCGCGCGCATCACTCCGGCCGGACGGCGACGGGTCCTCGCAGCCACGGACATCCTCAATCGCGAGGTCTTCGACGACCTAGGGGTCACCTCGCGCGCGACGAGACAGCTCACCGCAGGGCTCGACGGGGTGCGGGCCCACCTCGGCGACACGACCATCCCCTAGGGCCAGCCTGCCTAAAGGCTGGCGAGGGACCGAGGCGCCTTGGTGGCAGCCTTGCCCAGGCGGCTGCGCGTCCCGAGCTCCTGGGCCATGAACTCACGCAGCAGGTCGATGGCGGCGAGCACCTTGTCACTGCGCAGTGAGTAGAGCACGTGCGGCCCCTGACGGGTCGCCTCGACGACCCCGCGCTCACGCAGGATCGCCAGGTGCTGCGAGCAGTTCGGCTGGCCAATCTCCAGCGCCTCTGCCAGCTCTCCGACCGTCAGGGGTCCGTCACGCAACTCGTTGATGATGAGAAGGCGCTTGGGATCCGCGATCGCCTTGCACAAGCGTGCATGCAACTCATGGATCTCAAGCGCCGTCTCACGGTCCACTGATCAATTCCTCACTACGGGTTGAGGGAGCACTTCTGCACGGGGCTGCCCCCGCGGATGTCGTTGACGTAGATCTTCGCGAGGCCCTTGTCGGAGTTGGCCAGGGTGAAGAAGATCTTGCCCGGCTTCCACACCTTCTGGACGAGCCTGAGGGCCGTGGGCGCCGGGTGGGTGAAGGTCGACGACGTCTGCGTCTGGAGGATGAGCAGGGCGTCCTCGCCCTGGTAGATGCCCGGATTCCACACGAGGTTGAGCTTGCCCTTCTGGCCGAAGCGCTGCTTCACCATGTCGGCGTGCTGCTTGGTCATCGCGGGCTTGCACTCGCCGGCTTCCACGACGTTCTGCTTGTAGTTGGCGATGACGCCACGCAGTCCGCCGTCGGTCGACAGGCCGCTGGACCAGTCGATGCGGGTCCAGATCGAGATCGGGCTCTTCGACCCCTTGGCGTTGTTGGTCTTGCCGATGAAGGTCTTGCCGGAGAAGCGGTCGGTGATCGCGTCATCCGTGATGAAGAGGTAGGGGAAGGTCTTGCCGATGCGATTGTTGACGATCTCGGCCTTGACGATGGTCTGGGCGGCCTTGCCTGCGCCAATGCTCGCCCAGCGCTTGCCCTCGGTGGGATTGATGGCGTAGGTCCGGCCATTCTGATCCGTGAGGGTGCTCGGCACGACGCCCGGCCGGGTCTGGTTGACGACGCCGTAGATGATCCGCGGCGTGTTGTCCGGCAGGAGGATCGACGCAGGGCCCGACGTGTAGAGGCCCGTGCAGGTGGGGGTGGGCGTGTTGAGAATGGTGACGTTGCCGCCCATCCGGGCGCACGGCACGGGGTCGGCCGCCACGGCAGGCACGGCGGGCACGAGGGCCAGGACAAGTCCGGCGGCGGCCAGGCCGGCGCCACTGAGGGTGAGTGATCGCTTCATGGGCTCAGGCTCTCATACAAGCGAAATCACATGCTCGTCGACGCGGCACATTGGTTCTTGCCGATCTCGAGGGTCTCGATCTCCTCGGCCGTGGCGGCCTGGCCCGCGTTGACGAGGCGGATGGTGTCGTAGAAGTCGGGAGCTGCCGGGAGTGTGGTCACGATCTCCTCGATGAAGCGCTCCATGTCCTCCACGGACATGATGTCGGCCTCGAAGATGGCGCCCAGGGTCGTCTCCACCATGCCCCGCTCGCCGATCTCCTCCATGAGCGTCCAGTGGGCCGGCATGACCTTGGTCGCCCGGTCGAGCGGCGCAAGCCGGTCGTGGATGGTGTGGAACAGCTCGGTGGCGAGTTCGGATGCCTTGCCGGTGAGGTCGGGGCGGCCGAGGCCGCGGACGAACACCGTGTCCCCGGTGAGGATGAGATGGCCCGGGATGTGGATGCAGGTGCTGCCGGGAGTGTGACCGGGCATCTTGATCGCGAGGACCTCCACCGTGGCCGCGCCCAGGTCCAGCGTCGCTCCGTCCGGCAGCGGCACGTTGGCGAAGGGCGTCTGCGCACCGGAGTCCTCCACGGGCACGTGGTAGGGAACGCCGAGGTCGGCGGCCAGGGCGGGTCCGCCGGAGATGTGGTCCGCGTGGATGTGGGTGTCGACCACGTGGGTGATCGTCATCTGGTGCTGGGCGGCCAGGTCGAGGTAGGTCCGCGGGAAGCGGGCGGGATCCACGACCACGCAGCCGTGGCCGGGCGCGCCGATGAGGTAGGACAGGCACGCCTTGGCGGGCCGCGCGATCTGGTAGCCGGCCATGCCGTCGGGAAGGCCATCGATGGGCCGGGGCACGAGAAGCTCTGCCCACCCAGCGGTCCCGCCCTCGAGCGTGCGCACCTCGCGACCCTCGTCCTTGAGGACGTCGATGAGCAGGTCGCTTCCGTTGCCGTGGGCGCAGACGACCACCGTGTCGTCGGGCAACTCCTGCGCCAGGGATTCCGACTCCTCGACCGCCACCCAGATAGGCACGTTCTTCATGGGGACGGGCCGAGTGCCCTCGATCTGCCAGGTCGCGTACTCGTCCTGGTTGCGCACGTCGAGGATGAAGGGGCAGCGACCCTCGTCGATCTCGGCGTACAGCTCGGCAGGGGTGATCGATCGCGCCATGCCGGTCTCTCCTCTCGCGCGTCCCCACGGGACGAATCCCGGGCTGTCCGCACCTCGGGTCACGATCGGGTCATGACCGAGTCAATCCCCTCGCGACCCGCAATGCGGGGTTTCAGCCCTAAACCATATGCGCAGACGCTAATGTGCGTACAGGGTTTCTGGAAGCACTTCGGCAGTTTCCTTCCGGATCCTTGCCGTGGGGGCTCGCCCGCGCCTACGGTCCCTTGAGGCGACTCCCCGGTCGCCCGGTCCGACCGGACCGCCTGATGCACGAAGGAGGCCGCATGGCCGACAAGGACCCCGACGCACCCGACAGCATGACGATCATCGCCTTCAGCGGTGACCTCGACAAGCTCTGGCCGACCTTCATCCTCAGCTCCACCGGCGCCGCGAGCGGCATGGATGTCACGGTCTTCTTCACCTTCTGGGGGCTCTTCCCGCTCGTGAAGGACGACGTGCGCATCACCGGCTATGACGCCATGACCAAGGCCCTCGCCGGCATGAACGCACCCGGTATGAAGAAGGCCAAGCTCTCCAAGCTCAACATGGGCGGCTCTGGCGCCTGGATGATGCGCAAGGTCGCTGAGAAGAACAAGCTCGCGCCACCAGAGGAACTCTTCGCGATGTGCCAGGAAATGGGCGTCAACCTCTGGCCCTGCCAGATGACGATGGACCTCCTCGGCGTCCAGCCCGAGCACATGGTCGAGGGTCTCGGCGAGCCCGTCGGCGCAGCCACCGCACTGCAGAAGATGGCCAAGTCCGACATCAACCTCTTCATCTAGTCCCCTACCC
>CAZICY010000007.1:0-60710 GCA_964537955.1 uncultured Actinomyces sp. | reverse complement strand
GGGGCGGCAGGTGGGAACCGAGTTCCACTTCGCGGGCTGCACGGGGCAGCCGAACGGGCCCAAGAGTATCAGCCCTCAGCCGGCCCCCTCCTCCCGGCGCTTTCACCCTCCGTTCGGTCGCTCCGCTACGGCGTTTCGCCTCGAAAGGGCGGCCGTTCCGAGGGTGAAAGCCTGGTGGGTGGCAGGCTGGGCCGGTGACCGACTCCCCCGATGAGCCCGTCTCCCCCGGTGAGACCGACGTGGACGGCTCCGCCGGATCCCAGGGCCCCGCCCGCGACCTGGCCGAGGTGCCCGCCGTGGAGGTCGTCTCCACCCTCGCGGTGCACCTCATGACGGCCGCCGCGATCCGGTGCGGGCTCGGCGAGGGACCCGACGCGGCGGAGGAGATCGACCTGGCGGAGGCGCGGATCCTCATCACGGCCCTCGCCGGCCTCATCGCCGCGGCGGCACCCGACCTCGGCGCCGCGCATGCCGCGCCCCTGCGCGACGGGCTCGCCGCGCTTCAGCGGGCCTTCCGCGAGGCCTCCCCCATCCCGGATCCACCGGGCGAGGGTCCCGGGGAGCGGATCAGCCTTCGGGCGTGATCGCGCGCGCGAGGTCGATGAGCAGATCGCCGTCGATGGCGAAGCGCACCGGCCCGGCAATGTCGACGAGCACCCCATCGGCACCCTCGTCCAGCGCGGCCGCGGCGACCTGGTGCGACGTCACGGGGACGGGCCGAGCCGTCGGATCCCAGCGCGCGAGGGTCTGCAGTCCCGTGAAGGCGAGCAGCCCGCGACGACCGTCGGCCTGGACCAGGCTCACGCTCGCCATGTGACTGGACTTGTCGCCCCCCGTCTCGGCATCCGCTTCGTCCAGCACGGCGACGATCGGCACGAGCAGGCGCACTCCGGAGCGGAGCAGGGCTTCCACGTCGGCAGGGTCGGCGTAGGCCGACTCCCAGCGGGGATCGGCGCGGCCGTCGTCGCCAGCGAAGGCGTCGGGGGTCTCGATGCGCCGGCCTCCCCCGTGCGCACCGTCCTGCGCGGATCCGCTCATGGGGGAGTCGGTCACAGGCGGCTGGCGTGGATGGCGGTGACGAGGATCCCGCGCGCCCCGAGGTCGTAGAGCTCGTCCATGACCCGGTGCACGTCGCGACGGGGCACCATCGCGCGTACGGCGACCCACGCCGGGTCGTGCAGCGAGGAGATCGTGGGCGACTCGAAGCCCGGCGTGATGGCGCAGGCGGCATCGACCTGGTCGGCGCGGATGTCGTAGTCGACCAGGACGTAGGAGCGCGCGACCATCACGCCGTGCAGGCGGCGCACGAACGTGTCGACCGCTGGGTCCTGAGGGGCTCCGCTGCGACGGACCACGAGCGCCTCGCTCACCAGGATGGGGTCGCCCAGGACGTCCAGCCCCGCCTGGCGGAGCGTCGTACCCGTGGCGACCACGTCAGCTACGGCGTCAGCCACCCCGAGACGCACCGCGTTCTCCACCGCCCCGTCGAGGCGCACGATGCGCGCGTCGATGCCCGCGCCTGCGAGATACGCGGCCAGCACGCCCGGGTAGGAGGTCGCGATGCGGCGTCCCGCGAGATCGTCGACGCGCGCGGCCGTGCCGGGAGGCGCAGCCAGACGGAACGTCGAACCGCCGAAGCCGAGGGTCGCGAGCTCCTCGGCGTCCGCCCCCGAGTCGAGGAGCATGTCGCGGCCGGTGATGCCCACGTCGAGGGTGCCCTCGCCCACGTAGACGGCGATGTCCTTGGGCCGCAGGAAGAAGAACTCGACGTCGTTGTCCGGGTCCTGCACGACGAGATCGCGTGCGGCCAACGAGCGGAGGTATCCCGCCTCGCGCAGCATCTCGCGGGCGGGCTCAGCGAGCTGGCCCTTGTTGGGCAGGGCGACGCGCAGCATGTCAGAGCCGCTCGTAGACGTCGCCGAGCGTGACGCCGGAGGCGATCATGAGCACCTGCGCGTGGTAGAGCAATTGGGCGATCTCCTCCGCGGCGCGCTCGCGGCTCTCGTGCTCCGCCGCCATCCACGCCTCGGCGGCCTCTTCGACGACCTTCTTGCCGATGGCGTGCACGCCCTCGTCGAGGAGCCGGCGGGTGTTGCCGGGGTCGTCGGCGAACGCCGCCTTCTCCTGGAGCTCGGCGTAGAGCTGGTCGAAGGTCTTCATGGCGCTCAGCCTAGGGCGTGCGCACGCGGCGCAGGAGCAGTGCTGTCGCGACCGCCGCCTCGGCGGCCTCGCGGCCCTTGTCCTCCCGCGAGCCGGCGAGGCCGGCCCGGTCCCGTGCCTGGGCCTCGTCATCGCAGGTGAGGAGCCCGAATCCCACGGGCACTCCCGTGTCGAGCGCGACGCGGGTGAGGCCAGAGGTAGCCGCCTCGCAGACGTACTCAAAGTGCGGCGTGCCGCCGCGGATCACGACGCCGAGGGCGACGACGGCCTCGACCCCGGCGCGGGCGCAGGCGGCGGAGGCGACAGGGAGTTCGAAGGCGCCGGGCACGCGGTGCAGGCGCCAGTCGCACCCCGCCTCGCGCAGGACCGCCTCGGCTCCCGCGATGAGTCCGGCCATCACCTCGTCATGCCAGGAGGCGGCGACGACGTCCACGCGCATGCCGCGGGCTCCGTCCGTGCTCATGCTCGCCGCACCGCTGCCGCTCATGCGTCCCTCCCGCTGTCGTGCCCGGCGACGTAGTCGTGGCCCATGCGCTCTGCCTTCGTCGCGAGGTAGTGCGCATTGTGCTCGTTGGGAGCCACCACCAACGGGACGCGCTCGGCGATGGAGAGCCCGTAGCCCTCGAGGCCGGCGCGCTTGGCGGGGTTGTTGCTCAGCAGCCGCATGGACCGGACCCCGAGATCGGTGAGGATCTGCGCGCCGATGCCGTAGTCGCGGGCATCAGCGGGCAGTCCGAGGTCGAGGTTGGCGTCGACGGTGTCGCGGCCGGTGTCCTGCAGTTGGTAGGCCTGCAGCTTATGCAGCAGGCCGATGCCGCGGCCCTCGTGCCCGCGCAGGTAGAGCACGACGCCCCTGCCCTCGGCGGCCACGGCGGACATGGCCGCCTGCAGCTGGGGGCCGCAGTCGCAGCGCAGCGAGCCGAGGATGTCCCCCGTGAGGCACTCCGAGTGCACGCGCACGAGCACGCGCTCGCCGTCGCCGATCTCGCCTGCTACGAGAGCGACGTGCTCGATCCCGTCGAGGCGGTTGCGGTAGTCGATCGCGCGGAACGTCCCGAAGTCGGTGGCGAGCGTCGCCTCCGCGCCGCGCTCCACA
This sequence comes from uncultured Actinomyces sp., assembly GCA_964537955.1. Taxonomy (GTDB): domain Bacteria; phylum Actinomycetota; class Actinomycetes; order S36-B12; family S36-B12; genus Mxb001. The sequence goes on along the minus strand of CAZICY010000007.1, from coordinate 57,454 downwards.
TGGCGCTCTCCGCGACGCCGATGGGCGATGAGTTCGCTGATGGTCACGCACGCCAGTGCGTGCTCGCTCGCGAAGGCGCGCGCCTGAGCGGGGGTGAGGATGTCCCCGGCCTCCGTGGCGAGCTCGACGCGCAGGGCCACCGGCTCCTCGCCCGCCATCATGACCAGGTCGACGGCCGCCTCGGGGCGCCCCGGGCGCCGCAGGACGCCGCCGGGCACCGCGCGCACGGGAGCGACGTGACCCGGGCGCAGGAGGTCTACCGGACGGGAGTTCGGGTCGGCGAGCGCGCGGAGCGTGAGTGCACGGTCTTCGGCGGTCACTCCCCCGCTCGCGGTTCCCCTGGCATCCACGGTGACCGCGGCCGCCGACGGCCGGCCATCGGCGGCCAGCGCCATGGGAGGGATGTCGAGGCGATCGAGGATCTCCCCCGACACCGCAGCCTGCTCGCAGCCCGAGCCGTGACGGGCGAGGAAGGCCACGCGCGCGGCGTCCGCCCGTCCGCCCGTGATGACCAGGTCCCCGCCTCCTGGCTCCCCTGCGAGCTCGTCGCCGTCGTCCACGACGACGACGGCGTGCCCTGCGGCCAGTGCTGCGACGGCGGCAGCGAGCGCGTCGACGGGATCAGCCACGACCATCACCGGACCGCATGAGTCCCTCGACGTACTTCGCGATCACGTCCGCCTCCAGGTTGACGATGTCGCCGGGCGCTCGGTCGCCGAGAGTGGTCAGCGCGAGAGTGGTCGGGATGAGGGAGACCTCGAACCACTCGCCGGCGGGGTCGACCCCCGACACCGTGAGCGAGACGCCGTCGATGGCGATGGATCCCTTGTCGACGATGTAGCGCGCGAGCGCGGCGGGAGCCGAGAAGCGCAGGACATCCCAGTGCTCCGAGTGGGTCCGGGACACGAGCGTGCCGGTCCCGTCGACGTGGCCCTGGACGATGTGGCCGCCCAGCCGGGAGGTCGCCAGCACGGCTCTCTCGAGGTTGACCCGCATGCCCGGCCGGGCGTCACGCAGCGAGCTGCGGACGAGCGTCTCGCGCATGACGTCGGCGGCGAACGTCGCGTCGCCCGTCTCCGTGACGGTGAGGCACACGCCGTTGACCGCGATGGAGTCCCCGTGACCCGTGCCCTCGGTCACCACGGGCCCGCGCACGACGAGGCGCAGGGCCTCGTCCGGCAGGTGGATCACCTCGGTGATCTCGCCCGCCTCCTCGACGATGCCGGTGAACACGGGTCCTCCTCGTCAGATGCGCCCGCTGATCCTCGCATCCTCGCCCACCTGGTCCACGCGCACGTCCCTCAACCGCAAGGACTCCCCCAGCGTCGTCACGCCGAGGTCCGCGACCGCGGGCACGCCCGATCCGAGGAGGCACGGAGCGACGTACCAGACGACCTGGTCGACGGCACCCGCCGCGAGGAAGGCCGCGGCGAGTCGTGGTCCGCCCTCGAGGAGCAGGTGGCGGACCTCGCGATCCGCGAGCGCGCTGAGCACCTCGCCAGGATCGCGGGTGCGCAGGTGGAGGGTCGGCGCGGAGTCGTCGAGCACGCGCGCGTCGATCGCGATGTCGCGCATGCCGACGACGACCCGCAGCGGCTGGACCCTCGCGAGCTCACCGCTCGCGTCACGCGCCGTGAGCTGGGGATCGTCGGCGACGACGGTGCCGGTCCCGACCGCGATCGCGTCGCAGCGCTGGCGCCAGCGGTGCACCTCGGCGCGTGCGGTCTCGCCGGTGATCCAGCGACTGGTGCCGTCCGCCGCTGCGACACGCCCGTCCAGGCTCGCGGCGACCTTCCAGGTGACGAAGGGGCGTCCCGTCGTGACCGCGTGCGCCCAGGCCTCGTTGACCGACGCGGCCTCGTCGGCGAGCAGCCCGGCCTCCACCGCGATACCCGCGGCCCGCAGTCGCTCGGCTCCGCCCGCGGCGAGCGCGTGCGGATCGGTCTGGGCGAAGACCACGCGCGCGACTCCCGCCGCGATGAGCGCCTCCGAGCACGGGCCCGTGCGGCCCACGTGTGTGCACGGCTCGAGGGTGACGACCGCCGTCGCTCCGCGCGCGGCTGCGCCGGCCTGCGCGAGCGCATCGACCTCGGCATGCGCGGTGCCTGCCCCGCGATGCACTCCCTCGCCCACGACCTGGCCCGTGGCGTCCACGATCACGCACCCCACGCGTGGATTGGGGCCATCGGGAATGTCCGCCGAGCGCGCCAGCGCGATCGCCCGCAGCATGGCCTCGCGTTCGACCGCCTCCGCCACGACTACTCCCCTGACGCGGCGGTGGCCATCTCGCGCAGGGTCCGCACCATGCGATCCGGGTCGTCTGCGCCGAAGACCGCCGAACCCGCGACGAACACGTTGGCACCGGCCGCCGCGCAGCGATCGATGGTCGCCTCGCTCACGCCGCCGTCGACCTGCACCCAGATGTCGCCACCGTGACGGCGCACCATCTCGCGTGCCTCGGCGATCTTGGGCAGGACCATGTCGAGGAAGTGCTGACCGCCGAACCCCGGCTCCACGGACATGATGAGGAGCATGTCGAGGTCGGGAAGCAGGTCGGCATACGGCGCGATCGGCGTCGCGGGATTGACCGCCAGGCCCGCGCGCGCGCCCAGGCTCCGCAGTGTGCGGGCCAGGCGCACGGGGGCGTGCACCGCCTCGGCGTGGAAGGTGACGCTGCCCGCGCCAGCCTCGGCGTAGCCCGGGGCCCATCGGTCGGGATCGGTGATCATCAGGTGGCAGTCGAGGGGGATCGTCGTGGCCGAGACGAGGCTCTCCACGACGGGAAGGCCCACCGTGAGGTTGGGCACGAAGTGGTTGTCCATGACGTCGACGTGGATCCAGTCCGCATCGGGCACGCGCGCGATCTCCTCGCCGAGGCGAGCGAAATCGGCCGAGAGGATGCTCGGGGAGATCTGGATGCCCACGTGGGCAGGGTAGCGAGTCAGGACATGCGCCGGAGCATCGCGAGGTACATCCCGTCCGTGCCGTGCACGTGCGGCCACAGCCGCACGGCGGGTCCGGGACCGAGGTCGGGCACGCCGGGAAGGAGCGGCCGGGCGTCGATGATCTCGACGTCGGACCGCTTGCGCAGCACGTCCTCCACGACCAGGTCCGTCTCCACCACGTGCGGGGAGCACGTGGAGTAGGCGATGACGCCTCCGGGGCGTGCGGCGTCGATCGCCGCGTTGAGCAGGCCGCGCTGGAGCGGTCCGAGGGTCGCCAGGTCCTGCGGTGAGCGGCGCCACCGCGCCTCGGGACGCCGCCGCAGGGCGCCGATGCCCGTGCAGGGAGCGTCGAGGAGCACGCGGTCAGCGGTCGAGGGGGCGATCGCATCGCGCCCGTCCGCAACGCGCACGTCCTGCGCATCGGGACCCAGGGCCTTGCGCACGAGCTCGGCGCGATGGGCGTGCGGTTCCACGCAGATGAGATGGGCGCCGCGCTCGCGCGCGAAGCGGGCAAGCAGCGCGGCCTTGCCGCCGGGACCCGCGGCGAGGTCGACCCAGGTGGCATCCGGGCCCTCGATCGGGGCGTCGGCCAGCGCGAGGGCGACGAGCTGGCTGCCCTCGTCCTGCACTCCCGCGCGGCCGTCGCGCACGACGGCCATCTCGTCGGGGCGACCCTCGACGAGCGTGGCTGCGAGCGGCGACCACCGACCGGGCTCCACGCCGGGAAGCGCGAGGAGCGCCTCCGCGGGCATGCGTCGGGCCACCAGCGACGGGCGGGCGGGGGCGTTGTCGGCGTCGAGGAGTGCGCGCAGGCCCTCAGGATCCGGCGCGCCTCGATGGCGCGCGAGCGCTTCGCCCAGGGCCGTGACGATCCACCTGGGATGGGAGGTCGCGATGGCGAGCGCATCCGAGCCGACGGCGACGCGCGACTGCCAGGCGTCCAGGTCGCCTCCGTCGGCGACGCGCCGCAGGACCGCGTTGGCCAGGCGCGCGGGTCCCTCGCCGACGACGTCGCGCGCCAGCGCCACGGTCTCCCCCACCGCGGCGTGCGCGGGGATGCGCATGTTGACGACCTGATGGGTGCCCAGGCGCAGGACATCGAGCAAGCGGCCGTCGAGTTCGTCCAGGGGCCGATCGACGCATTCGGCGAGGATGGCGTCGTAGAGCCCCTGCCAGCGCAGCGTGCCGTAGGCGAGTTCCGTCGCCAGTGCTGCGTCGCGTGCCGACAGGCCTGCCCGGCCGAGGATCTCGGGCATGGCGATGTTGGCGTAGGCATCATCGACGTGCACCGCATGCAGCAGGTCGTACGCCGCGCCGCGCGCCGTGCGCCGCCGGCCGTGGGGCGGACGGGATCGACTCGTCCCCGCAGGCGAGTCCTGTGTCACGCCGAGTCCTGTGTCACGCGAAGGCCTCGCCGGACTCCAGGCGGATGCCGCGGGCCCAGTCGGCCGCAGACATGGCGCGCTTGCCCTCGGCGACGACGGTGCCCAGGCGCATCGCCGCCGTGGACGTGCCCACCAGCACCTCGCGCTTGCCGGCCCGCAGCTCCCCCGGGGCCAGGTCGGCCACGTCGGTCGCCTCCACCGGGCCGAGGCGCACGCGCGCCTCGCGCAGCATCGTCCACGCACCGGGGGCCGGAGTGAAGGCGCGGACGAGACGGTCCACGGCATCAGCGGGCGCGTGCCAGTCGACGCGGGCATCGTCCACGTCGATGCGCGGAGCGAGCGTGACGCCCGCGTCCGACTGCGGATGCGCGACGAGCGTGCCCGCCTCTAACGCATCGAGCGTCCGGACGAGGAGATCGGCTCCCGACCGGGCTAGGCGATCGAGGAGTTCGCCGCTCGTCTCCCGGTCGCCGATGCGCGTGGGCTCCTGCAGCAGGATCGGGCCCGTGTCGAGTCCCTCGTCGATGCGGAAGGTCGTGGCTCCCGTCTCGGTGTCGCCCGCGCGGATCGCGTGCTGGACGGGAGCAGCGCCGCGCCAGCGCGGGAGCAGCGAGAAGTGCAGGTTGACCCAGCCATGGGCCGGGATGGCCAGCGCGGCAGGCGGAAGCAGGGCGCCGTAGGCGACGACGGGGCAGCAGTCGGGGGCCAGATCGGCGAGGGGACCGAGCGCCTCGGGGTCGCTCAGCCGCGCGGGCGTCAGCACGGGGATGCCGAGCGCCTCGGCGCGCACCTGAACGGCGCTGGGTCGAGTCGCTCTCCCTCTGCCTGCCAGGGCAGGTGGGCGCGTGATCACGGCGACGAGTTCGTGGTGCGAGGCATTCAGCGCGTCGAGGCTCGGCAGGGCCACGTCGGGCGTGCCGGCGAAGACCAGGCGCACGGGGTCACAGCCACTTGGCGGACACGGCGTGAGGGCTGAAGCGCACCTCGGGTGCCGGCTCGCCGAACCACTCGGCCTCGCGGATGGCCTTCATGGCCTCCTTGCGCGTCTCGGCGTCGAGGCGGTCGATGAAGAGGATGCCGTCGAGGTGGTCCGTCTCGTGCTGCAGCGCCCGCGCGAGCAGGTCGCTGCCCTCCACCGTGACGGGCTCGCCGTGCATGTCCATCCCCTTGGCCACGACGCGGCGCGCGCGCTTGGTGTCGAAGGCGAGGTCCGGGATGGACAGGCACCCCTCGTCGCCCTCCTGGATCTCATCGGACAGGTCGAGGACCGGATTGCACAGGTGCCCGAGCTCGTCGTCAACCCACCACGTGAAGACGCGCAGGGATACGCCGATCTGCGGGGCGGCCAGGCCGCTCCCGGGAGCGTCGCGCATCGTGTCGGTGAGGTCCTGAACGAGCTTGCGGAGTTCCTTGTCGAAGGTCTCCACCGGCTCGGCCGGCGTGCGCAGCACGGGATCGCCGAAGAGGCGGATCGGCTGCACGGCCACGGGAACTCCCTTCACCAGGCGAGTGGGACTCCCCCAGTGTAGGTGCGCTCGATCTCAGTCCCCGCCCCAGTCCGGCGGGTCCACCACCACGTGCAGCCTCGTCGGATCCTTGCGCGCTGTCCGCGTGGCCGCGATGGCGCGCAAGGCATGCGCGAGGTCGGCCCCGTGGCGTCGGTCGATCGTCACGAGGGCGCGCGCGTCGTCGGCACCCGCGACGGGCAGCGGCCCTGCGACGCGAGCGGAGTCGGGCAGGTCGCGCATCGCCGCCCGCACCGCGATCGGGTCGCCGGTGAGGGTCGCAGCGCGCACCGCGGGGGGCAGGCCGAGTTCGCGGCGCTCCGCCAGCTCGCGGGCAGCAAGCCATGCGGGGTCCCATCGGATGAGCGCCTGCACGACAGGCAGGCCGGCGTCCGCCGTCACGACGACGGGGGCACCAGGACGGGCGAGGGCTGCCGCGGCGAACCAGCGGCGCGCGGTCTCCTCGCCGGCGCGCAGGGCGACCCGAGCTGCCTGCGCGGCAGCGTCGAGCAGCAGCACCGCGGCGTATCCGCCCGAGGCCCAGGGCTCGGTGCCTGTCGTCGCGACGACCAGCGATGGCTCCGGACCCACGGAGGCGACGCTGCGCTCCCCCGTCGACGTGATGACGGGAACACCGGGGAAGGCGCGGCCCAACTCCTCCGCGGTGCGCGACGAGCCGACGGAGATGGCCCGCAGGCGGTCGTCACCGCATGCACGGCATCTCCAGGGCGCGACGCGCGTGCCGCACCATCGGCAGGTGGGTGCTCCGCCGCGTGCGCCGAGGGCGAGCGGCCCGGCGCACGCCGGGCACGCGGCCCGCTCGCGGCAGCGCTGGCAGGCGAGAGTGGGGACGTAGCCGCGGCGACCGACCTGCACGAGCACCGGACCGGTCGTGAGCGCCTCGCGCGCCGCGTCGTAAGCCCGCCGCGGGATGCGCGCGCCGTCGTCTTCGTCGGGCACGACGCGGGGTGCCGACGCACGCAGGACCGGTCGGCGAGGGGCGAGCGGCGCCGCCCACGACGTGCCGACCCACTGCTGGGTCTCCACCGAGCGGGTGAAGCCGCCGACGAGAAGGGAGGCGCCGGTGAGATGCGATCGCAGGGCAAGGACCTCGCGCGCATGCCAGCCGGGCGCGTGCGGCTCGGCGAGGGATTCGTCGCCGTCGTCCCACAGGATGAGCAGTGATGGCGAGGTGACTGGCGCGAAGGCCGCTGCCCGCGTGCCCAGGGCGATGGGGACACGACCGGTGAGCACGCGCAGGAACGCGGAGTAGCGGCGCTGGGGCCCGGCATCCGCCGAGAGGGTGACGTAGGCGGATCCCCCGCCCTCGCCGTCGAGCGCGGCCGCCACGCGCACGAGGTCGCGCGCATCCGGCACGACGATGACCACGCCCCCGTGGCAGGCCGCCGCCAGCGCGGTGCGGGCGATGAGGCGCGGCCAGTCGGCCGCATCGGAGCAGCCGACCCCGGGAGCCGACGTCCAGACCCCGCGCAGTCCACGCTCTCCCCCGGCGATCCGCTGCGCGAAGGCCGCGCCGCCGGCGTAGTCGTCCCAGGCGGAGAGGTCCATCGCCTCGGGGAGCTCACATGGCTCGGACTCCTTCGCCAGCACCTGCGCCTCGGCGCGCGCATGCCGCGGCGGGATCGCCGCGCGCAGGACGTCGGGCAGGGTGCCGGCATAGCGATCGGCGACGGCGCGCGCGAGCTCGAGCACCTCCGGGGTGAGCACCGGCAGCGGGGACACGACGCGCTGGAGCGGGGCGAGGCGGGCGTGCTCGCTGGCATCCGCACGCTCCACGACGAAGCCATCGACGAGGCGCCCGGAAAACCGGACGCGCACCCGCGCGCCGGGCTGCGCCTCGGCGTCGAGCGCATCGGGGACGGAGTAGTCGAAGAGGCGGTCGAGGTGCGCGAGCGGCACGTCGACCGCCACCCTCGCCACCTGTCCTGTCACGGGTCGATCGTGCCAGGTGAGCCTGACAGGAGCGGCCCGTCTAGGCGCCGGCCGCGGCCTTCAGCGCCGCAGCCCGATCGGTGCGCTCCCAGGTGAAGTCGGGGAGCTCACGGCCGAAGTGGCCGTAGGCCGCGGTGGGCCGGTAGATCGGCCGGAGCAGGTCGAGGTCGCGGATGATGGCCGCCGGACGCAGGTCGAAGACCTCCAGCACCGCCTCCTGGATCCGCTCGTCGGGCAGGATGCCGGTGCCGAACGTCTGCACGAAGACGCCGACCGGGTGCGCCTTGCCGATGGCGTAGGCGACCTGGACCTCGCAGCGCTTGGCCAGGCCCGCCGCTACGACGTTCTTGGCCACCCAGCGCATGGCGTACGCCGCGGACCGATCCACCTTGGACGGGTCCTTGCCCGAGAAGGCGCCGCCTCCGTGGCGTGCCATGCCGCCGTACGTATCGACGATGATCTTGCGGCCGGTGAGGCCCGCGTCGCCCATGGGACCGCCCACCTCGAAGCGACCCGTCGGATTGACCAGGAGCCGGTAGCCGTCGCTGGGCAGGTCGATCCCCTCGAGGATCGGGTCGACGACGAACTTGCGCACCTCGGGAGCGAGCTGGCCGTCGAGGTCGACGTCCTTGGCGTGCTGGCTGGACACGACGACCGTGTCGATGCGCGTCGGCTGCCCGGACTCGTCGTACTCGATCGTCACCTGCGTCTTGCCGTCCGGCCGGAGGTAGGGAACGGTGCCGTCCTTGCGCACGGCCGTGAGCTGCTCGGCCATGCGGTGCGCGAGCGAGATGGGCAGCGGCATGAGGGTGGGGGTCTCGTCGGTGGCGTAGCCGAACATCAGGCCCTGGTCGCCCGCGCCCTGGCGGTCGAGCGGGTCGCTGCTGTGCCCCTCGCGCTCCTCGATCGCGTCATCGACGCCCTGGGCGATGTCGGGCGACTGGGCGCCGATGGAGACGGAAATGCCGCACGAGTTGCCGTCGAAGCCCTTCTCAGATGAGTCGTAGCCGATGTCCTTCACCACGTCACGCACGATCCCCATGACATCGGCGAAGCCCTCGGTCGTCACCTCACCCGCGACGTGCACCTGGCCCGTCGTGAGCATCGTCTCGACGGCGACACGCGACCGCGGATCCTGGCGCAGCAGGTCGTCGAGGATCGCGTCGCTGATCTGGTCGGCCATCTTGTCGGGGTGACCCTCGGTCACCGACTCTGATGTGAAGAGTCGTCGTGCCACGCGCAGTCCTTCGCTCAGGGGTCTTGCGACCCGCGCTTGCCCGCTTGCGCGGGCCTGGTCCTCACCCGGGGCACCCCACCGCGGTGCGAGGGTTGCCGGCCAGCGAGCCGGGGCTTGACGCTGGCGCTCTTGACGCGAGGACCCTATCGGATTCAGGGGCGCGGGAGCGTGAGGGGCGGCAGCAGCTTGGCCACCTCGTCGAGCACTGCGTCCGCTGCCACGGACTTCGCTCCCCGTGCCTCGGCGAGGACCTCGCCGAGGGTGCCCACGACGCGAACGGCCGTGTCCTCTCGCCCGAAGACCCGCTCGCCGCCGACATCGTTGACGACCAGGAGGTCGCAGCCCTTGCGGGCGACCTTGGCGCGAGCGAGCGACAGCAGCTCCTCGTCGGAGGCGGCCGTCTCCGCAGCGAAGCCGACCACTACCTGACCCTCGGGCCTGAGCGAGGCGAGCTCGACCAGGATGTCGGGGTTGCGCACGAGTCGGATCGGCTCGGGCGGGTGGTCGTCGGACTTCTTGATCTTGGCGGCCGACATGCTCTCGGGCCGGAAGTCCGCCACCGCGGCCGCCATGACGACGGCGTCTGCGGAGCCCTGCTCGGCGAGCATCGCCTCGCGCATGGCCTCGGCGGTCGTCGCGGCGATGACCCGTGCGCCGGGAGGGGGCGCGACCTCGACGGTGCCCACCACGGCCGTGACCTCGGCACCGCGCGCAAGGGCACGCTCGACGATCGCGAAGCCCTGGCGCCCGCTCGAGCGGTTGCCCAGGAAGCGCACGGGGTCGAGGTCCTCGCGGGTGCCGCCCACGGAGACGAGGATGTGCCGTCCGGCGAGGTCGCGGGCGGCAGGCTGGAGTGCCTCCTCGACCAGGCGCGCGATGTCAGCGGGCTCGGGCAGGCGCCCGGCACCCGAGTCGGCCCCCGTGAGGCGTCCTACGGCGGGCTCGATGACCTGCACGCCCCGGCTGCGCAGGGTCGCGACATTGGCCCTCGTCGCGGGATGCTCCCACATCTCGGTGTGCATGGCCGGTGCCATGATCATCGGGCCGGTGGCGGTGAGCAGGGACGCCGTCAGCAGGTCGTCGGACATCCCCGCTGCGGCACGCGCCATGAGGTTGGCACTCGCCGGGGCGACCACGACGATGTCGGCCCAGCGGCCGAGGCTCACGTGCGGGACGGCGGGAACGTCGCTCCACACCGAGTCGCTGACCGCGTGACCCGACAGTGCCTCCCAGGTGGGAGCACCGACGAAACGCAGCGCCGACGATGTCGGGACGACGCGGACGTCGTGACCGGCTTCGCGCAGGATCCTCAGCAGGGTGCACGCCTTGTAGGCGGCAATGCCCCCCGAGACGCCGAGGAGGATGCGCGCGCTCAGGTCAGCTCCTCCTCCACGACGGCGACCGCGACCTCAGCCGCGGGGTCGTAGGGCTCGGAGGTGAGCAGGCCCGCATCGATCTCGCGCAGCGCGATGGACAGGGGCTTCTCCTGCACGTGCGTCTCGACGAGCGGACCGACGTACTCGAGCAGGCCCTCTCCCAGCTGGGAGTAGTAGGCGTTGATCTGGCGCGCGCGCTTGGCGCCGTAGATGACCAGCGAGTACTTGGAGTCGGACTTGGCGAGCAGATCGTCGATGGGCGGGTAGATGATGCCCTCGGGGCGCGCGGACGCTGACATGGTCGACCTCTCACCGGTGGATGATGCGGATGGGGCGGGTGCGATCGTCCGCACCGGGCCCTGAGTCTACCCCCCGCTCAGGCAGGGGCGACCGGCGCTGCCTGGTCGAGAAGGGCCAGGACGGCCTCGGCGGCCTCCTCGACCGTGGCATTGACCACCGTGTGGTCGAACTCCCCCTCGGCGGCCAACTCCACCCGGGCGGTGGCGAGGCGGCGCTCGATGACCTCCGCGGACTCCGTGCGTCGCCCCTGCAGGCGCTCGACGAGGACCTCCCACGACGGCGGGGCGAGGAACACCCGGAGGGCGCCCGGGGCGCTGTCGCGGACCTGGCGCGCGCCCTGGAGCTCGATCTCCAAGAGGACGTCGTGGCCTGCGGCGAGCGCCTGCTCGACCGGCCCCGAGGGAGTGCCGTAGAGGTGCCCGGCGAACTCAGCCCACTCGAGCAGCTCGCCGCGGGCGATCATGGACTCGAAACCGGCACGATCGATGAAGCGGTAGTGCTCGCCGTCCACCTCGCCGGCTCGCGGGGATCGGGTCGTCGCCGACACCGAGAACACCAGGTCGGGGCGCAGCGATCGCAGTCGCCTGACGACGCTGGACTTGCCCACTCCTGAGGGCCCGGACAGCACGAGGAGTCGGCCTCGCTCGGGCCCGCCTGCCTCCAGTGCCGCGACGAGAGCGGCGACCTGATGCTCGCCGAGCCCACGCAGCCGGCGGGACTCGGCCACGTGGCACTGCGCGAGGATGCGGGTCGCGCGTGCGGGGCCGATGCCCGGACAGGCCTCCACCAGGTCGCGCGCGCGCATGCGCGCGACCGCCGGGTCGTCCTCGCGCAGGGCGATGACGTCGCGCACCGAGCCTCCCTCGGCGAGATGCCGCTTGATCTCGGCCCGGCGCCGGCGCGCCTGGAGCGCCAGCGCACGGCCGCGCGCACGGGCGTCCTCGTCCAGCGCGGGTCGCTCAGGCATGACCGAGGTCCTCGGCGATGGCCGCCGCGGCCGCCGAGACGTCGGCCGCCCCCGTGATCGGCCGGCCGATGACGAGCAGGTCGGCGCCGCGGTCGAGCGCCTCGCGCGGGGTCGCCACGCGCCGCTGGTCCCCGGCATCGGCTCCTGCGGGGCGCACGCCGGGGGTAATGAGCACGACATCGCGCCCGTCGAGGGCGGCCTTGACGGCGCCGACTTCCTCGGGCGAGCAGACGACGGCTCGGGCGCCAGCGTCGACGGCCGTCACCGCGAGGCGCACGGCCAGGTCTCCGGCGGACGCGGAGCCCGGTCCGAGCAGGTCCATGCGGCGCAGGTCCTCGGTCGTAAGCGAGGTGAGCACCGTGACGGCCACGACACGGGTGCGCGGCAAGGCCTCGGCGGCCGCGGACACCATCGCCGCGCCGCCGGAGGCGTGCACGGTGAGGTAGTCGGGCTCGAGCCCGGCGACCGCTCGAGCGGCACCGGAGACCGTGGCCGGGATGTCGTGCAGCTTCAGGTCCAAGAACAGCGCGCACCCCGGGGCGGCGGAGCGAGCGGTCTCGACCGCCGCCCGGCCGTCGCGCAGATAGGTCTCCAGGCCGACCTTGAGCGTGCTCACGTGCGGGGCGACAGCCTGCGACCACATGGCGAGCGTGGTCAGGTCAGGCGCATCGAGAGCGACCGCGATGGGGGCGCGACTCACACCCACTCCGGCAGGGACAGGTCGTCGTCGTCGCCCGTGTCCTGCGGCTCATCCTGCCGGTGCGCGTAGGACACGGCGTCACGCAGCCGGGAGAAGCCACGCGTCGCCGCGAGCGCGGCGAGCTCGGCATGCACGCGCGCCGGCGCCGAGGGGTCGTGGAACGTCACCGTGCCGACCGAGACGGCGTCGGCACCGGCCAGGATGAACTCGAAGGCATCGGCTCCGCCTCGGATGCCGCCCATGCCGATGAGCGGGATCTCGGGCAGGACATCGCGCACCTGCCACACGCAGCGCACGGCGATGGGGCGGATCGCCGGCCCCGAGAGTCCTCCGGTGACGCCGGCGAGGGCGGGGCGCATGGTGTCGACGTCGATCACCATGCCCAGCGTGGTGTTGATGAGCGAGAGCCCGTCGGCACCGGCACGCACGCACGCCAGGGCGATGGTGCCGATGTCCGTGACATCGGGCGACAGCTTGGCGAAGACGGGGATGCTCGGGTCGGTGGAACGCCGCACTCCGCCGATGACGGCGGCCGCCGTGTCCGCACGACAGGCGAAGACCTGCCCGCGGTCGGCCACGTTGGGACAGGAGATGTTGACCTCGAGCGCGTCGAAGTCGCCATGGTCGCGCAAGATCTTGGCGAGCTCCTCGAACTCCTGGGTGGTGCCGCCCGCGATGGAGACGATGACGCGCGCACCCCGCTCGCGCAGCCACGCGAGATCGTGCTCGAGGAAGGAGTGGATCCCCGGGCCCTGCAGCCCGATGGAGTTGAGCATGCCGCTGGGGGTCTCGGCCATGCGTGGCGTGGCACGACCCGACCGCGGCTCGAGCATGATGCTCTTGGTCACGAGCGCGCCGATCGAGGTGATGTCGAAGAACTGGTCCAGCTCGCGGCCGGACGCCGCGCAGCCCGACGCGGTGAGGACCGGGCTCGGCAGTCCGACCGAGCCCAGGCGGGTGGACATGTCGATGGCCGGAGGGGCCGCGGCGGACGCGGGCTGTCGCACGACGGCGCGTGTCATCGGTCCCTCCCGTCGGTCACGGGCGCGCCCAGGGTATCGGCCGGGATGGTGCCGACGTCCTGCCAGCGCACGCGGTCCCCGCGGAAGACCGGGCCCTCGACGCACGAGCGCAGCATGCGGGTGATGCCATCCTCGCCGATGACGGGGAGCACGCAGGTCATGCAGACCCCGATCCCGCACGCCATCGACTCCTCCACGGCGCACTGGCTGTGGATGCCCACCTCGGAGGCGATGTCCGCGACCGCGGCGAGCATGCCCATGGGACCGCATGCGTAGATGACGTCGGTGGCCGCGCGCTCGATCACCGCGCCCAGGTGCTCGGTCACCAGGCCCGTCTCGCCGAGGGATCCATCGTCGGTCGTGATGGTGACGGTGGAGGCGATGCGCTTGGCCTCGAGCACTCCGAAGAGCTTCTCCTCAGTCGAGGCGCCCAGCACCACGTCGACCCGGCACCCGCGCTCGCGCAGGTGCTCGGCGAGGAAGACCAGCGGGGCGGAGCCGTAGCCACCGCCCACGAGCAGGCATGAGACCGGGTCTCGCGGCAGGGCGAACGGGCGGCCGAGTGGCGCCACGATGTCGAGCACGTCCCCCCGTCGACGCTGGGTGAGCCAGTGCGTGCCCGGGCCCGCGTCGGCCACGACAAGGTCGATGGTGCCGCCGTAGATGCCACGCGATTGGACCCCGTGGATCGAGAACGCCCGGCGCAGGAGCAGGCCGGATGAGTCGAGGTCGCCGATAGCGAGGGTTGCGAAGTTGCCTGGGCGCGCGACCTCGGGCACTCCCGGCGCCGTCACCGTGAGGACGTGGTACTGGCCGGCGCGGCGCACGGAGACCACTTCACCCCTGACCTGCACGGGCATCAGGCACCTCCCGGGGCGCGCATTCGGCCGAGGTCCTCGGCGTACTCCTGGAGGGACCGTACGCCGATGCCGCCATCGGCGGCGCCTCCGGGCAGCAGGGACTCGATGCCCAGGACAGTAGCGGCGAGACCCTGGATCGTCGTGATGCAGGGCACGCCCTTGAGGACCGCCGCGGTGCGGATCTCGTAGCCGTCGAGCCGTGGCCCCACCCCGAAGGGCGTGTTGATGATGAGGTCGATGTCGCCGGCCATGATGGCGTCGACCGTGGTGGGCTCCCCCTGGGGGCCGGTGCCCTCGCGCTGCTTGCGCAGGAAGCCAACCTTCAGTCCGTGGCGGCGCAGGACCTCGGCGGTCCCCTCCGTCGCCACGATCTCAAAGCCCAGGTCCGACAGGCGCTTGAGCGGGAAGATCATCGCGCGCTTGTCGCGGTCGGCGACCGACACGAAGACGCGGCCGCTCGTGGGCAGCCCGCCGGCGTAGGCGGCGTCCTGCGACTTCGCGAACGCGGTGCCGAAGTCCATGTCGATGCCCATGACCTCCCCCGTCGATCGCATCTCCGGGCCGAGCACGGTGTCGACCCCGTGGAACCGGCCGAAGGGCAGGACGGCCTCCTTCACGGCGATCGGGGTGCCGGGGGGCAGCGTCGCACCGTCGCCCGATGCCGGGAGCACTCCCGCCGCGCGCAGGTCGGCGATGGACTCGCCCATCATGATGCGCGCCGCGGCCTTGGCGAGCGGGACAGCAGTGGCCTTCGAGACGAAGGGGACGGTGCGCGACGCGCGCGGGTTGGCCTCGAGGACGTGGAGCACTCCGCCGGCGAGGGCGTACTGCACGTTGAGCAGCCCGCGCACCCCGATCCCGTCGGCGAGGGCGAGCGTCGACTCGCGGATGCGCTCGATCTCGCGGGGCCCGAGCGACACGGGCGGGAGGGCGCATGCCGAGTCGCCCGAGTGGATCCCCGCCTCCTCGATGTGCTCCATGACGCCGCCGAGGTAGAGGTCGCGACCGTCGTAGAGGGCGTCCACGTCGATCTCGACCGCGTCGTCGAGGAAGCGGTCGACGAGCACGGGATGCTCGGGGTTGATCTCGGCTGCGCGCACGAGGTAGTCGCGCAGCATCCCCTCGTCGTAGACGATCTCCATGCCGCGTCCGCCCAGGACGTAGGAGGGCCGCACGAGGACCGGGTAGCCGATCTCCTCCGCGATGGCGCGCGCCTCCTCGAAGGAGAAGGCGGTGCCGAATCGCGGGGCCGGCAGCGCCGCCCGCGTGAGGAGCGCGCCGAACTCGGCACGGTCCTCGGCGAGGTGGATCGCGTCCGGGGACGTCCCCACGATCGCCACGCCGGCCTCCTCCAGGCCACGGGCAAGTCCGAGCGGCGTCTGCCCGCCGAGCTGCACGATGACCCCGGCGAGCGTGCCGCTCGACGACTCGGCATGGACCACTTCGAGGACGTCCTCGAGGGTGAGCGGCTCGAAGTAGAGGCGATCGGAGGTGTCGTAGTCGGTCGACACGGTCTCGGGATTGCAGTTGACCATGATGGTCTCGTATCCCGCCTCGCGCAGCGTGAGCGAGGCGTGCACGCAGGAGTAGTCGAACTCGATCCCCTGCCCGATCCGATTGGGCCCGGAGCCGAGGATGATCACCTTGCGCCGGTCGCTCGGCTCGACCTCGGTCTCCTCGTCGTACGCCGAATAGTGGTAGGGCGTGCGCGCAGCGAACTCCGCCGCGCACGTGTCGACGGTCTTGAAGACGGGGCGAATCCCCCACTCGTGCCGCTGGAGTCGCACCTCGCGCTCGGTGAGGCCCAGCAGGCCCGCGACCTGCGCGTCGGAGAAGCCGTGGCGCTTGGCCTCGCGCAGCAGGTCCGGCTCGAGCTGCCCGGCAGCGCGCAGGCGATCGGCGAGATCGTTGATGATCTCGATCTGCGCCAGGAACCACGGGTCGATCCCGGTGGCCTCGTGCACCTCGTCGATGCTCGCACCCGCCCACAGCGCCTGCTGCACCTCGCGCAGGCGCCCGTCGTGGGGCGTCGGGATCGAGGCCATGAGCGCGGCACGGTCGACGTCGCCGGGCCACGAGAAGACGGCGTCCGGGCGCTCGAGGGAACGCAGGGCCTTCTGCAGAGCCTCGGTGAAGTTGCGTCCGATCGCCATGGCCTCGCCGACGGACTTCATCGTCGTCGTGAGCGTGGGATCAGCCTGCGGGAACTTCTCGAAGGCGAAGCGCGGGACCTTGACCACGATGTAGTCGAGGGTGGGCTCGAAGGAGGCCGGCGTCTCCTGCGTGATGTCGTTGGGGATCTCGTCGAGGGTGTAGCCGATGGCCAGGCGTGCGGCGATCTTGGCGATGGGGAAGCCGGTGGCCTTGGACGCGAGGGCCGAGGACCGGGATACGCGTGGGTTCATCTCGATGACGATGAGCCGCCCGTCGAGGGGGTTGACGGCGAACTGGATGTTGCATCCGCCCGTGTCGACGCCGACGGCGCGGATGATGTCGATAGCGACGTCGCGCATGCGCTGGTACTCGCGGTCGGTGAGGGTGAGCGCCGGGGCGACCGTGATGGAGTCCCCCGTGTGGACGCCCATCGGGTCGAGGTTTTCGATGGAGCAGACGACCACGACGTTGTCGCTGCGATCGCGCATGAGCTCGAGCTCGTACTCCTTCCAGCCGAGGATGGACTCCTCCAGGAGGACCTCGTGCGTGGGACTGGCCTGCAGCCCCGTGCCGGCGATGCGCAGCAGGTCGGCCTCGTCGTACGCCATGCCCGAGCCGGCTCCGCCCATGGTGAAGGACGGGCGGACGACGACGGGGTAGCCCAGGGAGGTCACGGCCGCCAGGCAGTCCTCGATGCTGTGGCAGATCGCCGACCGCGCGCTCTCGGCACCGACCTGGGCCACGATCTCGCGGAAGAGCTCACGGTTCTCGCCGCGCTCGATGGCGCCGACGTCGGCGCCGATGAGCTCCACGCCGTATCGCTCGAGCGCCCCGGAGCGATGCAGTGCCATGGCGGTGTTGAGCGCGGTCTGGCCGCCGAGGGTGGCGAGCAGGGCGTCGGGACGCTCGCGCTCGATGATGCGCTCGACGTATTCCGGCGTGATGGGCTCGACGTACGTCGCGTCGGCGAACTCCGGGTCGGTCATGATCGTCGCCGGGTTGGAGTTGACCAGGATGACGCGGATGCCCTCGGCCTTGAGCACTCGGCACGCCTGCGTGCCTGAGTAGTCGAATTCGCACGCCTGGCCGATGACGATCGGCCCGGAGCCGATGACGAGCACGGAAGCGATGTCGTCGCGGCGGGGCATCAGCGCACCACCCCTCGGGCATCGGCCGCGCCCTGCATGAGCTCGGCGAACGCGTCGAAGAGATCCGCCGCATCGTGCGGGCCCGCTGCAGCCTCGGGGTGGTACTGCACGCTGAACGCGGGCACGTCGAGGCACCGCAGGCCCTCCACAACCCCGTCGTTGAGGCAGACATGGCTGACCTCCGCGCGACCGAAGGGCGTATCGAAGACCTCGCCGACGGGCGCCTGGACGGCGAATCCGTGGTTGTGCGCGGTGACCGCCACGCGTCCGGTCGCGAGGTCCTGCACGGGCTGGTTGATCCCCCGGTGCCCGAAGCGCAGCTTGTAGGTGCCCAGGCCCAGCGCTCGGCCCAGCATCTGGTGGCCGAAGCAGATGCCGAAGACCGGGCGGCCGGCCTCGAGGGCGGCGCTCACGAGCGACACCGCGTGGTCGGCAACCGCGGGGTCGCCCGGGCCGTTGGAGAAGAAGACGCCGTCACGGCCGCGGGCGAGCATCTCGTCGGCGGAGACGTCCGCGGGCAGCACGTGGACGTTCATCCCCCGCTCCGCCATGCGCTGGGGGGTCATCGACTTGATGCCGAGGTCCACGGCGGCCACGACGAACCTCTCCTCGCCGATGGCCGGGACGACGTAGGGCTCGGAGACGGTGACGTCACCCGTGAGGTCGCACCCGGCCATGGGCGGGGCCGCGAGGACGCGCTGGACGAGCTCTGCCTCGGGCGCATCGGCGGCCGCCCCGCTGAAGATCCCCACGCGCATCGCACCGCGATCGCGCAGGTGGCGGGTGAGGGCGCGCGTGTCGATATCGCGCACGCCCACGACCCCGGACGCGATGAGCTCGTCCTCGAGGGTGCGGCGCGCGCGCCAATTGGACGCGACCGGAGAGGGATCGCGCACGACGTAGCCCGAGACCCAGATGCGACGCGACTCGGGGTCCTCGTCGTTCATCCCGGTGTTGCCCACGTGCGGCGAGGTCATCACCACGACCTGGCCCCTGTAGGACGGGTCGGTGAGCGTCTCCTGATAGCCCGTCATGCCCGTGGAGAAGACCGCCTCGCCCAGTGCTTCGCCGACGGCGCCGAAGGCACGCCCGCGAAAGACACGGCCGTCCTCGAGGACGAGCAGGGCTGGCGATGTCATCGGGTCCCCTCTCCTGCTCGTCCTGGATCGGCGACGAGGCCGACGATTGCGTCGCGCAGGGCACGCTGCTCCTCCGCCACATCGGCCCGGAAGCCGGTGTCCACCAGCCTCCCATCCAGGTCCCAGGTGATGACGAGGACCCCGTCGCGCTCATAGGCCTTGCCGGCGATGCCACGTGCCATCTGCGCACCGCGCAGCCACTCGGCGGGCATGAAGACGTCGCGGGCCCCCTCGCGGCGCAGCGCGACCCCGCCGGGTCCCGCCTCGGCGGTCGCCCGGCTGCGGACCCCGAGGTCGTGTACGACGATCCGATCGAGCCAGTCGCCGTGATGGGTCGATCCCAGGTAGACCCCGGCCACCGGGGCCTGGGCGCCATCGGTCGCATCGGGCGGCAGCGGTGGCGGCGGGACGTCGATCTGCCGCTTGGCCCGGCGCCGCCAGCCGGAGCGCATCCCGAAGAGCACGAGTGCGATGACCGCGAGGACGAGCAGGACCAGGAGGATGCGCAGCGGCCATTGCGTGACGGGCGCGGAGGTCGGTTCGACCGCAGCCAGCAAGACGGAGGTCGGTTCGACCGCAGCCAGCAGGACGGAGGTCGGTTCGACCGCAGCCAGCAGCGCCGGGATCATGCGAGTGCCCCGTCGATGACGGTGGGACGGCCGCGCAGGATGGTGTGGACGACACGACCGTGCATCTCGCGCCCGGCGAACGGGGAGTTCGCGCTCCGCGATGGCGACCGGGAGGCGTCGACCTGCCAGGTGGCGTCGGGGTCCACGACGACGAGGGTGGCCGGCTCCCCCACGGCGATCGGGCGCCCCTGGTCGGCCAGTCGCGCGATGCGCGCCGGGCGCACGGCCATGCGATCGGCGACGCCATGCCAGTCGAGGGCACCGGTGAGGACCATGGTCTCGATGACGACGGAGAGTGCCGTCTCGAGGCCGAGCATCCCGAAGGCTCCCGCGGCCCACTCGCAGTCCTTGTCCTCCCGGGCATGGGGGGCGTGGTCGGTGGCGACGACGTCGATGGTTCCGTCGGCAAGGCCCTCGCGCACCGAGGCCACGTCCTCGCTGCGCCGCAGCGGCGGATTGACCTTGTAGAGGGGGTCGTAGCTGCGCGCGAGATCCTCCGTGAGGATGAGGTGGTGCGGGGTGACCTCCGCGCTCACGTCGATGCCGCGCGACTTGGCCCACCGCACGATGTCCACGGACCCGCTCGTGGACAGGTGGCAGATGTGCACCCGCGAGCCGACGTGCTCGGCGAGCAGGACGTCCCGGGCGATGATCGACTCCTCCGCAACTGCGGGCCAGCCCTGCAGCCCCAGGAGACCGGAGAGCGCCCCTTCGTTCATCTGGGCGCCCTCGGTGAGACGGGGATCTTGCGCATGCTGCGCGATGACGCCATCGAAGGCCTTGACGTATTCCAAGGCTCGGCGCATGAGGACGGGATCGCTCACGCAGACGCCGTCGTCGCTGAACACGCGCACCCTGGCGGCCGAGTCGGCCATGGCGCCGAGTTCGGCCAACCGCTCCCCCTGCAGGCCCACCGTGACGGCGCCGACCGGATGCACGTCGCAGTGACCGGCCTCGACCCCGCGGCGCCACACCATCTCGACGACACCCGCCGTGTCGGCCACGGGAGTCGTGTTGGCCATGGCGTGCACGGCGGTGAAGCCGCCCAGGGCCGCTGCGGCCGAGCCACTCGCGATGGTCTCCGCATCCTCGCGGCCGGGCTCGCGCAGGTGGGTGTGCAGGTCCACCAGGCCGGGCAGCACGACGCCGCCGCGCCCCTCGATCACCGATCCCTCCGCATCGTGCACGCCTCCCGCGGGGGCGATCCGGGTGATGACCCCTTCGTCCCACCAGATATCGACCGCGTCCTCGCCGTAGGGACGGACGTCGCGCAGGATCGTGGTCATCCTCCGGCCTCCTCATGCGTCTGCGCCGCGCCCATGTCTGCGGCTCCCTTCTCCGCTGCCCCCTTCTCCACTGCTCCCAGGAGCAGGTACAGCACGGCCATGCGCACGTGGACGCCGTTGGTGACCTGCTCCACGATCACCGACCGGGGGCCGTCGGCCACCTCGGCGGTGATCTCCATGCCGCGGTTCATGGGGCCCGGGTGGAGCACGATGCCGTCATCGGCCAGCAGCCCCGCCCTGCGCACGTCGAGCCCGTAGCGGCGGGAGTACTCATTGGCCGTCGGGAAGTAGGCGGCATTCATGCGCTCGGCCTGGACGCGCAGCATCATGACGGCATCGGCTCCCGGGAGCGCGGCGTCGAGGTCGTAGGACACCTCGCAGGGCCAGGAGTCGACGCCCACGGGAAGCAGCGTCGGAGGTGCCACGAGGGTGACGTGGGCGCCGAGAGTGTCCAGCAGCAGCACATTCGACCGCGCGACGCGGCTGTGCAGGACATCGCCGACGATGACCACGCGTCGCCCGTCGAGCGCGCCGGTGCCGCCGGCGAGGTGATGGCGCAGCGTGTAGGCATCGAGAAGGGCCTGGGTGGGGTGCTCGTGCGTGCCATCGCCGGCGTTGACGACGACCCCGTCGATCCATCCGGAGTGAGCCAGGCGATGGGGTGCTCCGCTGGCTCCGTGGCGGACGATCACCGCGTCGGCTCCCATCGCCTCCAGCGTGAGCGCGGTGTCCTTCAGGCTCTCCCCCTTGGACACGCTCGAGCCCTTGGCGCTGAACGTGATGACGTCAGCGGACAGTCGCTTCGCGGCGGCCTCGAAGGAGATGCGCGTGCGCGTGGAGTCTTCGAAGAACAGGTTGACCACCGTGCGCCCGCGCAGGGTGGGCAGCTTCTTGACGGCTCGATCGGTGACGCGCGCGAGTTCTGCGGCGGTGTCGAGGATCGTCACAGCCTCGGCGCGAGAGAGTTCCGCGGCACTCAGGAGGTGCTTGTTCATCCCTCCACCACGACCTCGTCCACTCCATCGAGCTCGCTCACGCGGACCCGCACCGCCTGCTCCATCGACGTCGGGATGTTCTTGCCGACGTAGTCGGCCCGCAGGGGCAGTTCCCGGTGCCCTCGGTCCACGAGGACGGCCAACTGCACGGCACGGGGGCGTCCGATGTCGCTGAGGGCATCGAGGGCGGCCCGCACGGTGCGCCCGGAGTAGAGGACGTCGTCGACGAGCACGATCAGGCGCCCGTCGATCCCCTCGACCGGCACCTCCGTCTCGTGGAGGGGCCGGGCTCCGCGCAGGCTGAGGTCATCGCGGTACATCGTGATGTCCAGCGCACCCACCGGGACCGGGACGCCCTCGATCTCGCTCATGCGAGCGGCGATGCGGTGAGCGAGGGGGACGCCGCGCGTCTGGATGCCGAGCACCGTCAGGTCATGCGCGCCGTGGGCGTGCTCGAGGATCTCGTGGGAGATGCGGCTGACGATCCGCGCGATGTCGTCGCCGTCGAGAACGCGAGCCCCGGCGGGCGTGCGGGCAGCCGTCATGGCCGACCTCCTTCCCCGCCTCACGGGACGGGTCGTTAAAGGATGTCGTCGCCGACACTAGCGGATGGTCGACACCGTCACGGCCGGCGCGCCGGACGATCCGGCGCCTCAGCCCCCCGCGGCCCAGGTGAGGGCAGCGGAGAAGACGAAGCCGGCCGCCCCGATGATCCCGGCCCATGCCTTCACACTGCGGACGGCGATGGGGATCATCTCGTTGATCACGACCACAAGGAGCGCGCCGGCCGCGATCGACTGGATGATGGCCTGGGTCGCGTCCGATGCGCCGTACAGGACGGAGTAGCCCACCGCGGCGAAGACCGCGCCGAGGATCACGATGAAGGAGAAGCGCAGGAGCACCTTGCCGACGACCATGCCTCCGGCGAGAAGGGCCGCCGCGATGCCGATCGCCTCGGGGATGGCGGAGATGAAGATCGATCCGACCAGGGCCGCGGACACACCGACGCTCGCGGTGTGCAAGGTGAGCCCGACCGCGACCGACTCGGGCACGCCGTCGATGACCATCCCGATGGTGAGGTTGCGCGCCTCCTTCGGCGAGGCGCCGTGCACATGGACCTCGCCCCCGTGGGCGCCCTCGGCCGCGGCGACCTGCGCCTCGATCAACTCCCCCGGCTGCTCCTGCCCTCCCTTGCGCTCGAGCAGCGCGATGATCCCGAAGTAGATGAGGCAGCCGATGCCGATGCCGATCGCCGTCGGGCCCGCTCCGGCCTCGTCGTAGGAGACGGCGACCAGGTCGATGGCGACCGCGGAGATCACGGCGCCGGCTCCGAAGGCCATGAGTCCGCCGACGATGAGCGGCTTCTTCATGGCAGGGAACTTCCACACGAGCAGCGCGCCGACGACGAGGGCCGACTGGGCTACGGCGCCGAAGAGGGCGGCCTCCCACATGCCTGAATCGAACATGGGCGGAACCTACACCCCTCCGCCCTTGCCTCCGCTTCCGATGAGGTGCACGCGCATGCCGTTCGTCGTGCCGGGGATGCCCGGGGGGACGCCGGCCACGATGACGACGCGATCGCCGTAGGTGACCCGTCCGATGTCGAGCAGCGCCCGGTCGACCTGCACCACCATGTCGTCGGTGTGCGTCACCGAGGGGACGAGGAAGGTCTCGACCCCCCAGACGAGGGCAAGCTGGCTGCGCACGCGCGGGTTGGGCGTGAAGGCGAGGATCGGCTCCGGCGCCCGCCAGCGAGCGATGAGCCGCGCCGAGGAGCCGGTCTCGGTGAAGGGGATCAGGCTGGCCGCGTTGACCGCTCCGGCGACGTCGACGGCCGCCTTCGTGAGCGCGCGGGCGGTGGAACCCGGGGGGTCGGCGGGCAGGCGGCTCAGGCGCTCGAGTGCGTTGTCCTCGACGTGCGCGATGATGCGGGCCATCGTCGCCACGGCCAGTGCGGGGTGCTCGCCCACGCTCGTCTCCCCCGACAGCATGAGGGCGTCCGCGCCGTCGAGCACCGCATTGGCGACGTCGCTGGCCTCCGCGCGCGTGGGCCTGGTGGCCGTGGCCATGGAGTCGAGCATCTGGGTGGCCACGATCACGGGCTTGGCGGCCACTCGGCAGAGCTCGATCGCGCGCTTTTGGACCAGGGGCACGGCCTCGAGCGGGAGCTCGACTCCCAGGTCGCCGCGCGCGACCATGATCCCGTCGAAGGTCGCGACGATCTCTGCCAGATTGTCGACGGCCTGGGGCTTCTCGACCTTGGCGAGGACGGGGACGCGGACACCTTCCTCGTCCATGACGCGATGGACGTCGGCGATATCGGCCGCCGAGCGCACGAAGGACAGCGCGATGAGGTCCGCACCGGCGCGCAGGGCCCAGCGCAGGTCGTCGATGTCCTTCTCGGACATCGCCGGCACGCTCACGGCAACGCCGGGGAGATTGAGGCCCTTGTTGTCCGAGACTCGCCCGCCTTCCACGACGCGCGTGACGACGCGGGGACCGTCCACCTTGATGACATCGAGCGCGACCCGGCCATCGTCGATGAGGATCGTGTCGCCGGCGGCCACGTCGCCCGGGAGCCCTGCGTACGTCGTCGAGACGCATGTCCCGTCCCCGGGGACGTCCTCGGTCGTCACCGTGAAGGTGTCGCCCACGCTGAGCAGCACGGGCCCGCTGGCGAATCGCCCCAGTCGGATCTTCGGTCCCTGGAGGTCGACGAGGATCCCGATGGCGCGCCCCGACTCATCGCTCGCCCGGCGTACCCGGTCGTAGACCGCGCTGTGGTCGGCGTAGGTCCCATGGCTGAGGTTGAGGCGAGCCACGTCCATGCCCGCCTGGACCAGTCCGAGGATCGCCTCGTAGGAGCTCGTCGCCGGCCCCAGGGTGGCGACGATCTTCGCGCGACGCATGCTTCTCCTCGGGGGCGGCGGTGGACCGGTCTCGGCGGGACTACACCGTAAGGGGTCGAGCAGACGCGGGAATCGGCGAGGGGAGATTGGACTCGCCGGTGAGATAGCGGTCCACGGACGCCGCAGCCGCGCGCCCCTCGGCGATCGCCCACACGATGAGCGACTGCCCGCGACCGGCATCCCCCGCGACGAAGACGCCTTCGACGCCGGTCGAGTAGTCGTCCGCACGCACCAGCGCACCGCGGTCGTCGATCTGCACCCCGAGCTCGTCGCCGAGGATGGCCGTCTCCGGTCCCGTGAAGCCCATGGCCAGCAGGACCAGGTCGGCGCGCAGGACGCGGGCGCTTCCCTCGACGGGCGTCGGCCGGCCCTCGCGCCACTCGACGTCGACGATGCGTAGGCCTTCGAGCACTCCGGCGCTGCCCACGAACTCCTCGGTAGAGACAGCGAAGACGCGCTCGCCGCCCTCCTCGTGCGCGCTGGAGATGCGGTAGGTCATGGGATAGGTCGGCCACGGCTGTCCCGTGGGGCGGGCATCGGGCGGAGTGGGGAGGATCTCGAGCTGGGTCACCGAGGCCGCACCCTGCCGGTGGGCCGTGCCCAGGCAGTCCGCGCCCGTGTCGCCACCGCCGATGATGACGACGTGCCTGCCGGCGGCGTCCAGGGGCGCTGTCTCGATATCCCCTTCCTGCACCCTGTTGGCGCCGGGGAGGTACTCCATCGCCTGGTGCACCCCCGCCAGTTCGCGTCCGGGGATGGGCAGGTCACGCCACCGCGTCGCGCCAATCGCGATCACGATCGCGTCGTAGCGCTTGCGCAGGTCAGCCATCGTGACGTCCACGCCCACCTCGACGCCGGGCCGGAACTTCACGCCCTCCTGGACCATCTGACGCAGGCGCCGGTCCAGGTGAGACTTCTCCATCTTGAACTCGGGGATGCCGTAGCGCAGCAGGCCGCCGATGCGATCCGCGCGCTCGTAGACCACGACCGTGTGCCCCGCACGGGCGAGCTGCTGCGCCGCTGCCAGCCCGGCAGGGCCCGACCCGATGACGGCGACCGCCTTGCCCGTGGACATCTCCGCGGGCTGCGGCTCCACCCAGCCGGAGTCCCAGGCCCGATCGATGATGGACACCTCGACCTGCTTGATGGTGACGGCGTCGGCATTGATGCCCAGCACGCACGCCGTCTCGCAGGGAGCCGGACACAGCCGACCGGTGAACTCCGGGAAGTTGTTGGTCGCGTGCAGCCGCTCGGCGGCCGCACGCCAGTCGTCGCGCCACACGAGGTCATTCCACTCGGGGATGAGGTTGCCGAGCGGGCAGCCGTTGTGGCAGAAGGGGATGCCGCAGTCCATGCACCTGCCGGCCTGGTCGCGCAGGCGCTCAGAAGGGAAGGGCTCGTAGACCTCGCGCCAGTCCAGCAGCCGCAGGTCCACGGGACGTCGCGAGGGCGTCTCGCGGGGAGTGGTGAGGAATCCACGGGGATCAGCCACGGGCGGCCTCCATCACGGCATCGGCGGGATCGCGGCCCTCGAGGGCCGCCAGCCGCTGCGCCTCGAGGGCGCGGCGGTAGTCGCGCGGCATGACGAGCGTGAAGCGCGCGAAGTCCTCGTCGTCCAGGATGCGTCGGGCGACCGTGGAGCCCGTCTCGTCGGCGTGGCGCGAGAGCAGGTCGCGCAGCACCTCGACGTCCTCCGGCGACAGCGGCTCCAGGTCGACCAGTTCCGGGTTGACCCGGTCCACGGCGAGGTCGAGCACGTACGCCACTCCCCCGGACATGCCCGCCGCGAGATTGCGGCCGGTCGGCCCCAGGATGACCACGCGCCCTCCGGTCATGTACTCGCACGCGTGATCGCCGACGCCCTCGACGACGAGCGTCGCACCGGAGTTGCGCACCGCGAAGCGCTCTCCGACGACGCCCCGGATGAAGACGTGCCCGGATGTGGCGCCGTAGCCGATGACATTGCCGGCGATGATGTTGTCCTCGGCCGTGAAGGTCGCCGCCCGATCCGGCCGCACCACCAGGCAGCCGCCGGACAGTCCCTTGCCGACGTAGTCGTTGCTGTCGCCCTCGAGCCGCAGGGTGATGCCCGGGGGCAGGAACGCACCGAAGGACTGGCCCGCGGAGCCGACGAAGGTCAGGTCGATCGTCCCCTCGGGCAGGCCGTGTCCGCCATGACGGCGCGTGACCTCCGCGCCGAGCATCGTCCCGACCGTGCGGTGGACGTTGCGGATCGGCAGCCGGGCCCGGATGGGCTCGCCGGACTCCAGGGCGGGTGCGCACAGGGCGAGGAGTTCCCGGTCCAGGGCGCGCTCGAGACCGTGATCCTGGGAGGTGACGCAGCGGCGCGGCCCGGGGACGCCCGGATCGTGAAGGATCGGCGAGAGGTCGAGCCCGCTCGCCTTCCAGTGGTCCACGGCAGTGACGGCGTCGATCAGGTCGACGCGGCCGATGGCCTCGTCCAAGGACCGCAGGCCCAGTGCCGCGAGGTGCTCGCGCACCTGCTGCGCGATGAACTCGAAGAAGGTCACGACGAAGTCCGGTGAACCGGCGAATCGTGCACGCAGCTCGGGGTTCTGCGTGGCCACTCCGACCGGGCACGTGTCGAGATGGCAGACGCGCATCATGATGCAGCCCATGACGACGAGTGGCGCGGTCGCGAACCCGAATTCCTCTGCGCCGAGGAGCGCGGCGATCACGACGTCGCGGCCGGTCTTGAGCTGGCCGTCCGTCTGGACCACGACACGGTCCCTCAGGCCGTTGAGCAGGAGCGTCTGCTGGGTCTCGGCCAGACCGAGTTCCCACGGCGTGCCCGCGTGCTTGAGGGAGGTGAGTGGGGAGGCTCCCGTGCCTCCGTCATGGCCGGAGATGAGGATCACGTCGGCATGCGCCTTCGCCACCCCCGCGGCCACGGTCCCGACTCCTGCCTCCGACACGAGCTTGACGTGGATGCGCGCGTGCTCGTTGGCGTTCTTGAGGTCGTGGATGAGCTGGGCCAGATCCTCGATCGAGTAGATGTCGTGGTGCGGCGGTGGAGAGATGAGCCCGACGCCGGGCGTCGAATAGCGCGTCTTCGCCACCCACGGATACACCTTGTGACCCGGCAGCTGGCCACCCTCCCCGGGCTTGGCCCCCTGGGCCATCTTGATCTGGATGTCGTCGCTGTTGACGAGGTACTCGCTCGTCACGCCGAAGCGCCCGGAGGCGACCTGCTTGATGGCGGAGCGCTTGGAGTCTCCATTGGGAAGAGGCACGTAGCGCTCGGGATCCTCGCCGCCCTCGCCCGTGTTGGACTTCGCCCCGATGCGGTTCATCGCGATGGCGAGGGTCTCGTGCGCCTCCTGGGAAATGGAGCCGTAGGACATCGCGCCGGTCGAGAAGCGTCGCAGGATCGACTCGACGGGCTCCACCTCGTCCAGGGGCACGGGCGCCTGGCCGTCCGCTCGCAGCTCGAAGAGTCCTCGCAGGGTCATCAGGCGCCTGCTCTGGTCGTCGACCCGGTCGGTGTACTGGCGGAAGATGTCGTAGCGCTTCTCCTGGGTCGCGTGCTGCAGGCGGAAGACCGTCTCCGGGTCGAACAGGTGCGGCTCGCCCTCGCGGCGCCACTGGTACTCGCCGCCGACCTCGAGGCGACGATGCGCCGGCGAGATGCCGCTCGGCGGGTAGGCGACGTCGTGGCGGGCCTGCACCTCCGCGTGGATGACGTCGAGATCGACGCCGCCGAGCCGCGACACGGTGCCCGTGAAGTAGCGCTCGACCAATCCGTGGGACAGCCCGATGGCCTCGAAGATCTGGGCTCCGCGGTAGGACCCCACCGTCGAGACACCCATCTTGGACATGACCTTGAGCAGACCCTTGCCCAGCGCCTTCACCAGGTTGCGCACCGCCTTCTCCGGCGTGATCCCGGTGAGGATGTCGCGGTAGACCAGGTCCTCGACCGACTCCATCGCGAGGTAGGGGTTGATCGCCGCGGCGCCGTAGCCCACCAGCAGCGCAGCGTGGTGCACTTCGCGCACGTCGCCCGCCTCGACGATGAGGGCGGCCTGGGTGCGCGTCTTGCGCCGCACGAGGTGGTGATGGACGGCCGAGCACAGCAGGAGCGAAGGAATCGGGGCGAGGTCCGTGGTGGAGTCGCGATCCGACAGGACGATGAAGCGCACGCCCGCCTCGATGAGGGCATCCACCTCGGCGAAGATCTCCTCCAGGCGAGCCTCGAGCGCCGCAGCCCCCCCGTCGATGTCGTAGAGCCCCGACACCTTGGCGGCGGAGAATCCCGGCAGGTCGCCATCCGAGTTGATGTGCAGGATCTTGGCGAGCTCGTCGTTGTCGATGATGGGGAAGGGCAGAACGACCTGCCGGCAGTGCGCCGGCGTCACCTCGAGGAGATTGCCCTCCGGGCCGATCACGGTCGACAGCGAGGTCACGATCTCCTCGCGGATCGCGTCGAGCGGTGGGTTGGTGACCTGGGCGAAGGCCTGCTGGAAGTAGTCGAAGAGCAGGCGCGGCCGAGAGGACAGCGCAGCCACGGGCGTGTCGGTGCCCATGGATCCGATGGGCTCCGCGCCACTGCGCGCCATCGGCGACAGGATGAGCCGCAGTTCCTCCTCGGTGTAGCCGAAGGTCTGCTGACGCCGCGCCACGGACGCGGTGGGGTGCACGATGTGCTCGCGGTCGGGCAGCAGGTCCAGGTGCACCAGGCCGGCGTGCAGCCAGTCGGCATAGGGCTCCGCCTGGGCCAGGCTCGCCTTGATCTCCGCGTCCTCGACGATGCGTCCCGCGGCCGTGTCGACGAGGAACATGTGCCCGGGCTGCAGGCGGCCCTTGCGCGTAACGGACGCGGGATCGATGTCGAGGACCCCCGCCTCCGAGGCCAGGACGACCAGCCCCTCGTCGGTGACCCAGAACCGCCCGGGCCGCAGGCCATTGCGATCGAGGACAGCACCGATGACCGTGCCGTCCGTGAAGGAGACGTTAGCCGGGCCGTCCCAGGCCTCCATCACGGTCGAGTGGTACTCGTAGAACGCGCGCCGGGCCGGATCCATGTCGACGTCGTTCTCCCACGCCTCCGGGATCATCATGAGCACCGCGTGGGGCAGCGAGCGGCCGCCCAGGTGCAGCAGTTCCACCACCTCGTCGAACGAGGCCGAGTCGCTGCCGCCCGGGGTGCAGATCGGGAAGAGCCGGGATATGTCGCCCGGGATCACGTCGGAGGACAGCATCGCCTCGCGGGCGCGCATCCAATTGCGGTTGCCCTTGACGGTGTTGATCTCGCCGTTGTGGGCGATCAGTCGGTAGGGGTGGGCCAGGGGCCATGACGGGAACGTGTTGGTGCTGAAGCGCGAGTGCACCAGGGCAAGCGCGGACTCCACGTCCGGGTCGGACAGGTCCGGGTAGAAGCGACCGAGCTGGTGGGTGGTGAGCATCCCCTTGTAGACGAGAGTGCGACTCGACAGGGAGGGGAAGTACGCATCGGTCTCGTGCTCGGCGCGCTTGCGCAGGCAGAAGGCCCGTCGCTCCAGATCGAGTCCTGACAGGGGGGCACCGGACGCCCGCACGACGAGCTGCCGGAAGCGCGGCATCACGCTGCGTGCGGTGCTGCCCAGGTCCGAGGGATCGACGGGCACGTCGCGCCACGCGACGATGTCGAGGCCCTCCTCCGCCGCGATCTGCTCGATGCGCGCCCGGGTCGCGCGCTCCAGTCCGTCGTCGTCAGGCAGGAAGGCGATCCCCACGGCGTACTCCCCCGCCGGCGGCAGGTCGGCGCCGATCACGCGACGCAGGAAGCGGTCGGGGACCTGCAGGAGGATGCCCGCGCCGTCGCCGGAGTCAGGCTCGGCGCCGGAGGCGCCGCGATGGTCCAGGTTGAGCAGGGCGGTGAGCCCCAGCGCGACGATCTCGTGCGATGCCTGGCCGGTCAGGGTCGCGACGAAGGCCACGCCGCAGGCATCGTGCTCGGCGGCGGGGTCGTACAGGCCCTGGGCAGGAGGCAGTGCCGAGAACGGCATCCTGGAAACAGACAACGGGCCACACCTCCACGTCGGGTACCCCGCCCACGCGGGATACAGGACGGGACGCCGTTGGCCCGTGGGCAGGACACTAGCAGCCGGTGCCGGCGGATGGGTCTGCGGTCAGGGGTCGCGATCGCCGGGGTTCGGGTCCGGGGGCACCTCGGTGACCTTGGCCGCCTCCTTGGGGGCCGCCTTCTGCTCGCGGACCTCCTCCAGGCGCTCGCGCTCGAGGTACTTCTCGGGCGGCTTGACCTCTTCGCGTCCGGGCCGCATCCGTGCCGAGATGATGAGGTAGGCCAGCGCGCCCAGGCCGACGAGGATGGACGTCCAGACGTTCAGGCGCACGCCCACGATGGTGTTGGCCGTGTCAATGCGCAGGTACTCGATCCAGACGCGGCCCAGGCAGTAGAGCAGGACGTAGAGCGCGAAGACACGGCCGTGGCCCATGCGGAATCGCTTGTCGGCCCAGATGAGCACGAGGGCGACGCCCACCATCCACAGCGACTCGTAGAGGAATGTCGGATGGAAGGTCTCGAACTCGGCGTATCCCTCGGGTCGGTACTGCGGGGCGATCTCCAGGCCCCACGGCAGGGTCGTGGGGGCTCCGAAGAGCTCCTGGTTGAACCAGTTGCCCCAGCGCCCGATGGCCTGCGCGAGCGCGATGCCCGGCGCGATCGCATCCGCGATGGGGGGCAGGGCCACGCCGAGTCGGCGCGCCCCGATCCACGCACCGAGCCCGCCGAGGGCGACCGCGCCCCAGATGCCCAGGCCTCCGTCCCAGATGCGCAGCGCACCGACGATGCCCGATCCCCCGGGCGCGAAGTAGAGCTGCCAGTCGCTCAGGACGTGATAGAGCCGGCCGCCGATGATGCCGAAGGGCACCGCCCAGAGCGCGATGTCTCCGATGACGCCGGGGCTGCCGCCCCGTGCGACGTACCGGCGCGAGCCGACGATGATCGCGACGACGATGCCGGCGATGATGAGCAGCGCATAGGCGCGCACGGGCAGGGGCCCGAGGGTCCAGGTCCCCTGGCTGGGGCTGGGGATCGCGGCGAGGAGGTCCACGGTCAGCGACGGACGCGTCAGCTACTGCTGAGCGGCCGCCTCCTCGACGAGCTTCTCCAAGGTGCCCTGGTCAGCTAGCTGCGCCCCATCGAGCGGCGTGCCGTTGAGGAAGCCGCGGGGAGTCCCTTCGACGTTGTTGTCGTAGAACGCCTGCGTGGAGTTGGCGGCCCACCCGAGGTAGCGGTTGCTCGTGAGGCAGTCGTTGAACTGCTCCAGCGGCACGCCCGTGATGCCGGACTGCTCGGCCATGGCCACGAACTGCTCGTTGGTCCAGCCCTCGCCCTCCACGGTCGGCTGGTTGGCGAAGATCGCATCGTGGTACTCGACCGTCTTGCCGGCATCGATCGCGCATCCCCAGGCGTTGATCGCCGCGCCGGACGAGGTGTTGCCGAGGTTGTTGTCGAGGAAGGCGGTCGGGCGCCACACCAGGCGCACCTTGCCGTCGGTGGCGAGGCTCTGGATGCCGGCGCCGTTGAGCTCCTCGAGCGACCCGCACGCGGGGCACTGGAAGTCCTCCCAGATCTCCAGCAGCGGTGCGGACTCGGGAGCCGAGCCCACCGGCACGCCCCAGGGCGCGACGCCGTCAGCGCCGTAGACACCGGTCGGCACCGCGGCATTGGGATCGGGAGCGGGCATGGGCGTGCCGCCGTTGGCGGAGGAGTCGCCCGAGAGCCGCGGCACGACGACCGCGAGGCCAATGATGAGCACGACCACGACGACCACGCCGATGGCGCCGACGATCCGCACCGTGCGCTCGCGCCGCTTCTCCTTGGCCACCTGCTCGGCCCGGGCCGCGGCGGCCTTCTCGCGGGTGCTCTTGGACTCCCTGTCCTTTGCCATGCTCGCTCTCAACCTCCGGAGTACGCCGTCCCGGGGACGGTCGGTCGGGCCCCTACGTTACGGGCCCGGCGTCGATCCTGCGACGCCGCACCCCCGCCGCGAGTTCCCCTGCCAGGCCGGCCACGGCACGCTCGGCCTCGTCGATGCCGGGAGCATCCAGGACCAGCCGGATGAAGGCCGACCCCACGATGACGCCGTCGGCGTAGGCGGCGATCTGCTCGGCCTGCTCCCCCGTCGAGACGCCCAGGCCCACGGCCACGGGAAGGTCGGTCACCGCGCGCACGCGAGAGACGAGCGACTCGGCCGCGTCGGATACCGACGATCTCGCGCCCGTCACCCCCATCGTGGACGCGGCGTAGACGAACCCGGTGCAGGCATCGCTCACCACCCGCAGCCGCTCGTCCGTGCTCGAGGGTGCCACGAGGTAGATGCGATCGATGCCGTGCGCGGCGGTGGCCGCCGCCCAGTCCGCCGACTCCTCGGGGGTGAGGTCCGGGGTGATCACGCCGCAGCCCCCGGCGGCCGCGAGGTCGCGCGCGAAGTGATCGACGCCGAACCTCTCGACGGGATTCCAGTACGACATCACCACCGTCGCGGCCCCGGTCTGGGCCACCTCCCCGGCGACCGCGATGACGTCCGCGGGAGTGGTGCCGCCGCGCAGCGCCTGGTCGGCAGCGGCCTGGATCACCGGGCCGTCCATGAGCGGATCGGAGTAGGGCAGCCCCACCTCCACGATGTCGACGCCGGCGTCGACCATCGCCCGCATGAGCCGCACGCTGTCGTCGCGCGTGGGGAAGCCTGCGGGCAGGTAGCCGATAAGCGCGGCGCGCCCCTCGGCCCGAGCCCGCGCGAAGGCCTCGGTGAGGGAGGTCATCTGCCTTCGGCCGCCTCGTCCACTGCGGGCAGCCCGAACCAGCGCGCGGCCGTGGCCACGTCCTTGTCGCCGCGACCCGAGAGGTTGACCAGGATGACCGCATCGGGACCGAGGTCACGTCCCAGGCGCATCGCGCCGGCAAGGGCGTGCGCGGTCTCGATCGCGGGGATGATGCCCTCGGTGCGGCACAGGCGCTCGAACGCGTCCATGGCCTCGGCGTCCGTCACGGGCGCGTAGTGCGCGCGACCCGTGTCGTGGAGCCACGCGTGCTCCGGTCCTACGCCGGGGTAGTCCAGGCCGGCGCTGATGGAGTGGGACGGGACCGTCTGGCCCCAGGCGTCCTGCATCACGTAGGTGCGCGCTCCGTGGAGCACTCCCGGCGCCCCACCCGCGAAGCGCGCCGCGTGACGTCCGGTCTCCACGCCCTCGCCTCCTGCTTCGAAGCCCCACAGCGCAACCGACGGGTCGTCGAGGAAGGCGGCGAAGATGCCCATCGCGTTGGACCCACCGCCGACGCATGCGGCCACGGCGTCAGGGAGCTGGCCGGTCGCCTCGAGCACCTGCTCGCGCGCCTCACGGCCGATGATCGACTGGAAGGCGCGCACCATCGTGGGGAAGGGGCTGGGCCCAGTGACCGTGCCCAGGATGTAGTGGGTGTCATCGACCGTGGTCACCCAGTCGCGCATCGCCTCGTTGATCGCGTCCTTCAGGGTGCGGCTGCCCGCCGTGACGGGAACGACCGTCGCCCCCAGCAGCCTCATCCGCGCCACATTGAGCGCCTGGCGCCGAGTGTCCTCCTCGCCCATGTAGACGACGCAGTCGAGGCCGAGCAGTGCCGCAGCCGTGGCCGTGGCCACCCCATGCTGGCCCGCCCCCGTCTCGGCAATGACCCGCTTCTTGCCCATCCGGACGGTGAGCAGCGCCTGGCCGAGCACGTTGTTGATCTTGTGCGAGCCCGTGTGGTTGAGGTCCTCGCGCTTGAGGTAGACGCGTGCCCCGGCGCAGTGCTCCTGGCCGAAGCGCACGGCAGGGGTGAGGGGACTGGGGCGCCCGGTGTAGGTGCGGTGCAGCCGGTCGAGCTCGGCGTGGAAGGCAGGGTCGGCCATCGCCTGAGCGAAGGCAGCGTCGAGGCCGTCGAGCGCCGCGGTGAGTGCCTCGGGGACGAAGCGACCGCCGTAGGGACCGAAGTGACCGGTCGCGACGTCGCTGCTAGCCACGTGCGCCTCGGAGTGCGGGATGCGAGCCAGCCGTCACCAGGTCGTGCACGGCACCGCGCGGATCGCAGGAGGTGGCCAGGCTCTCCCCCACGAGCACCGCATCAGCACCGGCCTCGGCGTAGGCGATGAGGTCACGCGGATCGCGCACGCCCGACTCGGCGATGCGCAGGCACGGGTCGGGGATGAGCGGGGCCAGCCGCGCGAAGGTGCCGCGGTCGACTTCCAGCGTCTTGAGGTTGCGTGCGTTGACCCCGATGATCGTGGCGCCGGCATCGACGGCCCGGTCCACCTCCTCGGCGTCGTGCACCTCGACGAGCGGCGTCATCCCGAGCGATCTCGTGCGCTCGATGAGGCTGACCAGGGCGTTCTGCTCGAGTGCCGCGACGATGAGGAGCACGACATCGGCACCGTGGGCTCGGGCCTCCCACAGCTGATAGCTGGTGACGATGAAGTCCTTGCGCAGCACCGGGATGTCGACTGCGCAGCGGACGGCGCGCAGGTCATCCAGCGACCCGCCGAAGCGGCGTTGCTCGGTGAGGACGCTGATCCAGCGCGCACCGCCGGCCTCGTAGTCGCGGGCGAGCTGCGCCGGATCGTCGATCTCCGCGAGCCTGCCCTTGCTCGGGCTCGCCCGCTTAACCTCGGCGATGACCCCGACGCCCGGCTCTCGCAGCAGGCTCTCGGCGTCGCGCGGGGCAGGCATGCGCGCGGCCGCTGCCTTCACATCGTCCAGCGGCGTGGTGTCCATGCGGAGCTCGAGGTCGTCGCGCACGCCGGCGATGATGTCGTCGAGGACGCTCATCGCTCACCCCCGATGCCTGGGCGTGCCCTACGCCGCGCTCCCACGCCGCCAGAGTGCCACAGGCATGGCACCTATGCTCACTCGGCCCCCGCGCGTGCGAGCCCGTGCGTCAGCCGGCGCCAGAGCCGAGAAACGGGACGAAGTTGCGCACGACGGCAAAGCTCATCGCGACGACGAGAATCACGATCGGTGCCGCGCGCGACACCATGTCTCGCGCAGGCGTGCGCGCCGGAGTGACACCGGTCCAGGCCCGATAGGCCCACACCGCCCACAGGCCCACGAGCACCGGCACGAGCACGACGAAGAGCGCGTTGTGATCGAGCGCAGTGGCGATGTCGCCGTGCGCGAGCGCATGGGTCGCGCGCAGCCCGCCGCAGCCGGGGCAGTCGATCCCCAGCAGCGCCAGGGTGGGGCACATCGGGTAGTGGCCGGGCTGGTTGGGATCGACGAGCCGGATGTAGCCGGTGGCCAGCACGACGCCGGCAGCCGTCGCCATCGGAGCCGCGAGCCTGCGCAGCCGCGGCCGGGAGTCGGCGGCGGTGGCGACGGGCGCCGGGGCGGATGCCATGCGGGCAGACTACGCCGCGACAGGCGCGAGGGGCACGCCGACGCAGAACGACGCACCTCCCTCGGCAGCTGAGCCCGCGCGCGCCCAGCCCCCCATGCCCGACGCCAGCCGGCCCACGAGGGCAAGCCCCAGTCCGGTGCCCACGGGTCGCAGTCCGCGATAGCGCTCATGGAGGATGCCGGGCTCGAAGGCCACATCGAGATCCTCCGGCGCCAGCCCCGGTCCAGAGTCGCGCACCTCGACCACGCCCCAGCCGTCCGCGGCCTGTCCCGTCATCGCGATGACGCCACCCGTGGGCACCACGCGCAGGGCGTTCTCCGCGAGGTTGTCGACCACCTGACGCAGTCGGAGAGGATCGGCGCGCACGATCACCGAGGCACCGGGCATCTCGGTGACCAGGGCGACGCCGGCGCGCTCGCATCGGTCGGCCCAGACCTCGGCGGCATCGGCGAGCAAAGCGCTGAGGTCGACGTCGACGCACTCGATGGCGAAGTCGTCGGCGCGCAGGCGCGCGAGGTCGAGGAGATCGCTGACGAGGCGATCGAGCCTGTCGGTCTCCGCGGCCATGACCGCTCCCGTGCGCGCGACATCGTCGCCCTCGACGAGCCCGTCGGCCAACGCCTCTGCATAACCGCGCACCGAGGTGATGGGCGTGCGCAACTCATGGGAGACCGACAGCAGGAACTCCCGCTGTCGACCCTCGGAGACAGCGAGGGCGGCCGCGAGCCGATTGAGTGCATCGGCCATGTCGGCGACCTCCGCGGGACCCTCCGGACGCACGTGGATGCCCCGCTCGCCCCGCCCGAGGCGCAGGGCTGCGTCGGCCGCCCGACGCAGGGGCGTGGTGAGCCATGCACCCGCGACCAGGGCAATGGCCACCGCGATGGCGAGGCCGACGACGAGCGCGAGGATGAGGCGAGCGATGAGTTCGGTGGCTGTCCCGCCCGCGACCGATGAGGGCTGGACGAGGATGACCCCGATGCCCGGCTCAAAGGGCCTTCCCACGACGAGCACCGCCCCCGCCGACGTGTCGGCCTGCGCCTGCACCCCGGAGCCCGTGGTGACAGCCGCGACCTCGGCTGCCGTGACACCCTCCGGCAGCTCCTGCGCGTCTGGCGCCACGACGTAGGCCGTGACCTGCTCCGCCTGGAGTACCCCGGCCACGCGCGGGGGGAGCACGTAGCGGCCCTGTCCGTCCACTCGCAGTGCCGTTGCAGTCAGGTTGGCCAGGCGGGCGAGCTCCGCCGTTGCGAGCGCCTCGGCATTGCTGCGGATGAGGGGCAGGGACACGAGAGCGGCGACGACGGCGGCGATCGTGGCGACCGCGACGGCGAGGATGACGGTCGCCGGCAGGATCCGCAGGCGCGTCATGATGCCTCTGCGGAGTAGCCCACGCCGCGCACGGTGCGGATCGGACTCGCCTCGCCGAGCTTGGCGCGCACCTGGGCGACGTGGACGTCGACTGTGCGCGTGCCCACTGCCGACGCGTATCCCCAGACCTCCTCCAGCAGGTGGTCGCGCGTGACCACCCGTCCCGGGTGCTGCATGAGGTAGGCGAGCAGGTCGAACTCCGTGGCGGTGAGGGTCACCTCGGCGCCGTCGGCGACCACGCGCCGGGATGCCCTGTCGAGCGTGACGCGGCCCAGGGAGAGGACATCCGCCGCCTCTCCGCCCCGGGCATGTCGCAGCGCCACCTTGACGCGCGCCACGACCTCTCGCGGGCTGAAGGGCTTGGTGATGTAGTCATCGCCGCCCATCTCGAGCCCCAGGACGCGATCGACCTCGTCATCGCGGGCCGTGCAGAAGAGCACGGGCGTCCAGTCGTCATCCGCGCGCATGCGCCGGCACACCTCCGTGCCGTCCAGTCCGGGCAGGCCGACATCCAGGATCACCGCGTCGGGGCGCTGCTCCCGCACGGCCGCGAGCCCGCGGATCCCATCCGACTCGACGACGACGTCGTAGCCCGCACGATCGAGGTACAGGCGCAGGACATCGGCGATGGGCGCCTCGTCCTCGACGATGAGGATGAGCGGTGGGCGTTCGGCGGGGGCCACTGCGGACGACGCGGGAAATCGCGCGTCAGGAGGCGTGCTGGCGCGGCTTGCCGAGGCCAGCCGCCTTCATGACGCCGCCCACGATGGCCCCGACCGCGGAGATGGCGACACCGGCCCAGAAGACGGGCCACTGGCCGATGACGAGACCGATGGTCGACACGAGGACCCCGAGGGTCACCAGGACGACCAGCGTCCACGCCGCGGGGGTCGAACCATGACTGCCGGCGCTCATCGCTCCTCCTCTTTACCTGCATCGGGTTCAACTGCATCGGGTGCACGGGCATCGGGTGCACGGGTATCGGGTGCTGCACTCCCCATTGAACCAGGGCCCGGGCTCCTCGAGTCGAGCGGCTCGTCGGCGACCGTGGGGTCTTCCCCACGGTCGAGCGCATCCCACGCCGCCGCCGCGCTCGGCGGACCTGATCGTGCGTCGTCTCGCGAGTATCGAGCGCCCAGTCGCGGCCACGCCGGCCCGTCGAGCACCGCGAGCAATCCGCACGCGAGCATGGCGAGCCCGGCAAGGGCAGCGACCGCCCACCACGCGGTGATGCTCACCTGCGCGGCCGGCGCGTCCGACGTGACGCCCAGGGCGGCCGAGACGAAGGCACCTCCGCCGCCGGTGGCCGCATCGGTCAGACCGAAGGCAAGGCTCGTCACGCCGGCGACTCCCCCGGCGACGAGGACGACGGCTCCCGTGACGCGACGTCCCCACGTGCGCGTCGCGAGCAGGGCCGCGATCGCCGCAAGCCCCACCCACCCCATGGCCGCGCCCAGCGGAGCGAGATCGCGTCCGGTGAGGGCCACCTCGCGCCCGGGGCCGCCCGTCGGGTCCGCCCCGGCGAAGACCGGCACGAGCGCCTCGGCCCATGTCGCCCCGTAGGACACCAGCACGCCGAGCGAGGCGAGTCCGAGGACGACGAGCACCACGCCGAAGCGCCGACCAGCGGACATCACGCCTCGCCGATCCCGCGCAGGCTGCCGGCGATGGCGACGGCTCGCAGCACCGCGGCGGCCTTGGCGCGACACTCCGCGTCCTCGGACGCCGGGTCGGAGTCCGCGACGACGCCGGCCCCTGCCTGGACATGCGCCTGATCGCCGCGGATGAGGGCGGTCCTGATCGCGATGGCCGTGTCGAGATCCCCGGCGAAGTCGACGTAGCCGACGACACCGCCGTACAGGCCGCGTCGGGCAGGCTCGAGGTCGTCGATGATCGACATGGCCCGCGGCTTGGGTGCACCCGACAGCGTGCCGGCGGGGAAGGTCGCCACGAGCGCATCGAGGGCGGTGCGGTCGGGTTGGAGGGCGCCCACGACGGTGGAGACCAGGTGCATGACGTGGGAGTAGCGCTCCACCTGCATGAACTCGACAACCTCAACCGAGCCCGGCTGGCACACGCGTCCCAGATCGTTGCGCCCGAGGTCCACCAGCATCAGGTGCTCCGCCCGCTCCTTGTCATCGGCGAGAAGCCCCTCGACCAGCGCGGCATCCTCCTCTGCCGTCGCTCCGCGAGGACGCGTGCCGGCGATCGGGTGCACACGACAGCGCCCCTCATGCACGGTGACGAGCGCCTCGGGCGACGAGCCGACGATGTCGAAGTCCACGCCCTCGCCGTCCACGCGGGGGATGCGGATGAGGTACATGTAGGGGCTCGGGTTGGTGACGCGCAGCACCCGGTAGACGTCGAGGGCGCTCGCCGCGCATCGCGCATCGAAGCGCTGGGAGACCACGACCTGGAAGGCATCGCCGGAGCGGATGAGCTCCTGCGCCGCACGCACGCTGTGCTGGAACTCCTCCGATGAGGTGCGATCGAGCACCTCGGTGGTGGCATCCGGGTCGTAGGTGGCGACGGTCGAGGCGGCGGGGCGCTCGAGATCACGCTCCATGGCGTCGAGGCGCGCGATCGCGTCGTGCCACGCCTCGTCGATGCGCTCGTCGGTGTTGTCGGCGTTGACTGCGTTGGCGATGAGCAGCACGGTGCCGTCGGCGTGATCGAGCACGGCGAGGTCGGTGGCGAGCAGGAAGCCGAGCTCGGGCACGCGCAGCTCGTCAGGGTTGCCGTCGGCGACGCGCTCCCAGCGGCGCACCGCGTCGTAGGACAGGTAGCCGACCATGCCCCCGGTGAGGGGTGGGAGTCCCTCGGGCCGGTCGGTGTGAAGGATGTCGACGGTGGCGCGCAGGGCCTCGAGCGGGTCGCCTGTGCGCGGTACGTCGAGTGGCGGGTTGCCCCACCACGCGACGACGCCGTCGCCCTCGGTGAGGAGCGCGCTGCTGCGCACCCCCACGAAGGAGAAGCGAGAGTACGCCCGGCCGTGCTCGGCGGACTCCAAGAGGAAGGTGCCCGGGCGCTCCTGGGCGAGCTTGCGGTAGAGCCCCACCGGCGTCTCGCCGTCCGCGAGCAGGCGCCGCACCACCGGGATCACGCGGCGCCCGGGCGCGAGCGCGCGGAAGCGGTCGAGGGCGGGAGCAGTGC
Organism: uncultured Actinomyces sp.; assembly: GCA_964537955.1. Classification (GTDB taxonomy): domain Bacteria; phylum Actinomycetota; class Actinomycetes; order S36-B12; family S36-B12; genus Mxb001. The sequence goes on along the minus strand of CAZICY010000007.1, from coordinate 17,046 downwards.
CCCCGGGGGCCGGAAGCGGGAAGCCCCAGGCGCGACGCTCGCTCATGCGCGCGAATCCGGCAGCGGGACGAAGCACGTGCGCGAGCCGGTGTGGCAGGCCACGCCGTGCTGGTCGACGAGGAGCAGGAGGCAGTCACCGTCGCAGTCGACCCGGATCTCCTTCACGTGCTGCGCATTGCCCGAGGTCTCGCCCTTGACCCAGTACTCCCCGCGACTGCGCGACCAGTAGGTCGCCCGCCCGGTCGCGCGCGTGCGGCGCAGGGCCTCGTCGTCCATCCAGGCGAGCATGAGGACCTCACCGGTGTCCCACTGCTGGACGACGACGGGCACGAGCCCGCGATCGTCGAAGCGCACCTCGCTCACGCGGCCATTGTCCGCTATCGGGAGGTGCTCGCGTCGAGCGGGCGGACGGGAAGCCCGGCGGCCGCGAGTGCGGCCTTCACCTCGGCGATCGTCACGTCGCCGAAGTGGAAGATGCTGGCGGCGAGCACCGCGTCGGCACCTGCCTCGACAGCGGGCACGGCATGCTCGGGGCGTCCGGCTCCGCCGCTGGCGATGATCGGCACGTCCACGCACGCGCGCACGCCGCGGATCAGCTCGATGTCGAAGCCGTCCCGGGTGCCGTCGGCATCCATGGAGTTGAGCAGGATCTCGCCCGCGCCACGATCGACGGCCTCGCGGACCCACGCGAGTGTGTCGCGGCCCGTGCCCTCGCGCCCCCCGTGCGTCGTCACCTCGAAGCCCGACGGCGTGCCCGGAGCACGTCGCGTGTCGACGGACAGGACCACGCACTGCGATCCGAACTGCCGGGCCGCCTCGTCGATGAGATCGGGTCCGACCACGGCGGCCGTGCTCAGGCTCACCTTGTCGGCGCCCGCCCGCAGGAGCCGGTCGAAGTCGCCCACCGAGCGCACTCCCCCGCCGACCGTGAGCGGGATGAAGACCTCGTCGGCCGTGCGGCGCACGATGTCGTAGGTGATCTCACGCTCGCCGGACGACGCAGTGATGTCGAGGAAGACGAGTTCGTCGGCCCCCTCGGCGTCATAGCGACGGGCCAGCTCGACGGGGTCGCCCGCGTCGCGCAGCCCGGCGAAGTTGACGCCCTTGACCACGCGACCGGCATCCACGTCCAGGCACGGGATCACGCGCACGGCGAGGCTCACGGCTGCGGCGGTCCCCAGGTCCACAGGTCGATGCGCGGCTCGATGGCCGCGACCAACTCGGGGAAGGTGAAGGCGCCGTCGTAGAGCGCGCGTCCGACGACCGCTCCGGCGATGCCCTGCGGGATCATCTCCACGAGCTTGTGGACGTCCTCCAGCTTCGCGATCCCGCCCGAGGCGATGACGGGTGTCGAGGTGTGCTTGCAGATGCGGTGCAGCAGGTGGAAGTGCGGGCCGTGCATGGTGCCGTCGCGCTCGACGTCCGTGACGATGTAGTGCGCGCATCCGGCGGCGTCGAGGCGGTCGATGGCCTCGAAGACATCGCCGCCCTCCTGGGTCCAGCCCCGCGCGGCGAGGGTCGTGCCGCGGACGTCGAGCGACACCGCGATGCGGTCGCCGTGTTCGGCGATGACCTTCGCGACCCAGTCGGGTGCCTCCATCGCAGCGGTGCCGATCACCACGCGATGCGCCCCGGTCGCCAGCGCAGCAGCGAGCGACTCGTCGTCGCGGATGCCGCCCGCCACCTCGACGTGGCAGCGATCGCGCACCTCGCGCACGATCGCGGCGACCTGATCGGCGTTCGTGCCGCGACCGAAGGCGCGGTCGAGGTCGACGACATGCAGCCAGTAGGCGCCCTGGTCGACCCACTGGCGAGCGGCAGCGACTGGATCGCCGTAGGAGGTCTCCGTGCCCGCCGCACCCTGGACGAGGCGCACGGCGGTGCCATCGGCGATGTCGACGGCGGGAAGGAGTTCGAAGCGGGTCCCGGTAGGCATGCGCCCACCCTACGCCGTGTCGGTGAGGTGATCAGCCAGGGAAGCCAGTGCGGTCGGTGAGATCACGACCACGCCGCGCTCGGCCAGCCGCGCCGAGTGCTCCGCATTGCCCGTGACGACGGCGTCGCCCTCCCGCACGCGGCCGTCGATCCATCGGTCGGTCTCCTCGGTAGTGACCACGACCGATAGGCCGGGTGCTGGGTCCGTGTCAACGTCACCGGGCGACACAACGGCGGCCGGGACCACGGCGTAGACGCGCCGTCGCCCATCGGATGCCTCCCCGACCGCGAGATCGAGATCTTCGGGCAACCCTTCGAGGAACTCCTGTGTCGCCGACGCCCGAGAGCGCCACCAGTGGCGGGGCACTCGACCCACGACCTCCTCGACGTTGATGAAGACCCGCGGGGTGACGTCTTCCTCCTCGACAACCTCGTCGCGCAGCAGGCCCGCCTCCCGGAGCGCATCGCGCACGTGCTGGCGGTAGCGCTCGTCGTCACGCTGACGGTTGCCCTGACCCCCACGCCGGACCACCCACGCGGTCACGGCAGACAGCATGACGGCAGAGAACAGGACGCCCGCGAAGATGATCATGACCCCGAAGACGCCGCCGGTCTGCGTCACGGGTCGCGCCTGGATGAGCGTGCCGAACCGGAACAACTGGCCCATGGCCCACAACAGCGCCGCCCCGCCGTCCTTGATGGTGGCGTCGGGCACCTCGGCCTCCACCTCGGCCATGGCGAGCGAGGCCAGGACGGAGATGCCCGCGATCGCCAGGGCGGCGTACCACCCTGGACTGGAGCGCACGACGCCCCGCAACTCGATGAGGTAGAACACGATGAAGCAGCAGACAGCCACGTCCCCGGAGAACATTCCCAGCCAGCCGAAGCGCGCCACGAGGATGCTCGCGAGGAGCAGGATCGAGGGCACGGCCTCGCGCCAAGCCGGCCAGCGGAAGCCGCCCTGCGCGAGCATCCCCAGGGTCACCCCGAAGAGGGCAACCCACACCAGTCCCGCGAGGACGTCGACCAGCACGCCGGACAGGTCGAACACGTGCGCGAGCAGGGCGAGCACGCCCAACGTCGTGCCGAGGGCGAGGCGGACGGCGCTGCGCAGACGGGAGCCAGCCCACGCGTGACTGACATACACGCGGCCCACCTGGCCGGACGTGACCTGCATGCAGCGAGGGTAGGGGATCCGCCATTCCCTAGACGCGGCCGAAGCTGAGGACCCACACGACCGGGGCGGCGAGCAGGGTGAGTCCGAGGACCACGAGCCGTCCGGTCCACGAGGGCAGGAACGGCCAGGTGAGGACCTGGATCGCAATGATGCCGAGCACGAATGCGGTGAGCCGACGGCGGCGGCGACGGGCGAGCAGCCCCGGTGCCACCTTCGGCCGGTCCGGGATCGCCGACGTGACGGAGTTGCGCACGCGCTCGACGCGCTCCTTGCGCACGCGCCGACGTGCGCGCTGCTCACGCTCGCGGGCGGCCGCGGCCTCGCGCTCGGCGCGCTTGCGCGCGCGCTCCTTCGCCATCGCTAGCCCAGCGTCTCGAGCCAGTTGCGCAGGGCCCGGGCACCGGCGTCGCCTGACTTCTCCGGATGGAACTGCGTCGCCCACAGGGGTCCGTTTTCCACGGCCGAGACAAAGGGCGTGCCGTAGTCGGTCCACGTGACGAGCGGGGGCGCCATGAGCTCGGAGCCAGGCAGCGTCCAGTCGAGCACGCCGTAGGAGTGGACGAAGTAGAAGTAGTCGTCGCGCACGCCCTCGAACATCCGGGAGCCCTCCGGCGGCGACACGGTGTTCCAGCCCATGTGCGGCAGGACGTCGGCCTGGAGTCGCTCCACCGTGCCCGGCCACTCCCCCAGCCCCGGGGTCTCGACGCCGTGCTCCACGCCCGCGTCGAAGAGCACCTGCATCCCGACGCAGATGCCCAGGACGGGCCGAGCTGCCGCCAGGCGCCGCCCGATGAGCTTGGGGCCGTGCACCGCGGTCAACCCGGACATGCAGGCGGCGAAGGCTCCCACGCCCGGCACGACGAGTCCGTCGGCGGACATCACCTTGTCGGCGTCGGCCGTCACCTCGACGGTCGCGCCCGCGCGCTCGAGGGCGCGCTGGGCCGAGCGGAGATTGCCGGAGCCGTAGTCGAGGACGACGACCGATGCCATCACACGACCGATGCCATCAGATGGCGTCCCAGGCGTAGAGCGCACCGCCCACCAGCGCCATCGCGGCGAGGATGCCGAGGATCACCGCAGCGTTGCGCTTGCCCTGCTTGGCGAAGGAGTAGACGCCCCCGGCGAGGAAGGCAGCGAGGGTGAGCAGGAGTACGGCGGTCCAGCCCATCAGGCCTCCGCCGACTCTCGGCTCGACAGCGTGCCCTTGGTGGAGGGCACTCCCACGACCCGCGGATCGAGGGCGACCGCGTCGCGCAGGGCCCGCGCGAAGGACTTGAACTGCGCCTCGACCACATGATGCGCGTTGCGACCGTTGAGCACGCGCACGTGCAGGGTGATCTGTGCCGTGGCCACGAAGGACTCGAAGATGTGCCGGGTGAGCGTCGTGTCGTAGGACCCGATCAGCTCCACGATCTCGGGCTCGACGTGGACCAGGTAGGGCCTGCCGGACAGGTCGACGGCGCACTGGCACAGGGACTCGTCGAGCGGCACGAGGGAGTCGCCGAAGCGACGGGTGCCCGCGGCATCGCCGAGGGCCTCGCGGAAGGCCGTGCCGAGGGCCAGCGAGGTGTCCTCCACGGTGTGGTGGGCGTCGACCTCGAGGTCGCCCGTCGTGCGCACGGTGAGATCGAAGCCACCGTGCTTGCCGAGTTGGCTCAGCATGTGATCGAAGAACGGCACCCCCGTCTGGACGTCCGCCTGCCCCGAGCCGTCGAGATCGATCTCGACGAGCACGCTGCTCTCCTTGGTCGTCCGCTCCACGCGGCCGGTGCGGCTCATGCCGTGCCTCCATCCGTGCTGCCCGCGTCGTCGGCAGCAGGCACCATCATGCCGTCCATGGCGATCACGTCCGCGAGGGCCGCGCGGAAGGCCTGGTTGTCGGCGGGGGTGCCCACGGTGACGCGGAGCCAGCCCTCCGGGCCGACCTCGCGGACAAGCACTCCGCGATCGAGCAGCTCCTGCCATGCGCGATGCCGGTCGGCGAACTCCCCCACGAGGATGAAGTTGGCATCGGAGTCCACCGCCTGCACGCCCGCCGCCCGGAGCCACGCGACGAGCGCGTCGCGCTCGGAGCGCAGGAGGTCGACCTGGCCGAGGAGCTCGTCGCTGAACTCCAGCGCCGTGCGAGCGACGGCCTGGGTGATGCTCGACAGGTGATAGGGCAGGCGCACGAGGCGAAGCGCGTCGATGACGTCGGGATTCGCCACCGCGTAGCCGAGGCGCGCGCCCGCCATGGCGAATGCCTTGCTCATCGTGCGCGTCACCACGAGGTTGGGGTGCGCCTCGAGCAGTGTGAGCGCCGTGGGTGTGCCCGGTCGGCGGAACTCGGCGTACGCCTCGTCCACGACCACGATGCCGCTGGACATCGCGCAGGCGGCCGAGACGACGTCGAGAGTCAGGGCCGTCCCCGTGGGGTTGTTGGGCGACGTGAGGATGACGATGTCCGGCGAGCCGCCGATCATCGCGGCGACGACCATCGCGGCGTCGAGGCCGAAGTCCGGGCGCCGGCCCACGGTGCGATAGCGGGTGAGCGTGTCGCGCGCGTACTGCTCGTACATCGAATAGGTCGGGGCGAAGCCCATGGCGAGGCGACCCGGGCCGCCGAATGCCGAGAACACATGCTGCATGACCTCGTTGGAGCCGTTGGCCGGCCAGATCATGGCGGGCTCGACAGCGACACCGGACTCCCTCAGCAGGTACGCCGCGAGGTCCTCGCGCAGGGCCCAGGCCTCGCGGTCGGGGTAGCGATTGAGCGTGATCGCCGCGTCGGCCACCGCGCGCCCGATGCGCTCGGCGAGGGCAGCCGAGGGCGGGAAGGGATTCTCGTTGGTGTTGAGGCGGACGGGCACGTCCAGCTGCGGCGCGCCGTAGGGGCTCGCCCCGCGCAGGTCCTCGCGCACGGGTGGTGACCAGGTCATGTCTGCCCCGTCAGCCCGGGAGCCGGACCGTGATGGCGGCGGCGTGGCCGGGCAGGTCCTCGGCGAGGGCGAGCGCGACGACGTGGCCGGCCACGTCCTCGAGGGCCGCGCGGTCGTAGTCGACGATGTGGATGCCGCGCAGGAATGTCTGCACCGAGAGCCCTGAGGCGCGCGCCGCGGACCCGCCGGTGGGCAGCACGTGGTTGGACCCCGCGCAGTAGTCGCCCAGCGAGACGGGGGCGTGGGTGCCGACGAAGATCGCGCCCGCGTTGCGGACGCGCTCGGCGACGGAGCGGGCATCGCGCGTGTGGATCTCCAGGTGCTCGGCGGCGTAGGCATCGACCACGCGCAGGCCCTGCGCCAGGTCGTCGACGAGCACGATGCCGCTCTGCGGCCCGGCGAGGGCCTCGCTGATGCGCTCCACGTGCTTGGTGCGCGCGAGCTGCTCCTCGACCTCCCGCTCGACCGCGTCGGCGAGTTCGGGCGAGGTGGTCACCAGGACCGCCGCCGCGAGGGTGTCGTGCTCGGCCTGGCTGATGAGGTCGGCCGCGACGTGCACCGGGTCAGCGGTGTCGTCGGCGAGCACGGCGACCTCGGTGGGACCGGCCTCGGAGTCGATGCCGATCTGGCCCTTGAGTACGCGCTTGGCAGCCGTCACCCAGACGTTGCCGGGCCCGGTCACCATGTCGACCGGCTCGCAGCGACCGCCGTCGGGGAGATCGACGCCGTAGGCGAGCATCGCGATGGCCTGTGCGCCGCCCGCGGCGTAGACCTCGTCGACGCCCAGCAGCCCGCACGCGGCGAGGATCGTGGGATGCGGAAGGCCGCCGTGGTCGGCCTGCGCGGGCGAGACGACGCAGAGCGAGTCCACGCCGGCGATCTGGGCCGGGACGACGTTCATCACCACGCTGCTGGGATAGACCGCGCGCCCGCCGGGGACGTAGAGGCCGACGCGAGCGACGGGCACCCAGCGCTCGGTCACGGTGCCTCCCGCGACCACGGTCGTGGTCGTGTCGGATCGGACCTGGTCGGCGTGCACGAGGCGGGCGCGTCGGATCGACTCCTCCAGCGCCGCCCGGACCGCGGGGTCGAGACCGGCCACTGCCTGCGCGATGGCCTCGGCCGGGACCCTCAGGTGCTCGGGGCGGACCCCGTCGAATCGCTCCGTCCAGTCCAGGACCGCGTCGGCCCCCCGCGCCTGGACATCGCGGACGATGGGCAGGACGGTGGCGGTCGCCTCCTCCACATCGACGGCGGCCCGGGGCAGGACGCTGCGCGGGTCCGCGACGGAGCCCCGCAGGTCGATCCGCTGGATCATGGGCACGATTGTAGGTCTAGCCTGCCGATGTGACGTCGGCACGAGTCATCCCGCTCTTTCCGCTCTCGAGCGTGCTCGTGCCCGGACTGGTGCTCCCCCTCCACGTCTTCGAGCCGCGCTACCGACAGCTCCTCGCGGACCTCGAGGGCGTCCCCGATGACGACAGGGGCTTCGGCATCATCGCGATCCGCGAGGGGCACGAGGTCGGCACCGACGGCGTGCACGCGTTGTACGACGTGGGGACCTTCGCCTCACTGCGCGAGGCGGAGACGCTCCCCGACGGGCGGGCGGACGTGGTCACGGTGGGCACGCAGCGCTTCCGAGTCCTTGAGCTCGTCGACGGCAAGCCCTACGCGCAGGCGCGGGTGGAGTGGCTCGACGAGGAGCCCGGTGACGCTAGCGCCCCTCTCGCTCAGTCCGTCGCGGCGCGATTCCGCGACTACCGCGGCCTGCTCACCGACGAGCCCGATGACACCGAACTGCCCGACGACCCGCGTGTGCTGTCCTACCTGATCGGCGCCGCCGTCGTCGCTGACCTCGCCACGCGCCAGGCCTTCCTCGAGGCGACGGACGACTCCGCGCGACTGCGCGCCGAGTTGGGCTTCCTCCGTCGAGAGACCTCACTCATCCAGCACGTGCCTTCCCTGCCTGCCGTGGACCTGGCACGCGAGCCCTTCGGCCCCAACTGATGGCGCGCTCCACGCCGTCGGGCACTCCGGCGCTGGTCGCCCTGCAACGCGCGGGTATCGAGCATGAGGTCCATGCCTACGATCACGACCCCGCCCGGGCGGACTTCGGCCAGGAGGCCGTGGATGCACTCGGGCTCGACGCTGACGCGGTCTTCAAGACGCTCCTCGCCGATGTCGACGGATCGCACGTCGTCGCGATCGTCCCGGTGACGGGGAAGCTCGACCTCAAGGCGCTCGCTGCATCCCGCGGGGGCAAGCGAGCGCGCATGATGGAGGTGGCGGCGGCCGAGCGCGTGACCGGCTATGTCGCCGGAGGCATCTCGCCGCTGGGCCAGCGCACCACGCTCCCCACGGTCCTCGACGCGAGCGCCATGGGGCAGCCGGTCGTCTACGTCTCCGGCGGCCGCCGGGGTCTCGACATCGGGCTGGCCCCGGAGGACCTCGTGCGGATGACAAACGCGCACGTCGCACCGATCTCGACGTCAGCGGGCGCGGGAGACGGTCAGGAGTAGGCGTCGACCCGGCCGCGGCCGCGCCACCAGTCGCCCATCGACGCCAGGAAGACGACGAGTACGCCGGCGAGGGGCCACAGCACGAGCACGCCGGTCATGCGCAAGGTGAGGGGCGCCGTGACGGTCGCGCCCTCGACGCTCGAGGCCACCAGGACGTCGAAGTCGAAGCTGCCGGCCGCCTCACCGGCCCACCGCAGCGCAAGGGCGCCGGCTGTCCCCAGCACGAGCACGCTCGCCAGCGCGACGAGGAGCGCCCGGTCGCGCGAGCCGATGCGCCGCGACACCCACACGGCCGCGAGGCCGGTGACCAGGCCTGCCGCCAGGCACAGCAGCGCTGCGATGCCGTCGTCGGTCATGTAGCCCTCGGGCTGGTAGCCCTCCGGATAGGGCCGGCCGTCCGACGCGATGACGAGGGTGACCCGCGGAGCCAGCGCCTCCCATACGAGTCCGAGCAGCGCGCCCAGGCCGATCACGCCCACGAGGGCGACGAGGGATGCAGCGAGGCGTCTCATCAGAGGTCAGGTGAGGCAGGCGGGGCCGAGCAGGGCCTTGAGGTCGCCGTAGAGCGCAGGACTCGGTGTCACGCGCAGCCGGTCATCGAGTCGCAGCACGGTCGTGCGGCCGGAGGAGCCCAGGTGCAGGTGCACCTCGGTGGTGCCCGGATGCGCCGCCAGGATCTCCTTGAGTCGCTCGACGACGGGAGGCACGCACCGGGCCGCCGGCATGGTCAGGCGCACCGGCCCCGCGGGCGCCTGGCTCACGTCGGGCTGCATGATCTCCATCGCCACCAGACGCGCGGCATCCTCGTCCGGGCGATCGATGCGGCCGCGCACGAGCAGGATCGCGTCGTCGACCAGGAGCGTGCTGGCGGCGGCGTAGGTCTGCGGGAACACCATGACCTCGACCGCTCCGTCGAGGTCCTCGAGCGTGACGATCGCCCAGACCGAACCCTGCTTGGTGGTCTTGCGCTGCACGCCGGTGACGAGCCCGCCCACGGTGACGACCTGTCCCTCGGGGCGGTCGCCGGCGTGCACGTGGACGACGGAGCAGTCGGTGGACTGCGCGAGCAGCTGCTCGACGCCGTAGAGGGGATGGTCGGACACGTAGAGGCCGAGCATGTCGCGCTCGTGGGCGAGGAGGGTGGCCTTCTCCCACTCTCCGAGCGGAATCTCCGGCTTGACCAGGAGGCTCGGAGCTCCCTCGTCCTCGCCCATCCCTCCGAAGAGGTCGAACTGCCCAATCGCCTCGGCCCGCTTGAGGTCGACGGCGGCGTCGATCACCTGCTCGTGGATGGTGATGAGGCCGCGCCGGGAGTCGCCGAGCGAGTCGAAGGCGCCGGCCTTGATGAGGCTCTCCACGACGCGCTTGTTGCACACCGAGGCCTCGACCTTGTCGATGAAGTCGTAGAAGCTCGCGAATCGTCCCTGCGACTTGCGGGTCTCCAGGATGGAGGCGACGACGTTGGCACCGACGTTGCGGATCGCCGACAGGCCGAAGCGGATGTCGCTGCCGCGCGGGGTGAAGTCGAAGTCGGAGTCGTTGACGTCGGGGGGCAGGACCTTGATGCCCATGCGCCGGCACTCGTTGAGGTAGACCGCGCTCTTGTCCTTGTCGTCCTTGACGGAGGTGAGCAGGGCGGCCATGTACTCCTGCGGGTAGTTGGCCTTGAGATAGGCGGTCCAGAAGGACACCAGGCCGTAGCCCGCGGTGTGGGCCTTGTTGAAGGCGTAGTCGGAGAACGGGACGAGGATGTCCCACAGGGTCTGGATTGCGCCGTCGGAATAGCCGTTGGCCTGCATGCCCTCGCGGAAGGGGACGTATTCCTTGTCGAGGATCTCCTTCTTCTTCTTGCCCATGGCGCGACGCAGGAGGTCGGCGTTGCCGAGGGAATAGCCCGCGAGCTTCTGCGCGATGGCCATGACCTGCTCCTGATAGACGATCAGGCCGTAGGTGTCGCCGAGGATCTCGGCGAGCGGCTCGGCGAGCTCCGGATGGATGGGCACCACGGGCTTGCGGCCGTTCTTGCGGTCGGCGTAGTCGTTGTGGGCATTGGCGCCCATGGGCCCGGGTCGATAGAGGGCGAGGACGGCCGAGATGTCCTCGAAGGAGTCCGGCTGCATCGAGCGCAGGAGCGCGCGCATCGGACCGCCGTCCAACTGGAAGACCCCGAGGGTCTCGCCGCGCGAGAGGAGTTCGAAGGTCGGGCCGTCGGCGAGCGCGAGGTCCTCGAGGACGACGGTCTCGCCGCGGTTGGCCTGGATGTTGGCAAGGCAGTCATCGAGGACGGTGAGGTTGCGCAGCCCGAGGAAGTCCATCTTGAGCAGGCCCAGGGCCTCGCACGCACCCATGTCGAACTGCGTGATGACGGCGCCATCCTGCTCGCGACGCCACACCGGGATGACGTCCATGAGTGGTTCGCGGCACAGGATCACGCCGGCCGCATGCACGCCGGGCTGGCGCTTCAAGCCCTCGAGTCCTCGCGCGGTGTCGACGACCTTGGCGACATCGGGATCCGCTTCGTAGAGCGCGCGGAACTCGGCGGCCTCGCCGTAGCGCGAGTGCTCCTTGTCGAAGACACCCGACAGCGGGATGTCCTTGCCCATCACTGACGGGGGCATGGCCTTGGTGATCCGGTCGCCAAGGGCATAGGGGTAGCCGAGGACCCGCGCGGCGTCCTTGACCGCGGCCTTGGCCTTGATCGAGCCGAAGGTGACGATCTGCGCGACGCGCTCCTCGCCGTACTTCTCCGTCGCGTATCGGATCATGTCGGCGCGGCGACGCTCGTCGAAGTCGATGTCGATGTCGGGCATGGAGATGCGCTCGGGATTGAGGAAGCGCTCGAAGAGCAGCCCGTGCTTGATCGGATCGAGGTCGGTGATCCCCAGCGCGTAGGCGATCATCGCGCCCGCGGCAGACCCTCGGCCGGGGCCGACGCGGATGCCGTTGTCCTTGGCGTGACGCACGAGGTCGGCGACGACGAGGAAGTAGCCGGGGAAGCCCATCTGGCAGATGACCCCGAGCTCGTAGGTCGCCTGCTGCCGGACGTTGTCGGGGACGCCTCCGGGGTAGCGCCGCGCGAGGCCGCGCTCGACCTCGGCGACGAGCCACGAATCCTCGCTCTCCCCCGCGGGCACGGGGAACTGCGGCATGAGGTTGGCGCCCTCGTTGAAGGTCACCTCGCAGCGCTCTGCAATGAGCAGGGTGTTGTCGCAGGCCTCGGGCAGCTCGCGCCAGACATCGCGCATCTCGGCGGAAGTCTTGAGGTAGAAGTCACGCGCGTCGAATCGGAAGCGCTTGGGATCGTCCATCGTCGTGCGCGTGCCGATGCACAAGAGCACGTCATGGGTGTCTGCATCTCCGGCGTGGACATAGTGCAGGTCATTGGTCGCGACGAGCGGGAGGTCGAGCGCACGCGCGATCTTGAGCAGGTCCTCGCGGAAGCGCCGCTCGATGGCGAGGCCGTGATCCATCACCTCGACGAAGTAGTTGTCGGGACCGAGGATGTCGCGCATGTCGGCCGCAGCGGCCAGGGCCTTGTCGTAGTTGCCCGCCTGGAGCCAGCGGTTGACCTCTCCCGAAGGGCAGCCGGTCGTGCCGATGAGCCCCTTGCCGTAGGTGTCGAGCAACTCGCGATCGAAGCGGGGCTTGAAGTAGTAACCCTCGAGGCTGGCGAGCGACGCGAGGCGGAAGAGGTTGTGCATGCCACCCGTGTCCTGCGCCCACAGGGTCATGTGGGTGTAGCTCTGCGTCCCGCGACCGCCGGAGCCATCCTCGCTCGCGCCTTCGTCGAAGCCGCCTCCGAAGTCGAAGGGGCGCCGCTCGAAGCGGCCCTGTGGTGCGTAGTAGCCCTCGAGCCCGATGATCGGCTTGATGCCGGCGGCCTTGGCTGACTTGTAGAAGTCGTAGGCGCCGTAGAGGGTGCCGTGGTCGGTCATCGCGATGGCCGGCATGCCCTGCTCTGCAGCCGCGGACATGAGATCGGGCAGGCGACTCGCGCCGTCGAGCATGGAGTACTCGGTGTGCACGTGGAGGTGGACGAAGTCGCCGCCGGAGCCTCCTGAAGTCACCCGCTCACCCTAGTCCGGGAGTCTGACCCCGCTCCCGGGCCGACGCGCCGAGAGGCCGGGGTCGTCACGCCCGTCACGTGAGTCCCGGCAGCCCCGGCTCGGGCGGGGTCGGGTCAGCAGGTATGCGAGGCGATGACGTCGGCGTGATCGACAGGATGGGCAGCCGGGTCGACCGCCGCAACCTGCTCGAGGTAGGCCGCGAGGTCGATCCTGTGCCCCGATAGCCACGTGCCCTGGACCTTCACCTGCCGGGTCAACTGGACGGGATCGGCGAGGTAGGGGTCCATGGACAACTCCACCAGGTCCGCCAGCTTGCCTCGCTCGAGCGAGCCGATCTCATGCTCGCGGCGAATGCCGTACGCCGCGTCGATGGTGTAGGCGCGCAGCGCCTGATCAAGGCTGATGATCTGGTCGCGCCCGTGCACATGACCCGCGAGGGACATGCGAGTGACGGCGCACTGGATGTTGTTGAGCGGGATCGGAGGGCTCAGGGGGCCGTCGAAGTGCAGCGAGAAGCGCATGCCCGCGTCCGCAGCGTCTGCGGTCCGCGCCCACTGCGATCCGATGTCCGACGCGAAGAGCTGCCCGTCGAGCAGGTCACCCCAGTAGACGACCTGGTAGAGCGCGAGCGAGAGCACCAGGCCCATGGCGTGCGCGCGCTGCAGCTGGTCGGCGCGCGCGCCCCCGCAGTGCTCGATGCGCCAGCGGTGGTCCGTGCCCAGGAGTCCTTGCGTGGCGAGGGCGCGCTCGTAGGCGTCCAGGATGATGTCGAGAGCGACGTCCCCGTTGATGTGAGAGGCGAGCTGCACGCCGCTGCCCGCGAAGCTGTCGAGGATCGGGTCCAGGTGCTGCCGCGTCCAGTTCATGTTCGCGTCGCTGCCCGGGCCGATCGGGATATCCGCCTTCTGCACGACGTCGCTGTCGACGTAGGGGAAGGAGGCGGCCAGGGTCCCAAGGAAGGGCGATCCGTCAGCCCACATCTTGACGCCCAACTGCTGAAACATCGCAGCGGACAGCGATGTGTCCACCAGCTCGTGCGCACCCGGGCCGGACATGGAGCGGTAGAAGCTCAGGCGCAGGGGTGTGTCGGGCTGGGAGAGCAGCGCCTCGTAGCCCGAGGTCATCGAGTCGGCGTACGCCATGTCTGTCGTCGCGGTGATGCCGTTGCTCGCCATGAGGTGGATGAACGCCGCGGCGGACTTGAGCGGATCGGTGACGACCTGGTTGATGGTGGGCATCGCCATGGTCACGATGGCGGCCGTCTCGTAGCCGATGCCGTTGGAGGTGCCGTCGGCGTTGCGCCCATACCGCGCTCCCGGCGGGTCGGCGGGCGGCTTGCCGTCGGGCCACCCCAGGGACGCGATCACCTTCGAGTTGACGTAGACGGCGTGTCCGGAATTGTCGAGGACGACCGCCGGGCGATCAGGGAAGTAGCCATCCAGGGTCGTGTTGGTGGGCGCCCCCACGCCCTGGGTGGGGCGGTCCAGGCCGTAGAACACGACCGGGGCACCCGCCGGCGCATCGGAGTTGACCGAGGTCCACAGCGCCGCAACCTGGGCGAAGGTTGTGTAGCCATTGGACGCCGCGATCCAGTAGACCGGGGCCTGGGTGAGGAGCCCGGCGAGAATCGGGTGGCTGTGCGCCTCGACGAAGCCCGGCATGAGGACGGTCTGGCCCAGGTCGGTGACATCGACTCCGGGAGCCACCGCCTGGCAGTCCGCCACCGTGCCCACGGCGGTGATCACACCGGTGGCCGAATCGAAGGCAATCGCCTCCGCGCGCGGATTCGCCGGGTCCATCGTGATGATGGAGCCAGCCTTGAGAATGGTGTCGGTCACGTTCAGCCTCCTGGCTTGTCCGGCGCCACAGACTAGGCCCCGACGACGTTCGGCGCGGGATTCCGCGAGAGCGTCTCACCCTTCGCCCCAAATGCTCGCGGACCCCGTGGCGGCTTCGCTACGTTCGTTGCTCCTAGGTTGTCGAGCAGAGGAGGTCAGCGGTGCCCAATCGCACCTATCGCATCACGGAGATCGTCGGTACTTCCAATAGCGGGATCGACGACGCCATTCGCAACGGCGTGGCATCGGCATCTGAGGCCGTGCACCGACTCAATTGGTTCGAGGTCGTCGAGGTGCGTGGTCACATCCACGACGGAGAAGTCAGTCACTTCCAGGTGACGATGAAGGTGGGATACCGAATCGACGAATGAACTCCCGCGGCGGAGTTCCCACGAGGTAGCCGGGAGCCGCCGCCGTGAGCATGGCGTCGGTCCCGGTCATCTCCCTGAAAGGTCGGGCGACACAGACTAGGCGCCGTCCGCGAGACGTCGCAGAGCCTCGACGAAGTCCGGCGGATCAGGTGACTCCACGACGACCAACTCCCCCGTCGCCGGATGCGAGATCTCGAGCCGCGCGGCGTGCAATGCCGGCCGGGTGAGGCCGACGCGATGCGCCAGGGTCGGATCCGCGCCGTACGTCGTGTCACCGACAAGGGGGTGGCGCATCGCGGCCATGTGCACGCGGATCTGGTGGGTGCGGCCGGTCTCGAGGTCGATCTCGAGCAGGCTCGCATGCGGGAAGGCCTCGAGCGTCTCGTAGTGCGTCACGCTGGGGCGGCCGCCGGTGACGACCGCCATCTTGTAGTCGGCGTTGGGGTGCCGACCGATCGGCGCGTCGATCGTGCCCGTCAGGGGATCGAGGTGGCCCTGCGCGATCGCGCGGTAGACCTTCGTGACCGATCGATCCTTGAACTGCCGCTTGAGGTCGGCGTACGCCGCCTCGCTCTTGGCCACCACCATGAGCCCCGTGGTCCCGACGTCCAGGCGGTGCACGACGCCCTGTCGCTCGGCAGCTCCCGACGTCGAGATCCGGTAGCCGGCAGCCGCGAGGCCCCCGACGACGGTGGGCCCGTCCCAGCCCGGGCTCGGGTGAGCGGCGACACCCACGGGCTTGTCGACGATGACGATGTCGTCGTCATCCACGATGATGCGCATCCCCTCGACCGGCTCCGGTGCCCGCTCGACCTCCGGCTCGGGCAGCGTCACCTCGATCCATGCGTCGGCGACGAGTCGGTCGGACTTGCCCACCGGCCGGCCGTCCTGCATTACCGCGCCACCGGCGCACAGGTCGGCGGCGGCGGACCGTGACAGGCCCAGCAGGCGCGAGAGCGCGACATCGGCGCGCTCACCCGCGAGCCCTTCCGGCACGGGAAGCCGTCGGGTGTCAGGCATCGACACTGACGCGGGGCTTGCCCGACATGTCGACGCCGCGGATGGTGAGGATCACCATGAGGATGGCCGAGCCCACGATGGCCACGTCCGCGACGTTGAAGACGGGCCAGTAGGGAAGTTGGAAGAAGTCGACGACGTAGCCCTGGCCGGGCCCGGCGTACTCCTCGCCGAAGCCGGGGGGCCTGGTGAGCCGGTCGATGAGGTTGCCCACGGCCCCGCCCAGCAGGCCACCCAGGGCAATGGCCCAGGGCATGCTGCCCAGTCGCGTCGCCGTGCGGACGATCACCACCGCCACCACGGTGGCGATGATGGCGAAGAGCCAGGTGAAGCCCGAGCCGATGCCGAAGCCCGCACCCGTGTTCTCGACGAAGGTGAGCCGGAACCACTGCCCGACGACCTCGACCGGGCCCTCGCCGCTGGCGATGCGCGGCTGCAGCACGGCCAGGGCCCAGGCCTTGGTGGCCTGGTCGATGAGGATGACGATGAGTGCCACCGAGAGCGTCACCCAGACGAGCCTCGGGCGGCGCTGCGTGGGACCGGGCGTGGAGGGCTCGTCCGTCATTTGACCAGGCTACGCCGCGACAGGCGGGCGGCGTGATCCGACCAAGGCCTAGTAGGCCCGGCGCTCCTCGATCTCCTTGCACGCAAGGCACATCGTGGCGCGCGGGAAGGCCTGGAGCCTCAGCTTGCCGACGGGCTTGCCGCACATCTCGCACATGCCGTAGGAGCCGTTATCGATGCGAGCCAGGGCATGCTCCGTCTGCTGCAGCATGTCGCGCGCGTTGTTGGCCAGCGACATCTCATGCTCGCGCTCGAAGGTCTTGCTTCCCGCATCCGCCTGGTCATCACCCGCACCGTCGCCGGAGTCGGCCACGAGCTCGGCGATGTCCTGCTCGGCGATGGCGATCTCCTCGAGCAGTCGCACGACGTCGGCCTCCAGGGCCTTGCGCACCTCGGCGATCTCCGCCGGCGTCCACGGCGACTCGTCCTCCCGAACGGCCAGTCGCTTCTTCGCCGGCGCGGCCTTCTTGACCGGGGCAGCCTTCTTGACGGGCGCAGCCTTCTTCGCGGGCGCAGCCTTCTCGAGCGGGGCAGCCTTCTTCGCGGGCGCAGCCTTCTTCGCAGGAGCGGCCTTCTTGACGGGCGCAGCCTTCTTCGCGGGCGCAGCCTTCTTCGCGGGAGCGGCCTTCTTGGCCGGGGC